>NZ_JAAQXA010000008.1:0-216844 GCF_012985775.1 Pseudomonas sp. WS 5011
AATGCCACCCCTGCGTCGCTGCGCTCCGACTGCCCGGCCGGATGGCCGTGGAACAGGTGGCCAGATGGCCCTGGAATGCCTGGCCAGATGAGAGCGGACTGGGTGGCCGGATGGCGTGGAATCCGCACCGAAGACCTGTATGGCTAGCGTCTCGACCTGCTTAAGGCGCTCAGCAACCCCTGATTCAGACATCAGCTCTTTTCCCAGTAGTTTCCCTTGCTGACCAAACCAAAATCCTCAGAGGAAAATGGCTGATCATCATCGAGCATGCCATTGACCATGCGCTCCCGACGCAATCCACTCAGCACCCTGAAAAAACAGGGCTCACAGAGATGCACCCTGTAGTTCTCGCCATCATGCTGCGAGCCATATCCCCATTGGGCTTCAAGCTTGCCGTATTGGAGACCATAGCCCGGAATACGTGTACTAGAACGGCACACGTCGCAGATCACATCCTCAACGATATCCTGCGACTTAATCTCCATACGCACCTCAAGATTACGATCCACGCTGCACCGGCCGGTTATGGATTCATGCACACCGATATCATTCGAGCAGCCTCGACTTACTGCACATCAAAAACAAGCCAGTAGCTGCTGCCGGTAATGCTGAGAAAAGCTGACCTGGTAAGCGGGCGCAGTTGCAAAGCCACCCAGTGAAATGATGTTTGTAGCTTGCGACCCAATACCAGGTTCTGCACCACCAAACCCTACATCGCCGATACTTTCGACATGCCCCAAAACCCCCACCGGCTCTGGCCGGGAGCCTGGGGTTAAACCAGGCATATGGGCATCGCTTAAAACAGCCAGATCATCCGGTAAGTCATCCGCAATTCGCTCCGCAAAGCCCTGAAGTGTTGGCTCCGCCAGCATAAATAGCCAGGCCTGGTCGTCGGACTCACCTGTACGCCGCAGCACTCGCCCCAGCACTTGCCGGTAGTGCAGTTCGGTGCGGATACGACTGAGATAGCAGCACACTTGCAGGCGGGGAATGTCGGTGCCTTCACTGATCATTCCGACGGCGACAATCCAGCGGCAGGCGCTGCTCCGGAATGCATTGATCACCTGCTGCGCATCCGGGGTTTTGTTGGTCACGATGCGGCACTCTTCACCCATTGCTTCTAGAGCCAGTGCAACTTGCTGGGCGTGTTCGATGTCGGTGGCCACCACCAAACCAGCGGCATCAGGTTTGATCTGGCGTAGCTCGTTCAGCTTACTGCAGCCAAGGTCGAGGATTGGATTGATCACCTCGTCATGACGCAGCAGTTCCTCATAGGTGACAGGTGACTCCCCCAAAAGCTTGGCGATGCTGGGAAACAGCCTCACGGAGCTATCCGCGCCAAGCTCTTCCGTAAGTTTCACCTTCTGGTTGTCGAGCAACACAATGCGAGGTGATCGGCACACACCGTCGACAACGGCATCTTTCAAGCCATAACGGTAATCACAGATCAAATGCCCCTCGGGCGACGAATACCGCGCCAATGCGATGGCCTTGTCGTCCGAACGCCAGGGCGTGCCAGACAGGGCCAACGTGAAGGCAGCCCGATCCTGTATCCGATGCAGTATCTGCTGCCCCCAGGCATTGCTTAGCAGCGGATCGTGGCCGGCGCAATGGTGGATCTCATCGAAGACCACAAACACCCGGTAGTCATCAAGAAGCTGCCAGAATCCCTCATCACGGTACTCCATGGCCTGATAGGTATAAGCCGCGCCCACGGCACCTATCTGGCCGTCGAGACGCCTGCCTAGCACAGCCGCAAAGGTCGAACGAAAACCCTCCACGACCTGGCAGGACGGCGCAAAGCACAGCACCAAATCGATTCTGTCCTGCTCAAGCAGTCGGCTGGCCAGTTCTGCAGCCATGCGCGTCTTTCCGGCTCCAGGCGTTGCCTGGCAAAAGAAGTGCGGCGTTACGGTGAAGTGCTCCAACGCCTTGGTGATGCAGCTGTTCTGCCAACTGCGTAGCGATCTGCTCATCGTGGTGTAGCGAGCGTTTTGAGGGTCTTTTCGATAGCGCGCAGATGACCCAAGAGGCGAGAACTGCGATCCCTTGCTTCTAGGTAGTCACCTTCAACCTTGTCCCGCAAATGCGGCATCTCGTCGAGAAGCAGTTTGAATCGCTCTGCCTCGCCCATTGAAGTGAGAAAGTCCAAGCGGATTTCCTTGTGGAGCGCCTCCAACTGCAAATCCGTATTGGCTGACGACTTAAGCGGCAAAGTTTCCACGTCGCGTACTGCCGTCTCTAGTTCGGGCACTCCGGCAGCCATCAGGCTGTTCTCAAAACCGCTGTCGATCAGTTCCAGTTGCAGATGTACCGGAATCGGCTGCAGGTGGTAGACCTGTCCTCGAACACGACGATCCTCATCCAGCACAACCCAGCCTGCGCGCACTAATCGACGGATCTGCTCATACACATAGCGGCGCACATCGGCGATACGGAAAGGTGTGCCACTCAGGCGAGCGGCATAGGCATCGCGCAGTTCACGGGTCGTAAAGGTTGCACGCCCTGGCTCCTGAAGCAGCTCATACAGACGCCTGTCGAAGATAAACGAGGCCGATTTCATTGAGGCACCAGAAGAATTAACGCAAAGAAATGCGGATTATAATCCGTGGCCTGTGCATCCGCAAACGCACGATAGTGCCGCCTCAAGTTGAATTGAGACGGTCATGGATAAGTTGGCGAAAGCGTTAGGGGAACGCATCCGAGTGCAGAGGAAGGCCTGCCGGATATCCCAGGATGCATTGGCGCTGGCGTGCAGCATCGACCGCAGCTACGTAGGACGGATCGAGCGTGGTGAGGTCAACATCACCGTCGAGAAGCTCTATCGCATCGCAGGCGAGCTCGCCTGCGACCCTTCAAGCCTTCTGCCTAAGCCCTCTGAAATCTAATCTAACAGCGCCCGAAAAAATCAGGCACCCCCACTGCGGTTACCTTGTCCCAAGCCCCCAGCGGCCGTCAGCATCTTCAAAATCACCAGCGCAAACGCCCGGCTCTTGGTCTCGTTATCCAGCACTTCCAGCGATAGTTTCTCGTGGTCAGTCATGGCGTCCAACACGGTGTCGAGTACGCGCTTGGGGAACAGGCCGTGCATCACTTGCTCCACCGAGTGGTTGTTCACCTGGGCCATTACATCTTCCTGACGGCTGATGCGCTGGGCGATGCCGGTGAGGAACTGCAGTTGGTCGTCATCGCTCACCTCGGCACCGAAGATGTCGTTCAGTGCTTCGATGATTTCCGAGAGACGCTTTTTCTCCGGGTCATGCGGTTTACCGCTGCCTACGTCGCTACCGGGCTTGAGGGTGTATTCGCCGTCTTCTTCGCTCAAGCGCAGTTGGTGCTCGGCGCGCTTGCTCAGGCGGTAGTGGCTCAGTTGCAGCTCGCCCACGTCCACGTCGTCTTGTTGCAGGCGATCCACGCGCAGCAGCGGGTGCAGGTGTTTGGCGAACACGCAGAGTTGCTCCAGCTCACGGTCCTCATACGGCACGATTTGCGAGAGGAACTCGTACAGGCGCACAAAGCTCTGCAGGTTCTTGCGGAACAGGTCGAGCTGGTCCACCTGCTCGCCGGCTTCTTTCAGTGCGTGCTCAGCTTTTTTCAGGCCGGCGCTGTCACCGTTGGCTTCGGCTGTACGCTTGTAATCCAGCGCATGCTGGCGCGAATCCAGCGAGAAGGCATAACGCTTGGCAAAGCGCTCCTTGGCCGGAGTGCAGTAGTAGCTGAGCTTGCTGGCCGCCGCCTTGGGATCGAAGAAGGCCATGGCGAACGCCTCGACCTCCTGCCAGTGATAGATACCCTCAGCATCCAGTTTCTTCTGCAGGTCATAGATGATCTGCGGGTCGGTCACATCGGTCAGCTCGGCCTTGGTGTAGTACGGCAAGAAGGCGTCGAGAATGTCCTGCGGCTCGTTGAAAAAGTCGAGGATGAAGGTTTCCTTGCTGTCACCGAAGGTACGGTTCAGCCGCGACAGGGTCTGCACGCAGTCCACGCCTTGCAGCTTTTTGTCCACGTACATGGCGCACAGCTTGGGTTGATCGAAGCCGGTCTGGTACTTGTTGGCCGCGATCATCACGTTGAAGTCCTGGGTGTCGAACGCCTGCGCCAGGTCACGGCCATTCAGGCCGGCGTTGAGCAGGCTGCTGCTTTCCGTCACCTCTTCGGGGATCACCCCATCCGGCAACACGCTGCCGGAGAACGCCACCAGCGGGTGCACGTCGCGGTAACCCATCTGCTGCACGTAGGCCTTCAATGCCAACTGGTAACGCACCGCCTCCTGACGGCTGCTGGTGACGACCATGGCCTTGGCCTGGCCATTCAGCAGGCCACGGATATTGGCGCGGAAGTGCTCGACGATCACCTCGACCTTCTGGCTGATGTTGTACGGGTGCAGGCGCACCCAACGTGCCAGCTTGATGCGCGCCTTCTTGCTGTCCACCTCGTCGTCTTCGCCATCCGGGTGGGCGATCTTCCAGGCAGTGCTGTAGGTGGTGTAGTTGCGCAGCACGTCGAGGATAAAACCCTCCTCAATGGCCTGGCGCATGGAGTACAGGTGAAACGCCTCCGGCTTGTTGCTGGCACTGGCCGGCAGCGTTGGGTCGGCCGGGCGACCGAACAGCTCCAAGGTCTTGGCCTTGGGCGTGGCGGTAAAGGCGTAGTAGCTGATGCGCTCATTCGGTTGGCGCGCCTGCACGGCGGCGTCCAGCAGCTCTTCGGCGCTGACTTCTTCAGCATCGAGGGCATCGCTGCCGAGAATCTGTTTCAGCTTGCTGGCCGACGAGCCGGTCTGCGAGGAATGCGCCTCGTCGGCGATCACCGCATAGCGCCCGCTGGCCAGCTTGGGGTATTTGTCCAGGGCATCGAACAGTGCTGGGAAGGTCTGGATGGTGACGATGATGATGCGCGTCTGCTCGGCCAAAGCTTCGGCCAGTTGCTCGGATTTGCTCTGGCTGCTGGTTTCACGGTTGATCTGCTTGACCACGCCCTGGGCATGCTCGAACTGGTAGATGGTGTCCTGCAGCTGCTTGTCCAACACCGTGCGGTCGGTAATCACGATCACTGAATTGAACAGGCGCTGACCGGCATCGTCGTACAGCGAGGCCAGTTGATGGGCCGTCCAGGCGATGGAGTTGGACTTGCCCGAGCCGGCGCTGTGCTGGATCAAATAGCGCTTACCCGGCCCTTCGGCGCGGGTGGTGTTGATCAGTTGGTTGACCACTTCCCACTGGTGGTAACGCGGGAAGATCATGGTCTCCTTGGTTACCGGCGTGCCGTCGAAGCCTTCGCTGGTTTTTTTGTCCAGGTGCAGAAAGCGCCCCAGCACCTTGAGCCAGGCATCCGGCTGCATCAGGCGTTGCCACAGGTAGCTGGTGGCGTACTGGCTGTCATCCTCAGGCATCGGGTTGCCCGCGCCGCCTTCCGCACTGCCGAGGTTAAACGGCAGGAAGAAGGTGTCTTTACCCGCCAGCTTGGTGGTCATCGCCACTTCGTTCTGGCCCACGGCAAAGTGCACCAGCGCGCCGCGCTTAAAGGTCAGTAGCGGTTCGGGCTTGCGCGTCAGTGGATCTTTTACTGGGCGGTCTTGGCGATACTGGCGCTTGGCGTTTTCCACCGACTGCTTGAACTCGCTTTTCAGCTCCAGCGTGGCAGTGGGGATGCCGTTGACGAATAGCACCAGATCCAGCCGTGGGTTGTAGCTCTGCCCGCCGCTAGCGGCATCACGCGCATGGGGCGAATAAGACACCTCCGGCACCACGCGCAGACGGTTGCACTGGTAACGTTTGAGGGTGTCCGGGTTCATGCCGTGGTCGGGCTGAAAGCTGCACAGCTCTACCTTCACCGCCGGCAGCTTGAAGCCATGGCGCAGCACATCCAGAGTGCCGCTCTGCTCCAGCTCGCGCACCAGCTTCTGCACCAGTACATCGTCCGGGTTGTTCGGGTTGGCCTTGGCGAACTTGTCCCAACGCTCCGGCCAGGCATCTTTGAAGTAACCCAGCACGTCTTCGGTATACAGCGCCGTGCGCCGGTCATAGCCGCTGGCCGTGCCGACCTGCCAGCCTTGGGCGGCCAGGGCGTCGATAATGTCCTGCTGAAACTGAGCTTCCTTGCTGTCCGCCATTACACGGCCTCTTGTGCTAATTCGGGAGTTGGCGCGCTAGCCGGGGGCTGCCAGCCGCGTACGTCGATTTTGCCGGTGACGGCGGCGGAGATTAGGGCAGAGCGGCGTTCTTGGAGAATAGCTATCGTGTTTTCAGCATAAGAAATGGTCTCGCTTGAACGCTTGAGCCTGCCGCCAAGTACAGAAGCAATTTCTTGTTGATCGTCGATAGGCGGAAACGCAAATCTGTACTGCCTGAATTTCTCTGCGGGCAGGTGAGAAATAGTTGCTTTTGTATCAGATTCGTCAAAGACACCCTGTGCTTTTGCAGCCATCAAACTATAGAAAAAAAACTCTGCGGTATCTCTGTTTGGTGATTCTGGACGAAGTCGATGCAATGCCTTCTGGTAGCCAATTATGCTGTCCTTATACCGCCAGATTGCAGCACGCCCTACATCTCCTCCTTCACAAACAAGTAGATCACCAAGCCTAACTGTGTATCGCTCATATTCACTTGGCTCAATATCGATCAGTGGAAGGCTATCGATATTGATGACTCCCCACTGAACATCTTGATTCCTCAGATATGGCAGAGGATTAGCTCCAATGTTTTTCTTTTCATCGAGCATTTTTCCAAGCTCAACCGAATAGCGAAAACTTAGTTTGCACACCTCCCAATGCGCCGGCACCTCGCCTAGCCACTCAACGCCGGAGTCTTTCATCGGCACCGTCGGGTCGAGGCCTTTGGTGACGGCTTGGGAGATCAAGGCCTGGCGCTTTTCCTTGAGCAGTTCGATCAGGCGCTGCTGCTCGTCGATCAGCGCGTCGATGCGGGCGGTTTCGTGGTCGAGGAATGCGAGTGCCCGAGTCAACTCAGCCGCAGGAGGAACAGCGATACAAATCCCACCAACGGTATCGGTGTTTAAATTGAGTTGAGTACCCATTTTTCCAAGGCCGCCAAAGCAGAGGCCAGACTCAAAGACTCTGTACAAAAGGCGTTGATCTATAGACAACCATGGGAAATAAACAAATCCATCGTGAATGCACGCCTTAACCGCAGTAATACATGGTTTACCAACAGAGCCCGCGATACTCAAGAACAGCTCGCCCGGCTCAAGCTTTACACTCAAAGAAGATCCAAGAGCGGAAAGCCTCTGAGTTGTTTCGTATAAATAGCCATCAGGCGACGCCGTTACATCCGCGATTCTGACCCAGCCAAATTCACCGTCATCATCAAAATAAATCGGGTCATCAATAGGTCTCGGAGACGCTCCCCTGAACACTGGAGAAAGCCACTTTAAGGCAATTACAGTCCAATGCTCCGGCACTTCCCCCAACCATTCCACGCCAGAGCTTTTGTACGCCGGATACGCAGGAAAGCTCATGCCGACAGCCCCTCAATCATCTGCTTGATGCGGTCGGTGCAGGCTTTTAGGTCGCGGTCGATATCGGTCAATGGGCGCGGTGGCTGGAATACATAGAAGTGGCGGTTAAAGGGAATCTCGAAGCCGACAATGCCGACTTCGCCGTCCAGCGCATCGGTTTTGCTTTCGTCGATCCAGGCATCCGGCACATGGGGGATGACTTCGCGCTGGAAGTAGTCGTGCACCGATTCGCCCAACGGCACGTTCTCGTTATCGCGCAGGCCGGCGTCGGCTTCTGGCTGGCCTTTGGTCATGCAGATATCCGCCTCGGGGTCGCGCTCGCTTAAGGCGCTCATCAGGGCTTTGAGTTCCGGCGTGCTGAGGCTGACGCTACGCGCGGTGAGGGCTTTTTTCAGCAGCTTGCTGAACTGCTCGCGGTTGCGGTGCAACACGCTGGCATCCATCGCTTGCAGGGCGCTCATCAGTTGCTGCTGGGCGGCGCTGTCGAGCTTCTGCAGGGTTTTCTCTTCCAGCACTTTCGCGATGCGCTCTGCGCTGGTCTGGAAGTTCAGGCGCAGCGGGCGCTCGACGGTGATACGGCGGTAGCCGAAGGCGTCGATGGGGAAGATTTTGCTGTGGGCGGTTTGCTCGAAGCTGCCATACAGGCGCACCAGCTCGCTGATTTGATCCTCGGTGATGTACTGGCGCTTGCTGCCCAGCGATTTGCGCATTTTGGCGTAGTGCTGGCTGCCGTCGATCAACTGCACCTTGCCCTGGCGCGCAGCGGCCTTGTGGTTGGAGAGAATCCACACATAGGTGGCGATGCCGGTGTTGTAGAACATGTCGGTGGGCAACGCGACTATGGCTTCGACCAGATCGTTCTGCAGCAGGTAGCGGCGTATCTCCGACTCACCCGAACCCGCGCCGCCGGTAAACAGCGGCGAGCCGTTAAGGATGATGCCAATGCGCGAGCCACCGTCGCGCGGGTCACGCATCTTGCTGACCAGGTGCAGCAGAAACAGCAGCGAGCCGTCGGACACCCGTGGCAGGCCCGGGCCGAAGCGGCCGTCGAAGCCCTTGTGGCTGTGCTCGTCAGTGATCTGCTTTTGTACCTTCTTCCACTCCACGCCAAACGGCGGGTTGCTGAGCATAAAGTCGAAGCGCTTGTCGGCAAGCTGGTCGTTGGACAGGGTGTTGCCGAGCTTGATGCTGGCCACGTCCTGGCCCTTGATCAGCATGTCTGCCTTGCAGATGGCATAGGACTCGGGGTTGAGCTCCTGGCCGTGCAGCGACACGCTGACCTTTTCGCTGATGGACTGGATGTACTCATCACCCTCAGACAGAAAGCCGCCGGTGCCGGCGGTTGGGTCATAGATGGTGACGATGCTGTTGGGTGCGAGCTTGTGGTCCTGATCGGTGATCACCAAGGATGTGGTGAGGTGCACGATATCGCGTGGGGTAAAGTGCTCCCCGGCCGTTTCGTTGGAGCTTTCCGCGAACTTGCGGATCAGCTCCTCGAAGATGATGCCCATGCCAAAGTTGCTGATGAACTCGGGGCTCAGGTCGGTGGCGGCGAAGCGCTGCACCACCTGATACAGCAGGTTGGCGGTTTCCAATTGCTGAACGAAATCTTCAAAGTGGAAGTGCTCGAAAATCTCGCGTGCGTCCTTGCTGAAGGCTTGCACATAGCTCATCAGGTCGGCGGCGGTTTGGGTGTCGGACAGCGTGCCGAGGGTCAGCGGCGAGCCGTTGAAGAACTGCTGGCCAGCCGCGCGCAGGAGAATCATCTCGCGCACGGTATCGGGGCGGCCTTCCTGGGCGAAGGTCTGCTTGATCACCTCATCCTTGGTCGGCGCGAGCACGCACTCCATACGCCGCAACAAGGTGAACGGCAGGATGATGCGGCCGTACTGGGACTGCTTGAAGTCACCGCGCAACAGATCGGCAATGGACCAAAGAAAAGCGGCCGTCTGGGAATGGTTTTCCGTGTTCACGCAACTGCTCCTAGAAAGGCATGCAAAGGCGCGAGTCTAACCTAGACGTCCGTGATCACTTCACCTGCACGCGAGAATTTCTCAATGGCGTCTCCAGCTTGTGGATGCCCTGAGAAGTAATGAGCCTCATATATAAGAGGGACTTTATCTGCTGTTTCACGAGAGGAAATCTGCTGGCGATTCCTGGCCGGAGCGATCACAAGAGCGCTTCGAAAAAAGTTAGGTTTTGGAGCCTAAATTTGACCCAAAATCAGCGAAAGCTAACTAAAAGCTCTGCCACGACACAGGATCGAGAGGAAAAACCATGCTGAAGAGGCTGGAAAGCCAATGGTGATGAGGGCTCGACCACAGATAGCAAAACGTGACTAAAATCTAATAGGGCAGATGCATTTATTGAGCCATGATGACCTTGGTTCTGGGTTGAAACGAAAGAGAAGCCGCCAACTGATGCGTGTAGCCTGAGGCTAAACGGCGGGGACGGAGCCGCCAGGCGCTACCTGCGCACGGGACTTTGCACAGTCACGCGCGCGTGCGGCAAAGCTACCGGAATGCGCCGAACAGGGCAAACGACGCTCGTCGGCGGCGCTGGCACTTTGCCACGGTTATGGCATGCTAGCCGCCCCCTGCCTGCCGGCCGTTCTGCGCCCCCAGGAACCGTCATCGTCGCCCAGCCCCCAGGATGTAGGTCTTTGCCAACAGTCACGC
This sequence comes from Pseudomonas sp. WS 5011, assembly GCF_012985775.1. NCBI lineage: Bacteria > Pseudomonadati > Pseudomonadota > Gammaproteobacteria > Pseudomonadales > Pseudomonadaceae > Pseudomonas > Pseudomonas sp. WS 5011. The sequence continues at coordinate 10,155 of NZ_JAAQXA010000008.1, forward strand.
CCCCAATCACACCGCGTACTCCCGGCGCGCCGCCGGCTGCGACGATGCGTGGGCCGACCCGTGGCGCACTGGTGGTGTTGGTGCTGAGCATGTTGGTGCTGCTGCTCTGGCAACTGCGCCAGGAGTCCCAGCAACTGCTCGACAACCAGCGGCAACTGGGCCTGGCCTACAGTTCGCAATTGGCCAACCACCTCAATTTGAATATGGCGCTGAAAGCCAGTGCCGGCCAGGCGCTGCTGCAGCCCCATGTGCTGCCGCCAAACAACCCAGATGAGCTGGAAGAACTGCTGCACACGCTGCGCGGCGTATTCCCGACGCTGCGCAGCCTGGCCTGGCTGAATGCCGAGGGCCGCATCATCGCTGACAGCCATGCGCCCACCGACGATACGTTGTACCTCGAAGAGTTGCTGCAACGGGGTGGCCGTGACAGTTTCTTTTATACCTTCAGTGCCAACGAGCATGGGCGTATCTACCTGCTGCTGCGGCATAACCCCGACAGCACGGCCAGCGGGTTCTGGATATTGCGCCTGACCAACCAGGCACTGACCGGTTGGCTGAATGAACACCATCAAAGCCAACATCACTGGCTACTGGAAGACCGCAATGCTCAGCGGGTGATTGCCAGCAACGTGGCACAAGGCATTCAAAATGCAGCCGTCGCACCGCCCGTGACGGCGGAAAACCTCGACCAGAGCATGTTGGAAACCCCACTCAAAGGCAGCGACTGGCAACTGCGTGCACTGTTCAACGAGCGCAAGGTGCGCGCCCAACAGCTGCCGCAACAGGCCAGCAAGTTGCTGCTGTTTATTCTCTGCGCCACCCTCACGCTGTTGGCGCTGTACCGCCTGCTAAATGAACAACGCAACCTGCACGCACTGAATACCGCTTCACGACGCTCATTGCAGCAAGCAGCCAGCGTACTCGGCGCCATCGAAGAACGCGTGCTGGTCACCGACAGCAGCGGCCAATTGCAGTACCTCAACCCGCAAGCGGAAGCGATGTTCGGGTTGAGCAACGATGAGGCGCGTGATTGGCACCTACTGAAACTGCTGCCACGCCTCGACCCGCTGCTGCTGCACGACACCGCGCTGCACAACGACCTTGGCCCGGACCTGGTAGAAATTCAGCAGAACGGCGTCACTCATCTGTATGACATCAGCCGCAGCGACTTGAGCGAAGACAACAAGCGCACCGGTTTTGTCTGGGTGCTGCGCGATGTCACCGAAGAACAGCACGCCTCGCACGTGCTGCAGGAAACCCGCCGACGCTATCAGGACATCTTCGACGGCACCGGCACCGCCCTTTGCGTGCTCGACCTGGCTGAGTTACAGCGCTACCTGCAACAACAGCAACTGCGCAGCATGACCGGCCTGCAACGCTGGCTGGACGAAGACCCGCAGCACCATATTGAGCTGTGCCAGCGCCTGCGCCTGACGGAAACCAACCAGGTGGCCCTGCAACTGCTCGGTGTCGACTCAAACCAGCAGGCCTGGCAACACTTGTTCAATAGCGGCCCGCTGCGCCCGGAAGGCTTCCGCATGCAGCTGCTCAGTGTTCTGCTCAGCGGTAGCGGTCAGCTGGAAATGGAGCGCCAGATCACCACGCCACAAGGGTATGAGCGCCACTTGTGGTTATTGATGCGCCTGCCGGAGAGTATCGACGACCTGCAGGCCGTGACCCTCAGCATCAGCGATATCACCAACCGCAAACGCATCGAAACGTCACTGATCGAGCGTGAGCGCTTCTGGTCCGATGTGGTCAACGCAGTACCTGACACCATCTATGTGCACGACATCGCCGGCAAGCGGGTGATGTACAGCAACAACCACCTCGGCCCGCAGCTGGGCTACAGCAAGGCGGAAATGCGTGCCCTCGGTGATCGGCTGTGGGAAAAAATTCTGCATCCCGACGATGTCGAGCTGTACCAACGCATGCGCAATATCCAGCAGGTATTGGGCAATGGCCTGTTGATGCAGTTCGAGCTGCGCTGGAGGCACCGCGATGGCAGCTGGCACTGGTTCGATATCCGCGAGCAGGCCCTGGCGCGCGATGCCAAGGGCCGGGTCAGCCGATTGATTGGCGTGGCCAAGGACATCACCGAACAGATCACCCACAGCGAGTCTCTGCGCACCAGCGAGCAACGCTATCGCCTGCTGGCGGAAAGCATCAGCGACGTGATCTTCTCCACCGATGCCCAGCTGCAACTCAACTATGTCAGCCCATCGGTGATGCCGGTGCTTGGCTATGACAGCGAGTGGGCGCTGGCCAACGGCTTCCAGAGTTTGGCTACCAACCCGCGTCAGCTCAGCGGTTTCTACGCCCTGCTCGACCGTGTGCGCAACGCCCTCGGTGACCCGCAGCGCCTAGCCGAACTGCGCGCCGAATTTCTGCCGCAACTGTTCGTCTTTGACGCCTTGCGTGCGGATGGCCAGAAAATCCCCGTGGAACTGCGCTTGGTGCCAATGTGGGATGACAGCGGCCGTTTCGAAGGCTTGCTAGGTGTTGGTCGCGACATCAGCCTGCAGCGCCGCGCCGAAAAAGACCTGCGCATGGCCGCCACGGTATTCGAGCACTCCACGGCGGCCATTCTGGTCACTGACCCGGCGGGCTATATCGTCCAGGTCAACAACGCCTTCAGCCGGGTCAGCGGCTACAGCTCCAAGCAGATTCTTGACCAGCTGCCGAGCGTATTGACTGCAGACACTCAGCAAGCCAGCCATCTGGCCTATGTGATCAAACAGCTCAACCAGCAAGGCAGCTGGGAGGGCGAGGTGTGGCTCAAGCGCAAGAACGGTGAGAAATTCCCGGCCTGGGTCGGTATCACTGCGGTCAAGGACGATGAAGGCGACCTGGTCAGCTACGTGTGCTTCTTCAGCGATATCAGCGAGCGCAAGGCTAGCGAGCAGCGTATCCACCGCCTGGCGTATTACGACGCCCTGACCCAGCTGCCCAACCGCACCCTGTTCCAGGATCGCCTGCACAGTGCATTGCAGCACGGTGAACGGCATCAGGAGTGGGTGGTGCTGATGTTCCTCGATCTCGACCGTTTCAAGCCGATCAACGACTCCCTCGGCCATGCCGCCGGCGACCGCATGCTCAAGGAAGTCGCCGTGCGCCTGCGCGCCTGCGTGGACAGCGACGACACCGTGGCGCGCATGGGCGGCGACGAGTTCACCCTGCTGCTGCAATCCCAGGCGCAGCGTGAAGGCGCACTGACCCGCGCAATCCACGTTGGCGAGCAGATTCTCGCCAGCCTGGCGCAGCCGTTTATCCTCGAAGGCCGCGAGTTCTTCGTTACCGCCAGTATCGGTATCGCCCTGAGTCCGCAGGATGGCAACGAGCTGAGCCAGCTGATGAAGAACGCCGATACGGCGATGTACCACGCCAAGGAACGCGGCAAGAACAACTTCCAGTTCTACCAGGCCGACATGAACGCCAGCGCCCTGCAGCGCCTGGAGCTGGAAAGCGACCTGCGCCACGCCCTCGAACAGGGCGAGTTCAAGCTGTTCTACCAACCGCAGTTCTCCGGCGATGGCAAACGCCTGACCGGCGCCGAAGCGCTGTTGCGCTGGCAGCATCCACAGCGCGGCCTGGTGCCGCCGAGTGACTTTATTCCGGTACTCGAAGAACTGAGCCTGGTGGTCCAGGTTGGCGACTGGGTGCTGCGCGAGTCGTGTAGGCAACTGGCCGAATGGCACGAGGCGAAGATTCGTGTGCCGAAGATTTCGGTCAACCTCTCAGCACGCCAGTTTGCCGAAGGCGACCTGCATCAGCGGATTGCGCAGATTCTTGAACAGAGCGGTGTTCCCGCCGCCTGCCTGGAGCTGGAACTGACCGAAAGCATCCTGATGGAAGATGTGGCCAATGCCATGCAAACCCTGAGCAGCTTGAAGCAGCTGGGGGTGTTTATCGCCATCGACGATTTCGGCACCGGCTACAGCTCACTGAACTACCTCAAACAATTCCCGATCGACGTGCTGAAGATCGACCGCAGCTTTGTCGACGGCCTGCCGCATGGCGAACAGGACGGACAAATCGCGCGCGCGATCATCGCCATGGCCCATAGCCTGAACCTCACGGTAATCGCCGAAGGTGTGGAAACCCTGGCCCAGCTGGATTTCCTGCGTGGCCACGACTGCGACGAAGTGCAGGGCTTCCTGCTGGGCAGGCCAATGCCGGCCCACCAGTTCACCGCGCTGTTTACCGGCACCGCCCTGTTTATGCTGAGCTGAATCGCCGGCGTACATGAGCCCCGCTTGTCCGTCAGATGACCACGCTTCATATGCCTGTTTAGTGCGGATGAGGTAGAATTCGCCCCCTCTTTCTACCGCCCAGCTGATTTTCTCAGGGGAATGCTATGTTCAGCCGTGATTTGACTATCGCCCGTTATGACGCCGAATTGTTTGCCGCGATGGAGCAAGAAGCCCAGCGCCAGGAACATCACATCGAGCTGATCGCCTCGGAGAACTACACCAGCCCAGCAGTGATGGAAGCCCAGGGTTCGGTACTGACCAACAAGTACGCTGAAGGCTATCCAGGCAAGCGTTACTACGGCGGTTGCGAATACGTCGACATCGTTGAGCAGCTGGCCATCGACCGCGCCAAGGAGCTGTTCGGCGCCGATTACGCCAACGTCCAGCCGCACTCCGGCTCGCAAGCCAACAGCGCCGTGTATTTGGCCCTGCTGGAAACCGGTGACACCGTACTGGGCATGAGCCTGGCACACGGCGGCCACCTGACCCACGGCGCCAGCGTCAGCTTCTCCGGCAAAATGTACAACGCCGTGCAGTACGGCATCACCGATGCCGGCCTGATCGACTATGACGAAGTTGAGCGCCTGGCTGTTGAACACAAACCGAAGATGATCATTGCCGGCTTCAGCGCCTACTCGCAGGTACTGGACTTCCCACGTTTCCGCGCCATTGCCGATAAAGTGGGCGCTTACCTGTTTGTCGACATGGCACACGTGGCCGGTCTGGTCGCCGCTGGCGTTTACCCGAACCCGGTGCCGTTCGCCGACGTGGTTACCACCACCACTCACAAAACTCTGCGCGGCCCGCGCGGCGGTCTGATACTGGCTCGCGCCAACGAAGCGCTGGAGAAGAAATTCAACTCCGCGGTATTCCCAGGCGGCCAAGGCGGCCCGCTGGAGCACGTCATCGCCGCCAAGGCCGTGTGCTTCAAGGAAGCCCTGCAGCCTGAGTTCAAGACCTACCAGCAGCAAGTGATCAAGAACGCCCAGGCTATGGCCAGCGTGTTTATCGAGAACGGCTACGACGTGGTTTCCGGCGGTACTGAGAACCACCTGTTCCTGCTCAGCCTGATCAAGCAGGACATCACTGGTAAAGATGCCGACGCCGCTCTGGGTCGTGCCTTTATCACCGTGAACAAGAACAGCGTGCCGAACGATCCACGTTCGCCGTTCGTCACCTCCGGCCTGCGCATCGGCACCCCAGCCGTGACCACCCGCGGCTTCAAGGAAGACGAGTGCCGCGCACTGGCTGGCTGGATCTGCGAGATCCTCGCAAACCTGGGCGACGAAGCGGTCGAAGCGCGCGTGCGCGAGCAAGTCAAAGCGGTCTGCGCCAAGTTCCCGGTTTACGGCAACTAAACATCGGCTGCTGCTGAAAAGCCCGCCTCCTGGCGGGCTTTTTTATAACTGCCGAACCACCCTCAGCAGAGATAAAACCAAGCCAGCGACAGCAGCCTTGGCTATAGTGGATAAAACCTCGCAGGAGTTTCTTTGCATGAGCGAAACAGCCAATGAGCGTCGGCGCTTTCATCGCATCGCTTTCGACGCCCCCACCGAGATCGTGCAAGGGGAACGACGCTGGGCGGTCGAACTGCATGACGTGTCGCTGAAAGGTCTGCTAATCAAGCGCCCTAACGGTTGGAATGGCGACCCTAATCAGCCATTCGAGGCCAATATCCAACTGGCCGATGACACCCGTGTGCGGATGGAAGTGGTGCTGACACGTACTCAGTCTGACCTGCTCGGTTTTGTCTGCCGGCATATCGACCTCGACTCGATCAGCCACCTGCGCCGCCTGGTGGAGCTCAATCTCGGCGACGACAGCCTGCTGGAACGCGAACTCGCCGCGCTTGGCGAAGACGAATAAAAAAGGAGGCCTCGGCCTCCTTTTTTCATCCTGCCTGAGCAGATTTAGAACGTGTTTACGATTTCGCGAGCTAGAGCCAGACAAGGCAAAAACAGCCGAGAAACGCAGCGCAGCGGAGTAACAGCCAACGGCTGACCCGCAGGGTGAGCGAAGCGAATCACGCGCAGTTTACGAGCTGTAAATGAGCATGACTCGTTTCACTCGCCCTTCGGGTCGCGCTAAAGCGCGTTAGCCGCAAGCGGCTCCGAGGCTGTTTTTAACGCCGGATGGCCAACGCGCAGCAGATCGTAAACAGGTTCTTACTCGAACAACGCATCCAGCGCTTGCTCCAGGCGCGTCACAGCAATCACCTGCAACCCTGGCGGCGGATCTTTCGGCGCATTGCCCTTGGGCACGATGGCGCGCTTGAAGCCGTGTTTGGCCGCCTCTTTCAGACGTTCCTGGCCGCTCGGCACTGGGCGAATCTCGCCAGACAGGCCGACCTCGCCAAACACCAACAGGTCATGCGGCAGCGGCTTGTTGCGCAGGCTGGAAATGACTGCCGCCATCAGCGCCAGGTCGGATGCGGTTTCCAGCACCTTGACCCCGCCCACCACGTTAAGAAACACGTCCTGGTCATAGGTCGGGATACCGCCATGCCGGTGCAATACGGCCAGCAGCATAGCCAAGCGGTTCTGATCCAGGCCCAGGGTGACGCGGCGCGGGTTGGCCATATGGCTGGTGTCGACCAGCGCCTGCACCTCCACGAGCATCGGCCGGGTGCCTTCCCAGGTGGCCATCACCACGCTGCCGGGCACTTCTTCCTGGGCCCGGGTGAGGAAGATCGCCGAAGGATTGGTGACCTCTTTCAGGCCCTTGTCGGTCATGCCGAACACGCCCAGCTCGTTGATCGCGCCAAAGCGATTCTTCACCGCGCGCAGCAGGCGCAGACGGCCATCGGACTCACCTTCGAAATACAGCACAGTATCGACCATATGCTCGAGCACACGCGGCCCGGCCAGTGCGCCTTCCTTGGTCACGTGGCCGACCAGAAAAATCGCCGTGCCGCTCTGCTTGGCAAAGCGCACCAGCAACGCCGCACTTTCGCGCACCTGGGCGACACCGCCAGGAGCCGACTGCAGCTGCTCGGTAAAGATGGTCTGGATCGAGTCGATCACCATCACCTTGGGCTTTTCCACCCGCGCGGTGGCGATGATGCTTTCAATGCAGGTTTCAGTCATCACCTTGAGCTTGTCTTCCGGCAAGCCCAGGCGGCGGGCGCGCATGGCTACCTGCTGCTGGGATTCCTCACCGGTGACATACAGCGCGGGGAAGCGCGTGGCGATATTGCACAGGGTCTGCAGCAGGATGGTCGACTTGCCGATGCCAGGGTCGCCGCCAATCAGCACCACCGACCCGTCCACCAGACCGCCGCCCAGCACGCGATCCAGCTCACCAGAGGCCGTGGAGAAACGCGGTACCTCCTCGACGCTGACCTCGGCCAGGGTCTTGATCTGCACCTGATCACCCGCCCAACCGGCGCGGCCGCTGGGGGTGGCTGCGTTGGCTTCAAGCAGGGTTTCCACCAGGGTATTCCAGGCCCCGCATTCGCCGCACTGGCCGGCCCATTTCGGGAAGGTGGCGCCGCACTCGGTGCAGCCATACATGCGCTTGGCCTTGGCCATGCCGGACTCCTATAAACGCTGAGCCCGGATCATACGAAATAGCTGGATATATTTACAGTCCCGCACAGCTATCCCTTGCAACCGTTACCACAGCCACAACATTGCCCGGCAGCGCGTTTCAGCCGGCGCGCGAGATCATCCTTGAGGCCAACCCGCTCCTGCTTGAGGGCCAGCAGCGCCTCATCAGCCAGCAGTTCGCTGCCCGCCTCGATCCGGCAGATGCGTTTATCCAGGGTTTCGTAGGTGTCCGCCAGGCGGGCGAAGTTGGCATCACCAAGACGCAGCTCATGCAGCGCGCCGCGCAGTTCGGGGAAATCCTTGATCAGCGGATGGTGTTCAACGTGCATGCGGGTAGCCCTCTGAGATAGTCACTGTTTGCAGACTATCCCTCGAACCGGGCCCCGCACTTGACCCGGATCAAAGCAATACCGTTATTACGCGCTGCTAAGAAAATCGGCCAATTCATCCTTGAGGCTGACGCGCTGCATCTTCAGGCCCAGCAGCAGCATCTCATCCATGGCCACCCGCCCACTCTCCGCCTCATAGATGCGCTTATCCAGCTCTTCATACTCCTCGACCAAGCGAGCGAAATGGCCATTGCTGGACAGCAAGGTATGCAGCTGCGTCTTGAACTCGGGAAACTCGCGGTGCAGCGGATGATGTTCCAGTGGCATAACGGCATCCTCGTGGCGGATTCCCCTTGAGCCTAGCCCAGTAGCGCGGGCTCTGCCGAAACGGTCCAGCTGCACGGATGGAGAGCTACTTCTGCTATCTTTGCCCAAGCATCAGGAACCACTTACGAGAACAGGTTATGAGTACGACATCAGGATGTTCGGCTTGCCGTGACGGCCAAAGCTTGGATTTCCCCATCAGCATGGCCTTTCAGCCCATTATCAACCTGAGTACGGGCGCCATTTTCGCCCACGAGGCGCTGGTGCGCGGCAAAAACGGTGAGTCCGCTGGCAGCCTGCTGAGCAAGCTCAACGCGGATAATTTGTATCCGTTCGACCAAGCCTGCCGAATTACGGCCCTGGAATGGGCAGCCAAGCTGCAAGTGCCTGCCATGGTCTCGATCAACTTCATGCCCAACGCGGTGTACAAACCCGAGACCTGCATCCGCGCCACGCTGGAGGCCGCTTCGCGATTCAACTTCCCGCTGGAGCGGATCATCTTCGAGGTCACCGAACAGGAGCAGGTGCTGGATATCGATCACCTCACCGGCATTCTGCGCGCGTACCGCAAACAGGGCTTTATGACGGCGATTGATGACTTCGGCGCCGGTTATGCCGGGCTCAATCTGCTGGCCGACTTTCAGCCTGACCTGATCAAGCTGGACATGCAGCTGATCCGCAATATCGAGCAAGACAGCGTGCGGCAGATTCTGGTCGAAGCGACCCTGCAGATGTGCCGCAAACTGAATATCCGGGTGATTGCCGAGGGCATCGAAAGCATCGGTGAACTGCACGCATTACGCGACATGGGGGTGGAACTGTTCCAAGGCTACCTGCTGGCTAAACCTGCGTTCGAGTCGCTGCCCGAAGTCCATTACCCGGGCTGATAAGTAGCTGGCAAGCGGAGCGTGCTGGATTACACTCAGCGCAACCTCACCTACCAGAGAACGCAGCATGAGCATAATCAGTGAATTCAAAGCCTTTGCGGTCAAGGGCAACGTGGTCGACATGGCCGTAGGCATCATCATCGGCGCGGCCTTTGGCAAGATCGTCTCGTCCTTTGTTGGTGACGTGGTGATGCCACCGCTGGGCGTGCTGATTGGCGGCGTGGACTTCACTGATCTGGCCATCACCCTGAAGGCTGCCGAAGGCGATCTGCCTGCTGTGGTGTTGGCCTACGGCAAATTTATCCAGACCGTGCTCGATTTTCTGATCGTCGCATTCGCCATTTTCATGGGCATCAAGGTGCTCAACAAACTCAAGCGCGAAGAAGAAGCGGCACCCGCAGCACCGGCCCCACCGACCAAGGATCAGGAACTGCTGAGCGAGATCCGCGACTTGCTCAAGTCGCAACAAAGCCGAGACTGACGCCCCGTGTGGAGGGCCGAGGGCCCTCCCGTACATGATTTGTTGCAGGACAGAACGTTGGGCTAACGCACGTTCGTGTAAATTAGCCTCCCCTTGGCTACTTTTCCCCCTCAATGACCCTCCTGATTGCGTTTGCAGTTCTATCCATCCTCGTATCCTTTATCTGTTCGATTCTTGAAGCGGCGCTGCTGTCCCTGACGCCTAGCTATATCGCCCAGCAAAAAGCGACCAGGCCTAAGCTCTACGAGCGTTTGAAGGGGCTTAAAGACAAGATCGACCAGCCTCTGGCCGCCATTCTTACGCTGAACACCGTGGCCCACACAGTTGGCGCTACCGGCGTGGGTGCGCAGGTCACAGTCGTGTTTGGCGACGGCTACTTGGGCATTGCCTCAGCAGTGATGACGCTGCTGATTCTGGTCCTCTCGGAAATCCTGCCCAAGACCATTGGTGCGCGTTACTGGCCAACCCTGGCGCCATTCCTGCCGAGCCTGCTGGGCGGCATGATCCTGCTGCTCAAGCCGTTTATCTTCATGTCCGACATGATCATGCGGCTATTTGGCGGCAAAGAGCCTGAGCACGACATACGTCAGGAGATCAAAGCCTTGACCCTGCTCGGCCGCGAGGTGGGCAAGCTCGATGAAGACGAACAACGGGTTATCAGCAACATCCTCGACCTGCATGAAATCAAGCTTCGCGACATCATGACGCCACGGATTGTCTGCGAGTTTGCTGCACCCGATGACACGCTCAGTGCGTTCAAGGCGCGCGTGAAGGAAAGCCAGTTCTCCCGCTACCCGGTTATCGGTGAGGATGAAGCACCACTGGGCGTGGTGTTCCGCTATGACGCCCTGGGCGCCGAGGCGGATGAAGCGCCGGTGTCCAGCATCCTCAAACCGCTCAAGGTGGTTTCCGACAGCATGAACGTCGAAAACCTGATGACGCAGATGATGCATGAGCGTCAGCACATGTGCCTGGTGTATGACGAGTTCGGCAGCTGGCGCGGCCTGGTGACCATGGAGGACATCATGGAAACCATCATCGGCAAGCCGATCCTCGACGAAACCGACGACATCCCGAATATGCGCCGCTTCGCCAAGCGCCGCTGGGAGCACCGGATCAAGGCCATCCGCGAGGAATAAGCGCTACCAGTAGTTCTCCACCGCCACCTGCCCCGGCCGTCGGGTCAGGCTGAGCTGCAAGCCGCGCTGCTTGAGCAGCGCGCGGGTGTCGTCGATCATCTGCGGGTTGCCGCAGATCATCAGCCGCGAATGCTCAGGATCCAGGCTCAGCCCCGCCGACCGCTCCAGCTCGCCACTGTCCAGTAAGGTGGTGATACGCCCATGCAGGCAGCCGGGCACCTGCTCGCGGGTGACTAGCGGCTGATAGGTGAAACGATCGGCGTATTCCTGCAAATGTTCCTGCTGCATCAGCCCATGAATCAGGGACTGATAAGCCAGCTCACTGGCCGTGCGCGCGCTGTACACCAACACCACGCGCTGGAAGTGCTGCCACACTTCCAAGCCCTGCAGAATCGATAGAAACGGCGCGAGCCCCGTGCCGCTGGCCAGCAGCCAGAGGTCACGACCATCGGCAAAGCGGTCGAGGGTGAGAAAGCCCAGCGCCTGTTTCTCTACCAAAAGGCTGTCGCCGACCTTTAGCCGACTCAGCTCGGAGGTGAACTCGCCGCCTGGCACGACGATGGAGAAGAACTCAAGAAACTCATCATGGGGCGCCGAGGCCATCGAATAGGCCCGCCAGGTCACCGAGCCATCGGCCTTGGCTACGCCGAGACGGGCAAACTGTCCGGCCCGGAAGCGAAAGCCCGCATCACGCGTACAGCGCAGGCTGAACAGGCTGGGCGACCAGACCTGAATAGAGCGAAGGGTTTGCCGCGTGTACTTGTCGTCACTGGTCATGCGAACACCGGGTTTATGCGGATTGCATAAACCCAGTGTGACGCAACGCCGGTCATACAAACACCGGCAAAACTTGGGGACTCTTGGCCTTTACCGCTAAGAACCGGTTCTTAGCGGCGATTGACTGCCTGCGCGGCGCGCAACACATCGGCGCCGATTTCGGCTTCGTAGGTCTTCCACAGCGGGCTTAGCGCCGTGCGCCAGGCGGCACGCTCATCGGCCGTAAGGGTGACCACTTGGGCATGGCCGGCGGCGATGATGCGCTCGCGATCATTGTTGTTCAGCGTTTCGGCATCCTTATTCACCGAGAAGGACACTTCATCGATGATCGCTTCCAGCTCGGTGCGGGTTTTGTAGGGGATGCTGGTCCAGAACTCCTTGCTGCTGATCAGCATATAGCTCAGCGAGCCGTGATTAAGCTCGCTGATAAACGGCTGCACGGTGTCGACCTTCTGGCTGGCGATATTCGACCAGGGGCCTTCGGTGCCCTGGATGGTGCCGGCCTGCAGCGCTTTGAACGCCTCGGCGAACGGCATCTTCACGGTCTTGGCGCCAAGCTGGCCAAATTGTGCCTGCAGCACCGACGAGGGTTGAATACGGAAGGCCAGATCCTTGGCATCCTCGGGCTTGCGCAGCTCACGGTTAGCGGTCAGCTGCTTCATGCCGTTGTTCCAGTAGGCCAGGCCATAGATGCCCTGGTTGGACATGGCGTGCAGCAACTCGCGGCTCTTGTCACGCTTCTGGAAGCGTTTGACCGCCTCCAGGTCGTCGAACAGGAACGGCAGGTCGAACACCTGCAATTGCTTGGTGTACGCCTCGAACTTGGACAGCGACGGCGCCAGCATCTGCACCTTGCCCTCGCGCAGTGCATTGATCTCCTCGCCATCACCGAACAGCGTCGAGTTCGGGTAAACCTCAACCGCGACCTGCCCGGCTAGGCGCTCTTCGACCAATTTTTTGAACAGCAGTGCACCCTTGCCCTTGGGGGTGTCCTCGGCCACCACATGGGAGAACTTGATCACGATGGGCGCCGTGCCTTCTGCCAGGGCCGGGCTTGCCGCGACCAGCAATACGCTGAAGGTTAAAGACAGCAGGGACTTGAACATGGACATACCTTTTTGCAAATAGAACGCCGTGACGCCTGCATGGGCAGGCCTCATTGAGTGGGGGTGTGGGCTATGGATGATTCGGTGGACGCGGCAGAGTGCTGCACGGTCCTGATCATCAGGCGCTACCAGATCGCAGCCGGGCGTAGTGCTCGGGGCCTGGTTATTATTTGAATGCCGACCTTGCTGACTCATGCTGGCTGACTGACGGGTATCAGACACGACTGAGCAGATCCACAAGGGGGCGGCATTCTTCGGTAAAGCCGCGCGCGGCACAACTGCGATTTGCTGAACCAGCTCTCAGTTCCGAGACTTTTCCGCCACTTGCACCGACAATAGCGACCAACTGCACTTTTTATAGCGCCCTTGCGGCCTGCCACCCGAGTTTTCCATGCCTGTGTTCAGCACCCCGTTCGCCCAACTCGACCTCCTTCGCCAACCCGACCAGCCCCACGAGCCGCTGCAGGCGTTCGATGCGGCGGACGAATACCTGCTCAACCATCTGCATGAACAAGGGCTGACGAGCAGCACGCGCGTATTGGTGCTGAATGACAGCTTCGGTGCCATGGCAGCCAGCCTCGCTGGGCAGGCGCACGTGACCAGCAGTGGCGACTCACACCTCGGCCACCTGGGTTTGCAGGTCAACCTGCTGCGCAATCAGTTGCCGGCGGATGCCGTGAAGTTTGTACCGGCCAGCGCAGTTGCTCAGGGGCCGTTTGATGTGGTGCTGATTCGCGTACCGAAAACCCTGGCGCTGCTGGAGGAGCAACTAATTCGCCTGCACGGCCAGCTCGCCCCAACTGCGCAGGTGATTGCCGCCGCCATGGTCAAGCACCTGCCGCGTGCTGCCGGTGATCTGCTGGAGAAATATATCGGCCCGGTGCAAGCCTCGCTGGCGGTGAAAAAAGCCCGCCTGCTGTTTGCCACACCAGAGCCCAAACCCACACCCGTATCGCCCTACCCGACGCGTTATCGCCTGGAAAAGCCGGCTATCGAGCTGCTCAACCACGCCAATGTGTTCTGCCGCGAAGACCTGGATATCGGCACCCGCGCCTTTCTCCCGCACCTGCCCAAACACCTCAGCCGCTTGCGCGTAGCAGATCTCGGCTGCGGCAACGGCGTACTCGGCATTGCCTATGCACTGGGCAGCCCGCAGGCCGAGCTGACGTTGGTCGATGAGTCCTACATGGCGGTGCAATCCGCCGAAGAAAACTGGCGTACGGCACTGGGTGAGCGCCTGGTAGAGATTCGCGCCGGCGATGGTTTAGCTGAGCAGGCGGAGGATTCGTTGGATCTGGTGCTGTGCAACCCGCCGTTCCACCAGCAACAGGTGGTCGGCGATTTCCTCGCCTGGCGCATGTTCCAGCAGTCCCGCGCCGCGCTGGTGACCGGCGGCGAGCTGTGGATAGTCGGCAACCGCCACCTGGGCTACCACGCCAAGCTGAAACGGCTATTCCGTGGTGTCGAACAGGTGGCGGCGACGCCGAAGTTTGTGGTGCTTAAAGCGATCAAATAAGCCACGCCGTTACGGCGTGCCCATCCCAGCCGCCTGCATAAACAGGCGCAGCAGATAGGACACCGCCCCCAGGGCCAGCACACTGCCGGCCCAGATTGCTACCAACCAGCCGAGGCGTTGCCACAGCGGCTTTTTCTCTTCTACGTCATTCATCTTGCGCCCTCATAACTTACTTGAGGTCTCGCGAGCTAGAGTCCTGCAAGGCAAAAACAGGCGAGGAAGCGGAGTGTACTTTTGTACATGAGCATTCCGAGCCTGTTTTTAACGCCGCAGGGCCGACGCGCAGCAGACCGGAGCCGAGCCTCAGTGATAGCCATCTTCTTCAGTGACCTTGCCGCGGAACACGTAATAACTCCAGGCGGTGTACATCAGGATGAAGGGAATGATGAACAGCGCCCCAACCAGAATAAAACCCTGGCTCTGCGGCGGTGCGGCGGCTTCCCAGATGCTGATCGACGGCGGGATGATATTCGGCCACAGGCTGATGCCCAGGCCGCTGTAGCCGAGGAAGATCAGCGTCAGCGTCAGCAGAAACGGTGAATAGTTGGCGTTGCGCGCCACCGCGCGCAGCAGCGCCCAAGTGCACAGCAGCACCAGCAGCGGCACCGGCATAAACCAGAAGATATTCGGCAGGCTGAACCAGCGCTCGGCAATTTCCGTATGGGCCAGTGGCGTCCACAAGCTGACAATACCGGTGACGCCGAGCAGCACGAATACCAGCGGCCGCGCCATATCGTGCATCTGCAGCTGCAGGCGACCTTCGGTCTTCATGATCAGCCAGGTGCAGCCGAGCAAAGCGTAAGCGGCAATCAACGCCAGGCCGCAGAACAGTGAGAACGGCGTGAGCCAATCCAGCGCGCCGCCGACATAGACCCGATCGACCACCTTGAAGCCGTCGATATAGGCCCCCAGCGCCACGCCCTGGAAGAAGGTCGCGGTCAGTGAGCCGCCGATAAATGCTTTGTCCCAGAGGTGCCGCTTGGCGGCCTTGGCCTTGAAGCGGAACTCGAAGGCCACACCGCGGAAAATCAGCCCCAGCAGCATAAAGATCAGCGGCAGGTACAACGCGCTGAGCACCACCGCGTAGGCCAGCGGAAAGGCGCCGAACAGCGCCGCGCCACCGAGCACCAGCCAGGTTTCGTTACCGTCCCAGACCGGCGCCACGGTGTTCATCATCACATCGCGCTCGCCTTCGCTTTTGACAAAGGGGAAGAGGATGCCGATGCCCAGATCGAAGCCGTCCATGACCACATACATCATCACCCCGAAGGCGATGATCACGGCCCAGATCAGCGAGAGATCAATGCCCATGTTCAATTCCTCTCAGCCAGTGAGTCGGTTTCGCCCTCGTCCAAGCCCTCTTCGGGTGCGGACAACGGACGGGACGGCGTGCGTTTCTGGCCTGGGCCGCCTTCAGCGGGTTCCTTGCCTTCGTCGGTGATCGGGCCTTTGCGCACCAGGCGCATCATGTAGCTGATACCCGCGCCGAACAGGGCGAAATACACCACCACAAACAGAATCAGGGTCAGGCTCATCTGCGCAAAACTGTGCCCGGACGAGGCATCGGCGGTGCGCATCAGCCCCTGGATGATCCAGGGCTGACGACCGATTTCCGTGGTGTACCAGCCAGCGAGGATGGCGATGATCCCCGACGGGCCCATCCACACGGCCAGATGGAGGAACGGCCGGCTTTGAAACAGTTTGCCGCGGCTGCGCAGCCACAGGCCCCAAAGACCGGTGAGGATCATCAGCATGCCCAGGCCGACCATGATCCGGAAGGTCCAGAACACGATGGTTGAGTTAGGCCGATCTTCCTTGGCGAACTCCTTGAGCGCCGGCACCTGCTTGTCCAGGCTGTGGGTCAGGATCAGGCTGCCGAGGGCGGGAATCTCGATCTTGAAGCGGGTTTCTTCGGCTTCCATATCCGGCCAGCCGAACAGGATCAGCGGGGTCGGCTCATCACCATGATTTTCCCAGTGGCCTTCGATCGCCGCGATCTTCGCCGGCTGGTACTTGAGCGTATTCAAGCCATGGAAGTCGCCAATCACCGCCTGAATCGGCGCCACGATCAGCGCCATCCACATGGCCATTGAGAGCATCTTGCGGATCGCCGGGTTATCACGGCCGCGCAGCAGGTGCCAGGCCGCCGACGCGCCAACAAAGAACGCAGTGGCAAGGAATGCTGCCGTCGCCATATGCGCCAGGCGGTAAGGGAACGACGGATTGAACACCACGGCGAACCAGTCCACCGGAATCACCCGCCCGTCGATGATCTCGAAGCCCTGCGGGGTGTGCATCCAGCTGTTGGACGCGAGAATCCAGAACGTTGAGATCAGCGTGCCGACCGCCACCATCACCGTGGAGAAGAAGTGCAGGCCCGGGCCGACGCGGTTCCAGCCGAACAGCATGACGCCAAGAAAGCCCGCCTCAAGGAAGAACGCGGTAAGCACTTCATAAGTCAGCAGCGGCCCGGTGACCGCACCGGCAAAGTCGGAGAAGGCGCTCCAGTTGGTGCCAAACTGATAGGCCATGACCAGGCCAGACACCACGCCCATGCCGAAGTTGACCGCAAAGATCTTCGCCCAGAAGTGGTACAGGTCGCGGTATACCTCTTCCCCGGTTTTCAGCCACAGCCCTTCAAGCACCGCCAGGTAACTGGCCAGGCCAATGGTGATGGCCGGAAAAATGATGTGAAAGGAGATGGTAAAAGCGAACTGGATTCGGGCGAGGTCGAGAGCCTCCAATCCAAACATGGCGTTTCCTCAGTCAGGTGATACGGGGCACGGCCACGGGCGCACATGCCAGTCACAAGCAATCAGTCGGGGGATTATTGTTCTGGGTGAGGCAACTAGCGAGCTGTGCAAAGCCCTCACAACCGAGCGTCGAAGGTGTTGACGCGGGTCATTGCATGTACAGAGAGTAGCGTTTGCAGGTGCAAGTTCAGCTGTGGTCGATTGTCGCGCGACCGGCTGCCACAAGCATTGCGCGCAGACACAATCTGCCCCTGGCAGCTTGTGCAAGCTCACACCAAGCCCCTAGGCTGCACCTCCCCCAGTTATCGCTCGAGCCTTTTCGGCCATGCCCCAGCTTCTGCTCCGTCAGCACCGTCCATTCCTAGCGTTCTGGTTCGCCCGGGTGTTCACGGCCAGCGGCTTCCAGATGATTACCGTGGCGATTGGCTGGCAGATGTATTCGCTGACCGGCAACGTGCTGGACCTCGGCCTGGTCGGGCTGATCGAATTTCTGCCGAAGATCCTGTTTATCCTGCTCACCGGGCATGTCGCCGACCGCTTCGATCGGCGCAAGGTGGCGGCGCTCTGCCAGAGCGCCCAGGGGCTGATTGCCCTGGGCCTGCTGCTGGGTAGCAGCGCCGGCAGCATCAGCCGCGAAATGATCTTCATGATTGCCTTTCTGCTCGGCACCGCCCGCGCCTTTGAGATGCCGACCACCCAAGCTCTGCTACCGAATATAGTGCCGCCGGGGCTGTTTCCCGCCGCTGTGGCCGCGTCGGCCTCGGCCATGCAGGCCGCCACCATCATCGCGCCGGCGCTGGGCGGTTTGCTCTATGCGCTCGGTACGCACTGGGTCTATGGTCCGGCCGTGCTGCTATATGGTTGCGCCCTGAGCCTGATGCTCAGCCTGCCGGCGCGCCAGCTACCGCTGAAACAGAAGGTCTCGCTGGATTCACTGCTGGCCGGCTTTCGCTTTATTCGCAGCCGCCCTGCCGTGTTCGGCGCGGTGTCGATGGACATGCTGGCGGTGCTGCTTAGCGGCGCCACCGCGCTGCTGCCGGTGTTTGCCAAGGACATTCTGCTCGCCGGCCCCTGGGGCCTCGGCCTGCTGCGCTCGGCGCCGGCGGTGGGCGCATTGCTGATGTCGTTGTGGCTGGCGCGCTTCCCCATTGAGCGGCGGGTCGGCCCGGTGATGTTTACTTCGGTGGCGATCTTCGGCGTGGCGACCATCGGCTTCGGCCTGTCCACTTCACTCTGGTTCAGCCTGGCGGCGCTGGTGGTGCTGGGTGCGGCGGACATGATCAGCATGGTGATCCGCGGCGCCTTCGTGCAGCTGCAAACGCCAGACGAGATGCGCGGCCGCGTCGGCGCGGTCAACGGCCTGTTTATCGGCGCATCCAATCAACTTGGGGACTTCCGCGCCGGGGTCAGCGCAGCCTGGTTTGGCACGGTGCCAGCAGTGCTGATCGGCGGTGTAGGCGCGATTCTGGTTACCGGGATATGGATCCGCCTGTTCCCCGAACTGGCCAAGCGCGATCATCTGCACCCGCAAGGCCCTGAGCGAACCCA
Source organism: Pseudomonas sp. WS 5011 (assembly GCF_012985775.1). Classification (NCBI taxonomy): domain Bacteria; kingdom Pseudomonadati; phylum Pseudomonadota; class Gammaproteobacteria; order Pseudomonadales; family Pseudomonadaceae; genus Pseudomonas; species Pseudomonas sp. WS 5011. Next base: position 28,816 of record NZ_JAAQXA010000008.1, read on the forward strand.
CGACTAACGGGTTATCCGACCAGCATGGCCTCGGCGACCTGCTTGCGCACGGCCTTGCCACACAGCTGCTCAACCAGGGTCAGGGCAAACTCCAGGGCGGTACCGGGGCCCTGGCTGGTGATGCAGTTGCCATCGACCACCACCGGCTGGTCGACAAATACACAACCGCTCAGGCGATCACTGAACGCCGGATAACAAGTCATGCGCCGCTGCTTGAGCACACCATAGTGCTGCAACGCCAAGGCCGGGGCGGCGCAGATGGCGGCGAACAACTTGCCGGCCTTGGCCTGCTCGCGCACTCGCTCGGCCAGCGGCTCGTGCTCGGCCAGGTGTTGCGCACCCGGCATGCCGCCGGGCAAGACGATCAGGTCGAAGGGCTGGGCCAGCACGTCTACCAGCATGGTATCGGCCGTCAGGCGCGTGCCACGGGCGCAGGTGATCATCCGCCGGCTTTCGATACTGGCCACCACCACCTCGACTTCGGCACGCCGCAGTACATCAATCAGGGTTACGCATTCGAGGTCTTCGACACCATCGGCAACGCTGATAAGGGCCCGTGCAGTCATCATTTCGCTCCTTGCAAATCAGGTACATAAACTGTCCGAGCGGTCATAAATTCACCCCTTCCAGACGAGCTGATATGATGCGCGCCTTTTTCCAGATCGCCAGCAAAAACATGCACCCACGCGTGGATGTGCTTTGCTTTCGGTTTGCATAAACACGGCAAAAAAGCCGTTACGGGGAGTTCCGCATGCTGGAAAGACTGTTCCAACTCAAAGCCCATAACACCACGGTGCGCACCGAGATTCTGGCGGGGCTGACCACCTTTCTGACCATGGCCTACATTCTCTTCGTCAACCCCAACATGCTCGCCGAAACCGGCATGGACAAGGGCGCGGTCTTTGTTGCCACTTGCCTGGCAGCGGCGATTGGCTCGGCCATCATGGGCCTGCTGGCCAACTACCCGATTGCCCTGGCGCCGGGCATGGGCCTCAACGCCTTCTTCACCTACACCGTGGTGCTGACCATGGGTCACACCTGGCAGGTGGCGCTGGGTGCGGTGTTTCTCTCCGGGGTAATCTTCTTCGCGCTGTCGATCTTCAAGATCCGCGAATGGATCATCAACAGCATCCCGCTGGCCTTGCGTGCCGGTATCGCCGCCGGTATCGGCCTGTTCCTGGCGATCATCGCGCTGAAGAACGCCGGCATCGTGGTCGACCACCCGGCCACTCTGGTGACCCTCGGCGACCTGAGCCAGGGCGGCGCCATGCTCGCCTGCCTGGGCTTCTTCGTCATCGCGGCCCTGGCCTACCGCCAGGTCACCGGTGCGGTGATGATCGGCATTCTGCTGGTCACCGGCCTGTCGATCCTGTTCGGCCTGTCGCAGCTCAGCGGCGTGGTGTCGATGCCGCCCTCGCTGATGCCGACCCTGCTGCAACTGGACATCATGGGCGCCCTGGACATCGGCCTGCTCAGCGTTATTTTCGCCTTCCTCTTCGTTGACCTGTTCGACACATCCGGCACCCTGGTCGGCGTGGCGCAGAAGGCCAACCTGCTGGACAAGGACGGCAAGATGCCCAAGCTCGGCCGCGCCCTGCTGGCTGACAGCACCGCGACCATGGCCGGCGCTGCACTGGGCACCTCGACCACCACCAGTTATATCGAATCCGCTGCGGGCATCAGCGCCGGCGGGCGCACCGGTCTGACCGCCTGCGTGGTGGCAATCCTGTTCCTCCTGGCGCTGTTCTTCGCCCCGCTGGCCGGCGCCGTACCGGCCTTCGCCACCGCCCCGGCGCTGCTGTTTGTAGCCGTGCTGATGATGAGCAGCCTGGCGCAGATCGACTGGGACGACCTCACTGTCGCCGCCCCGGTGGTGGTTGCCGCCCTGGCCATGCCGCTGACCTTCTCGATTGCCAACGGCATTGCCTTCGGCTTTATCGCCTGGACCCTGATCAAGCTGCTGGCCGGCCGCTGGCGCGACCTCAACCCGGCGCTGGTGGTGCTCTCGGTACTGTTTGCGATCAAACTGGCGTACTTCGCCTGATGACCTTGCGGGTGGGCAATAGCTCACCCGCCTCTAATTTGAAAAGAGTCCCGCATGAGCCGTTCCCAGTTCGATCCCGCCACCTACGCCGCCCAGCTTGCTGACAAGCAGCAGCGCCTGATCGAGCTGCTGGCGCCGTTCAATGCACCCGCCCCCGAGGTATTTGAGTCGCCGCGCGAGCGCTATCGTCTGCGCGCCGAATTCCGCCTGTGGCGCGAGGGTGAGGACCGCCACTACGCCATGTTCGAGGCCGGCGATAACCTCAACCCGATCTTCTTCGAAGACTTCCCCATCGCCAGCGCGCAGATCAATACGCTGATGCCGCGCCTGAAGGCCTCCTGGCAAGCCAGTAGCGCCCTGAGCTTCAAGCTGTTTCAGGTCGAGTTTCTCACCACCCTGGCCGGCGATGGCCTGATCACCCTGTGTTACCACCGCCCGCTGGATGCAGCCTGGCAAGCCGAAGCCGAAAAGCTGGCGGCCGATTTGCAGGCGAGCATCATCGGCCGCTCCAAGGGCAAGCGCATTGTGATCGGCAAAGACTATGTCGAGGAAAAACTGCAGGTCGCCGGCCGTACCTTCAGCTATCGCCAGCCAGAGGGCGCGTTTACTCAGCCCAACGGCGAAGTGAACCAGAAGATGCTCGCCTGGGCCTATGACGCGCTTGGCGAACGCCAGGATGACCTGCTGGAGCTGTACTGCGGCAATGGCAACTTCACCCTGCCGCTGGCCACCCGCGTACGCAAGGTACTGGCCACCGAAATCAGCAAGTCATCGGTGAATGCAGCGCTGGCTAACCTGGCCGACAACGGCGTGGACAACATCAGCCTGGTGCGTCTGTCCGCCGAAGAGCTGACCGAGGCACTGAATGAGGTGCGGCCGTTCCGTCGCCTGGCCGGCATCGACCTGAAGAGCTACGACTTCGGCTGCGTATTCGTCGACCCGCCGCGCGCCGGCATGGACCCGGACACCTGCGAACTGACCCGGCGCTTCGAGCGCATTCTGTATATCTCCTGCAACCCGGAAACCCTGGCCGCCAACATCGCCCAGCTGAATGACACCCACAAGGTGACGCGCTGCGCGCTGTTCGACCAGTTCCCCTACACCCACCATATGGAGTCGGGTGTGCTGCTGGAGCGCCGTTAAGCCTACAGGCGCTGCAAGCCGCGCAGCGCCCAATAGCTCAGCCCCGCCGATACCACTTCCAACAGCAGCGCGTAGAGATTGAAGGTCTGCTGCGCGCCACCATCCAGCCACAGCCCGCCAATGCGTGCCAATGCCAGCGCGCTGTAGAGCAGCACCAGCAGAGTCAGCGCAGCGCGCGTCAGGTCCAGCCGACTCAGCGACAAGCCGAGGAACGCCGCCAGCCCCAGTTGCAAGCCACCATAGAACGCCCGCATATCCGTGGCGGCCGCTGGCGACATCAGCAACATACCGCTGAGGTTGGCCATTTCATGGGGACGGACAAAATAGGCCAGCCCCAGCCCCGCCAATGCCAACAATTGAATCACCTGTACTGCGCGTGCAAACAACATGGACACCCCTCCCCCTGAAATCGAGCACGCAGCATAAGCTGCGCCCGTCCGATTCGGAAATCGCCGGTGGTTGCCCAAGGCCGCCCGGCGCTATGCTCAGCCTTTCACCTGCCAGGAGTTACCCGATGCGCCAGCTGCTTGTTCTCGCCGGGCTGTTTGTCAGCAGCCTGAGTTTCGCCGCCGAACCCCTGACCATCGACGTGCATCGCGATGCCAACTGCGGTTGCTGCAAGGCCTGGATCAGCCACCTGCAGGACAACGGCTTTAAGGTTGTTGATCATGTAGAAACCGATATGAGTGCGGTCAAACAGCGCCTGGGCGTGCCGCCGCGCCTATCGTCCTGCCATACCGGAGTGATCAACGGCCAGTTTGTTGAAGGCCATGTACCGGCCGCCGACATTCTCAAAATGCGCAAACAGCCCGACCTGCTCGGCGCAGCCGTGCCCGGCATGCCAGCCGGCTCACCAGGTATGGAATACGGTAATGTGCGCGATGCCTATCAAGTCATCGGCCTGGATAAGCAAGGCGCAGAGCGGGTGATCAGCGAATACCCCACCATTGAATAAGTGACACTGCATTGGCGCCGCTCACAGCAGCGGACGACACTCACGCTCGACAGACACAGGACGATAGCGATGCGCTGGAAACGCGGAAGACGCAGTGACAACGTGGTGGATGCGCGCGGCAGCGGCTCACGCATGGGCGGCGGCAAAGGGCTGACCCTGGGCGGAGTGGCCATCGTGGTGATCGTCGGCCTGCTCAGCGGCCAGGACCCGATGCAGATCCTCGGCCAGCTGGCCGGGCAAGCCATGCAGGGCGGTTCGGTCAGCGCGCCGCAACGCTCAACGCCTGCCGCCAATGACGAGCAGTCGGAATTCGTCCGCGCCGTACTCGGCGATACCGAGGACACCTGGCGGGAAATCTTCCAGGGCGCCAACCGGCAGTACAAGGACCCGACCCTGGTGCTGTTTCGCGGCGGGGTGAATTCCGCCTGTGGCTTTGCCAACTCGGCAGTCGGGCCGTTCTATTGTCCAGGCGATCAGCGGGTGTACATCGACCTGGCGTTCTTCCGCGAGCTGGAACAACGCTTTGGCGCCGCCGGCGACTTTGCCCAGGCCTATGTGATTGCCCATGAAGTCGGCCACCACGTGCAGACCCTGCTCGGCGTCTCAGCCAAGGTCAACGCGGCCCGCCAACGCGGCGAACGGGTGGAGGGTGCGAACGGGCTACTGGTACGCCAGGAGTTGCAGGCCGACTGCCTGGCCGGGGTGTGGGCCTATCACGGTCAGCAGCGCCATGACTGGCTGGAGCCAGGCGACATTGAAGAGGCGCTGAACGCCGCCAATGCCATCGGCGATGACCGCTTGCAGAAGCAGGCCCGTGGCCAGGTGGTGCCTGACTCCTTCACCCACGGCACCTCAGAGCAGCGCGTGCGCTGGTTCAAGACCGGTTTCGACGGCGGCGATGTCGGCCGCTGCGATACGTTCAAAGCCACGCGGCTGTAAACCAGACAAACGCCCAAGATATTCAGCGCAAAAAAATGCCGCTTACCTGATCAGGTAAGCGGCATTTTTTATCAGCGGCACGCCCTGTCTATTGCGCCCAAGGCGGTGGTGGCTCTTCGCCTTTGGGTTCGTCTTCGGCATTCAGCAGCGCCTGACGGCGCGCTTCGTCGGCCAAGGCGGCCTTGATCTCGCGCATCACCGCATCGATATCGGCTTCTTCTTCCGGGTCATCGAATTCACCCGTCAGCGGGCTATCTGGGGTCAGTTCACCGGCCTCATAGAGCGCCCACATTTCCTTGGCGTACTTGGTGAATTTCAATTCCGGGGCAAACTGACCGAAATACTCAGCCATGTTGCGCACATCGCGCTCAAGCATCTTGAACGCATGGTTGTTGCCGGCCGCATCCACCGCTTGCGGCAAGTCGATAATCACCGGGCCACCCGGATCAAGCAGCACGTTGAATTCCGACAGGTCACCATGCACCAGGCCAGCGCAGAGCATTTTCACCACTTCATGAATCATAAAAGCGTGGAATTCGCGGGCATCGTCCGGGTGCAGGTCGACATCATTGAGGCGCGGAGCCGCGTCGCCCTCACCGTCATCGACCAGTTCCATGAGCAACACGCCTTCAAGGAAGTCATACGGCTTGGGCACCCGCACCCCGGCGTTGGCCAAGCGGAACAAGGCGGCAACCTCGGCATTCTGCCAGGCATCTTCCTGGCCCTTACGGCCGTACTTCGAACCTTTGGCCATGGCCCGGGCATCACGGCTGTTGCGTACCTTGCGGCCTTCCTGGTACTCGGCGGCTTGGCGAAAACTGCGCTTATTGGCTTCCTTGTAGACCTTGGCGACGCGCAGTTCCTCACCGCAGCGCACCACGTAGACCGCGGCTTCTTTACCGCTCATCAGCGGGCGTATCACTTCATCGACCAGCCCGGCTTCGACCAGGGGCTCAATACGTTTTGGCGTCTTCATCAGCTTTAATCAGGGGTCCTGTGTTGCCCAAGTCGACTCTGCCGCCCGTTATACGGCAATCTTTACGCAGCGCCCACCCTCCTGTCAGCACACCCCGCGTTACCTGGCGCCAGCCAGACCGATCGAAGGCTGAGTAAATCGCTCAATCATGCCGCCTGGCGGTGTGTTAAGTGGTGCACATGCAGCAAACCCGGTGTTACAAACACACGCGCCATGCAACCAAAAGGGATTTAACACTGTCCCATTCGCTGTATATTCGCCAGCCGGTCATGCCACGCGCAAGGCCCCTTACCGCCACCCCGCGAAGGCGCCTCGCCTGAGCCTGCATGATTGGGGGAAACAACTGTGAAACATGCCCAATCTGGCAGCAGCACCCTGCCCCAGCAGCCACATCTTCAGGCGCTCAACGCAGTGGGCAGTCTGGCCGCCAAGCGCCACGCGCATCCTAAACGCTGCAATGGCATCGCCGCGCTGCACATCGCCTCCAGCCATGTCGTCACCGATACGCCTGCACGCTACATCAGCCGCCTGTGTGCGCAGTTTGCGCACAAGCTGCCCGTCAGTTTCGGTGACCACCACGGGCGCATCGAATTTGCCTTCGGCCTCTCGCATCTGCATGCGGATCGCACCGGCCTGCATATCACGGTCCTGAGTAATAACCCGCAGGACCTGAACAAGCTCAAGCACCTGATAGCCACACACTTCGAGCGCTTTGCCTGGCAAGGCGAGTTGGACCTCGCGTGGCAGTAGCCCACGACACCCCACCACGCAGGTGAGCACCTCAGGGTGCCAATAACTGCTGCCGCAGCGCCTCGATGGCATAACGCACTTTGGCCGGTTGTGCATCGCGGCGCGGTGTCACCAAATAAATACCAAACGGCGGCATGCGCCAGTGCGGCAGTAGCTCACGCAAGCTGCCATTGGCCAACTCTTCGAGCACTTCCTGCTCCGGTTGCAGCGACACACCCATACCGGCCAAGGTGAAATGGCGCACGGCGAGGATGTTGTTGCAGCCCACCCGGCTTTCCACACGCAGCTTCTCGACCTGGGCGTGTGGCCCATGCAGCTCCAGCAAGTTGAACGCACTGTCACTGTGCAAAATCAGCCAGTCCAGGCCGATCAGGTCCTGAGGCTGAGTGATAGGCGGTTTGCGCAGCAGATAGGCCGGAGCAGCGCACAGCAACATGCGTGTATCACCGATATGCCGCGCCACCAGGCTGGAGTCTTCCAGATGGCCGACACGAATGGCCAGGTCGATGCGCTGTTCGACCAGGTCGACCTGCTCATCCTGAAAAAACAGCTTGAGGCTCAGCCCGCTATGCGCCTGCAACAGCGGCGCCAGTGCCGCGCTGAGCCGCCGCCCGGAAAACCCCACCGGCGCGGCAATACGCAGCTCGCCGACCGGGGCATCGCGTAACTCGGCCAGGCGCTGTTCGGCCTGCTGCGCCAGTGCCAGCACCTGAGCGCAGCTCTGGTAGAAGGTCGCACCCGCTTCGGTCAGGGTCAGCTTGCGCGTGGTGCGGTGCAGCAGGCTGACCTGAGTGCTGTCCTCCAGCTTACGAATCTGCTGACTGACCGCCGATGCGGTCATGCCCAACACCTCGGCCGCCGCCACCATGGAGCCTCGATCAACCACGGTGGCGAACACCGCCATGCGCTTTAACTGCTCCATTCGTAAGCCCTGCTTAATAGTTAAAGCCTTTTTAGCCTATTTTTCTGCCATTTACCCAGCTGCGATTATTGCTCTCACCTAATCGCACCTGGAGAACCCCATGAAACTCGCCCTGATCGGCGCCAGCGGCTTTGTTGGCGCAGCTGTTCTGCAAGAAGCCCTGGGCCGTGGCCATCAGGTCACCGGCATCGTTCGTAATCCCGCGAAACTGCCACAGCACCCGGCGCTTAATGCCGTCGCTGGCGATGCCTACAACGCCGACGCCTTGGCCGAGCAACTCAAAGGCCATGACGCAGTGATCCACGCCTTTAATCCCGGCTGGGGCACGGCGGATATTCGCGAACGCTTTATCCAGGGCAGCCAGGCGATCATCGCAGCCAGCAAACAGGCCGATGTGCAGCGGCTGCTGGTGGTCGGCGGCGCAGGTAGCCTGTATGTCGCACCGGGCCTGCAATTGATCGACACCCCGGACTTCCCCGCCGAATACAGGGAAGGTGCCGAAGGCGCGCGGCAGGCCCTCAACCTGCTGAAAAGTGAAACCACACTGGCCTGGAGCTTTATCTCACCACCGGCGCTGCTGCAGCCCGGCGCGCGCAGCGGGCAGTTCCGCATCGGCGGCGATCAGTTGCTGATGAATGGCGACGCCCCGGCGCAGATCTCGGTCGCCGATTTGGCCGTGGCCATCATTGATGAGCTGGAGCGCCCACATCACCTGCGCCAACGCTTTACCGTTGGCTATTAAGCCGTCACTTGATCAGGAGAACCCGATGCCACTGAACGCCAGCGCCTATGTCGCCACGGATGCACCGGCCCGCTATATCAGCCGGCTATGCAAACACTTCGCGCACAAGATTCCGGTAAGTTTCGATGAACACCACGGCCGTATCGAGTTCGACAGCGGCCTCGCCTTGCTGCATGCCGAGACCGACGGTTTGCGCCTGAGTGTGCAAAGCGCCAGCAGCGAAGGCTTGGAAAGCCTGAAACAGGTCGTCAGTCGGCATTTTGAACGCTTCGCCTGGCAAGCCGAACTCAGCCTTGACTGGCAATAACCACTGCTGAGTAGGGAACAACGGCCTGAGCCCAGCAAATAGCGGCGGCGCGGCATCCTGTCGCTCAGGGCAGGTTGTCACCGAAAGCCGTCTCGATGTTCAGGCCCAGGCTGATCACGCCGAGCAGTACATCGGTATCGGGGTCGTAAAGCGGCGCTGAGACCTTGCTCTGAAAGCTCTGCGTTGAACCGTCATACTCAATCGCGCCGATATACACCTCGTCACGGGGAAGCGACGCGGCCCGCTGAAAATCCAGCTCATCAGCCTGCCAATAATCACTGGTGCTCTCGCTCAAGGCCACCAATTGACCGCTGGCATCACTGATAAACAATTCATTAAACAGCGGGGCATATTGCTGAGCGATACCGGCTAACAACTTGGATGGCTGCAGGTTGAGCATGCGCCGGATCAATGGTTTTTCTTCAAGAATACGCTCGCGCCGCCACTGCCGATCCAGCTCCTGGATCCGCTCCGCGCTGTTCTCGCGCTGATTCGCCGCCCGCAAAGCCGCAAGCAGATCAGCATGCAGGCCCCAGCGCGCCACATGCTGTGCGACCAGCTGGCGCAGATAGGCCTGTTCCGCATCACTGAGCGCTATGCTGGCCGGAGCGCAGCTTTCCACCTGGCGATTGAAGGCCTTGAGAAAGTCCGGGTGCCCATCAAGAAAGGTCTTGGAAAAATACACGCCCAACGGCGAGTAGCGCACGAAGCGCTCGTGCAGCATCTGCTTACCCTCTGCCTGTTCAAGCGTGCTGTGCATGGCGCTGCTATCAGCCAGCACCATATTGATACGGCCATGGCGAAGCATTTCCACCAGCTGCTCCAGGCGGGGCACTTTCTGTTCAACTTTAATACCGCGCGATTCGAGCCAGATCATGCTGTTGCTGCCCAGTACGCTGCCGATCCTCAGCTGCTTGTCCCAGATGGGCAGGTTGAGCAGGCTGGGGTCCAGCGCATACCAGTACCACTTCTCGATCAGCAGCGGCGCCGAAAGCACGGCATAGCCATCCACCAGACTATTGGGCGCGGAACTGAAGAAGCCGTCGGCAATCTGCCGGCTGACATTGAGGCGAGCCCGCTGCAGCGAGGTCAGCTGAATCTGATAGGGCTGCTGCAGTTGGTTGAAAATGCATTCCAGCACCTTGACCGATAAACCGCCGAGTTGGCCATCGACCACTACTTGGTAGGGCTCTTCGAAACTGGTGTCGAGCCGCACGGGCACCGGCGGTTGCGCAGCGGCGCACACGCTGGCCAGCACCAGCAGCAGCCCCATATGGCGCAGTCTGAACATTGCCGTCTCCTTGCGTGAGCGCCGTGGCGGATGCAAAGAGTCTAGGCGAGGTTGGCTAAGTCGCGGTGCAGCAGCTTGGGCCGCTTTGAAAGTCAGATGTGGATTGGCAGACCGCCAGCCGCAGCCGACAATCCGCCCATGATTATTGAGGATCGCGCCATGCTCGATGCCGACCGCTGCTGGCAAGCCATATGCGACCGCAATGCCACGCAGGATGGCCGCTTTGTGTTTGCCGTACACAGCACCGGTATCTATTGCCGGCCCAGTTGCCCGGCACGGCGGCCCCGGCGGGAGAACGTCAGCTTCCACCTCGATGCTGACGCCGCTGCCGCGGCAGGCTTTCGCCCATGCAAACGTTGCTCGCCGCAGGGGCAGAGCCAGGCCGAGCAATTAGACGCGCTGGTGGTGGCCGCCTGTGAGCTACTCGACAACAGTGAGCAGCCGCTGACCCTCGCACAGTTGGCCGCGCGAATCGGCCTGTCCGCTTCGCACCTAGCGCGCGCCTTCAAGGCGCGTACCGGGCTGACACCGAAAGCCTGGAGCGAGGCGCAACGCCGTGCACGTCTGGAGCAACAGTTACCCGCAGCAGGCAGCGTTCTAGATGCCGCGCTAAACGCCGGCTACTCCGGCACCCGCGCGTTGTATCAGCAGCCCGCATCCCTGAGCCCGGCACAAAGACGTAAACAGGCCGCTGGCGAACGGCTGCGCTACAGCATCGCACCCTGCCCGCTCGGCCACTTGCTGCTGGCCAGCAGCGCTAAAGGCATCTGCGCGCTGCTGTTTGGCGACGACCCGGCCGCGCTGCTGAGCGAACTGCAGCAACGCTTTGCTGCCGCCGAACTGCATGTGGATAACGCGGGCCTGGGCGATAGCCTGCGCCAGGTATTGGCGCAGATCAGCGAACCGCAGCGCGCCGCCCAGCTGCCACTGGATATTCGCGGCACGGCGTTTCAGCAGCAGGTGTGGCGCGCCCTGCAGCAGATTCCGCTGGGGCAGACGCGTAACTACGCCGAGCTGGCTGCGCAACTGGGCAGCCATCCACGCGCCGTGGCACGCGCCTGTGCCAGCAACCCACTGGGCCTGCTGGTGCCGTGCCATCGGGTGATCGCCAGCAACGGCAGCCTCAGCGGCTATCGCTGGGGCCTGGCACGCAAAGCGGCGCTGCTTAAGCAGGAAGCCGAGCCATCGCGAGAGCAATAAACAGCCATAAAAAAAGAGCGGCGCCACCTGCGTGGGCCGCTCCAAATCACGGAGTTGCATACATCAGTACCCGCACCGCGTGCGGGTACCGCTGTTTGATTACTTTTCCAGGATTGCAGTCACACCTTGACCGCCAGCGGCGCAAATTGAGATCAATCCACGGCCTTCCTGCGCCACTGAGAGCAGCTTGGCCAGGTTGGCGACGATGCGCCCACCGGTGGCTGCAAACGGGTGACCTGCAGCCAGCGAGCTGCCCTTAACGTTCATCTTGCGCCGGTCGATGGAACCCAGTGGCGCATCCAGGCCCAGGCGGGTCTTGCAGTAGTCGGCGTCTTCCCAGGCCTTGAGGGTGCACAGCACCTGGGCGGCGAAGGCTTCGTGGATTTCGTAGTAGTCGAAGTCCTGCAGGCTCAGCTTGTTGCGCGCCAACAGACGCGGCACGGCGTAGGCCGGCGCCATCAGCAGGCCTTCCTTGCCCGCGCCGACAAAGTCCACGGCGGCAGCTTCACCGTCCTTCCAGTAAGCCAGGATCGGCAGACCACGGGCCTTGGCCCAGTCTTCACTGGCTAACAGCACCAGAGACGCACCATCGGTCAGTGGCGTCGAGTTGGCGGCGGTCATGGTGCCGCGCGGGCTGCGCTCAAAGCAGGGCTTGAGCGTGGCGAGTTTTTCCAGGCTGATATCGGCGCGCAGGTTCTGGTCGCGGGTCAGACCACGGAACGGCGTAAGCAAATCGTCGTGCCAGCCTTCTGCGTAGGCGGCGGCGAGTTTCTGGTGGCTGGCCACGGCCAGCTGGTCCTGCTCGTCACGCGGAATCGCCCAGGTCTGTGCCATCAGCTCGCAGTGCTCGCCCATCGACAGGCCGGTGCGCGGTTCGCCGTTACGCGGAATGGCCGGAGCCAGGTGGCGTGGGCGAATCTGCAGCAGGCTCTTGATCTTCTCGCCGGTGCTCTTGCCTCGATTGGCCTGCAGCAGGATCTTGCGCAGCCCTTCGTTGACCCCAATTGGCGCATCCGAGGTGGTGTCGACGCCGCCAGCGATGCCGCACTCAATCTGCCCAAGCGCAATCTTGTTGGCCACCAGCAGTGCTGCTTCCAGCCCGGTGCCGCAGGCCTGCTGCAGATCATAGGCCGGGGTTTCCGGTGCCAGACGCGAGCCCAGCACGCATTCGCGGGTTAGGTTGAAGTCGCGTGAATGCTTGAGTACCGCACCGGCCACCACTTCGCCGAGGCGTTCGCCATGCAGGTTGAAGCGCTCGACCAAGCCATCCAGCGCGCTGGTCAGCATCTCCTGGTTGCTCGCGGTGGCGTAGACGGTGTTGGAGCGGGCGAACGGAATACGGTTACCACCAACGATGGCGACGCGGCGCGGCTGGGTCATGGATTACTCCTGATGAAGTGAATGGCGCACAGGCTAGCTTGTTACCGCAGTGTGGCATTGGCCGCCTTGCCAGCGCAGCAGGCGGCGCGGTCAATTGCGCATTTCTGCGGGCTGCGTAGAGTGGGCGCACTTTTGATCCATGCGCAGGAGCCGTTTCATGTCAGACCGTTATCTCGCCTTTGCCAACTCCACCTCAGGTCGTCGTTTGGTCAGTGCGCTCGGTCTGCCCGCGCCGCTGCTGCTGGAGCGTTGGATGGCAGGGCGCAGCCGGCCGGTCGACGGTGCCCTACTGATTGGCGGCGAAGGCAGCCTGGCCAGCGCCGTGCTGCCCTTTGCCAACAAGCTGACCGACGCCCTGTTCGCCGCCCGTGAAGGCCAATTTGATTTGCCGCGCTGGACTGCCGAGCATGGCCCCAAGCTCAAGGCGCTGGTGTTTGACGCAAGCGGGCTGACCCGTTTCGAGCAGCTGATCGAGCTGCGCGACTTCTTCCAGCCAGCGTTCAAGGGCCTGGATAAATGCCCGCGTGTGGTAATCCTCGGCCGCGCCCCGGAATCGTTGAAAGACCCGATTGCCGCCAGCGTGCAGCGCTCCCTGGAAGGTTTCAGCCGTTCCCTGGGCAAGGAAATCCGCCGTGGCGGTAATGTGCAGCTGATCTACGTCGGCAAGGGTGGCGAGGCGCAGCTGGAAGGCGCGCTGCGCTTCTTCCTTTCGCCGAAAAGCGCCTATGTCTCCGGCCAGGTGCTGCGCCTAAATGCCTGCGCAGAGCAGGTCAAGGACTGGACCCGCCCGCTGGCCGGCAAGAAGGCGCTGGTCACCGGAGCCTCGCGCGGCATCGGTGCGGCCATCGCCGAAACCCTGGCCCGCGACGGCGCCGAGGTGGTGCTGCTGGATGTGCCGCCGGCCAAGGATGCATTGGATGCCCTGGCCGCACGTTTGGGTGGCTGCGGCCTGGCCCTGGATATCTGCGCTGCCGATGCTGCCACGCAGCTTGTTGAGGCGCTGCCGGACGGTATCGATATCGTCGTGCACAACGCCGGCATCACCCGTGACAAGACCCTGGCGAAGATGAGCGACGACTTCTGGAACTCGGTGATCAACGTCAACCTGAATGCCCCGCAGGTGCTGACCCAAGCCCTGCTGGACGCTGGCAAGCTGCACGACAACGGCCGCGTGGTGCTGATCGCCTCGATCAGTGGCATCGCCGGCAATATGGGCCAGACCAACTACGCGGTGAGCAAGGCCGGCGTGATCGGCCTTGCTCAGGCCTGGGCGCCGACGCTGGCTAAGCGCGGCATCAGCATCAACGCGGTGGCACCCGGTTTTATCGAAACCCAGATGACCGCCGCGATCCCACTGACCATCCGCGAAGCCGGCCGACGGATGAACTCCATGGGCCAAGGCGGCTTGCCGCAGGACGTCGCCGAAGCCGTGGCCTGGTTCGCCCAGCCCGGCTCGGGTGCCGCCACCGCACAAGTTTTACGCGTATGCGGACAAAGCCTGCTCGGGGCTTAATCGCCGCCAGCAGATAGCAAAAGACCCCGCAGTGCGGGGCCTTTTGTATTCAGTGCAAGCTTATGAAGATAGGTAGGACGAACGGGTCAGCCCAAGACGCAGCGCGTCGAGGAACTGGGTGCGCTCGCGCGGGCTGATCTTGGCGCTGGCGACCTTGTCGCGGTAGTGGTTCATAAGCTCCTCCGGCGACAGGTGCACGTAGCGCAGCATGTCCTCGATGGTGTCGTGGGTCTCGATACCGGCGTGGTACACGCTGCCATCGGCGTTCTGGTAAATGTTCACCGAGTCGGTGTCACCGAACAGGTTGTGCATATCACCGAGAATTTCCTGGTAGGCACCGACCAGGAAGATCCCCAGCAGGTAATCCTCCCCCTCACGCACTTCGTGCACCGGTAGGCTGGTTTCAATCGACTGCTCATCGACGTACTGACGGATCTTGCCGTCGGAGTCGCAGGTCAGGTCTTGCAGCACGGCGCGGCGCAGCGGCTCTTCGTCGAGGCGGTTGAGCGGCAGAATCGGCAGCACCTGACCGATGGCCCAGGTGTCCGGCAGGCTCTGGAATACCGAGAAGTTGCAGATGTACTTATCGGCCAGCTTGTCGTTGAGCTCATCCAGCACCTGACGGTGCGAGCGCTGACGGGCTTTGAGCGAGTTGTGCAGGCGGCGGCATACGGCGAAATAGCACTGCTCGGCCAAAGCCTTCTCAGTCAGGCTAAGTTTGCCGTCAGCGTACTGAGTGGCCACGTCACTCATATAGTGCGTGGCGCGCCAGTAGGTCTCGGTGACCATTTCGATATCGGTTGGGCCGAGCAGCTCGACCAGATAACGCACGGTTTCCGGCAGACTGGTGACGTCTTCGATCTTGGGGATCTCGTCGTTGTGTTTTTCCACGTCAGTGACCTGCACCACCAGCATGGCGTGGTGCGCGGTCAGCGAACGGCCGCTTTCCGAGAAGATGTGCGGATGCGGCAGCTCCTGGGCATCGCAGAACTCTTTGAGCATGCCGACCACGACACCGGCGTAGTCGTCCATGTCGTAGTTGATCGAGCTGGCGTTACGCGAATGGGTGCCATCGTAATCCACACCCAGGCCACCGCCGACGTCGATATGATCGACCGGCAGGCCCAGACCACGCAGCTCGCCGTAATAGCGGATGGCTTCTTTGAAGCCGTGCTGGTAGTCGGACAGGTTGGCGATCTGCGAACCCATATGGAAGTGCAGCAGGCGGATGCCCTGATCCAGCTTGGCCGCGCGGAAGCGCTCGACCACCGATAGCAGCTGCGCCGCTGAGAGGCCGAACTTGGACTTCTCGCCACCGGTGTCAGCCCACTTGCTCGAGGCCAGCGAGGACAGGCGCACGCGCAGGCCGATCTGCGGCGCGACCTTGAGCTCGGCCGCTTCGTCGATCACCAGCTGCACTTCGGATTCTTTCTCGATCACGATAAATACGTTGTGACCGAGCTTCTGCCCCATCAGCGCCAGCTTGATAAATTCGCGGTCCTTGTAACCGTTACAGACGATGGTGCCGCCCTTCGGCGCCAACGCCAGCACGGCCATCAGCTCGGGCTTGGAGCCGGCTTCAAGGCCAATGGAGACGTTCTGCGTGGCGATGATGTTTTCCACCACCGCTTCCTGCTGGTTGACCTTGATCGGGTACAGCGCGGTGTAAGGGCTCTGGTATTCCAGACGCGCGATATTGGCATCAAATGCGCCGGTCAGCTGGCGCACGCGGTCTTGCAGAATGTCCGGAAAACGCACCAGCAGCGGCAGCGACAAACCGCTGGAGCGCAGCTCATCAATCTGCTCGTAGAGGTCAATTGGCGTGCTTTGCGGGCCATTCGGGCGCACCTCGACACGGCCCTTGTCATTGATCGCGAAGTAACCCGCGCCCCAATGGCGAATACCATAGACGCTGCGGCTGTCCGCTACGGTCCACTGGCTGCCGTCATCTTTACGTGTGCGTCGTGCAGACATCGATGTCTCCCTTGCTGGCGATAGTGGCCTTGGCACAGCCAAGACGCGTACAGATTAAAGTCTGGAAATGACGATTACTCAGCTGTGACCCAAGGTCCGCCGAGGAAGTTTAGAAAAGACGGGATCAGCCGCCGGACTTCTTGGCTTTAAAACCGTGCTTGATCAGCTCGGCCATCAGCAGCTCGACGTGGTCACCCTGAATCTCGATCACCCCATCCTTGAGCGAACCGCCGCAACCGCAGCGTTTCTTCAGGGCACTGGCAAGGTCCTTGAGCGGCTCCTCGGCCAGCGGGACACCGCTGATGGTGGTCACCGTCTTGCCGCCGCGACCTTTGGTTTCGCGGCGTACGCGGGCGATGCCATCACCGTCGGGGATCAGGGTCTGTTTGCAGGTGCAGGCATCCACCGGCTGACTGCAGTCCGGGCAATGCCGGCCGCTGTCGGTGGAATACACCAGGCCGCTGAGTGCGGCGAATGACGAAGCTTTCTTGACCACCGGTTTGTCCTCGAAGGGGTCAGGATAGCGACTGGTCGACTGAGTGCTCGGGGTCGACCGCGAAGCCCCACTCTGGCAGGGGCAGCGCACCCTGGCGATACACGGCCAGGGCTTGAAGGCGGCGCAGTGTAACGGCAAAAGCCGCGACTGCTAAGTGTAAAAATGCGCCATTAATCGGCGGATTGGCGACCTTGTTCAGGATGCCGAACAAAACGTCCGGATATCCTGCACAAAGCCAGGGCTGACGCGGGGTTCGGCCGGTATCGAGGGCTTAGCGAGTGGCTGCCAGATAGCGCTGCAAGGCGGCCAGCGAATCGGGGCAATAGGGCAGGTGCTGGGTTTCGGCCAGCACCTCGTCGATGGAGATAAAACGCGCCTCCAGCACTTCCTCCGGCTGCAAACGCAACGGCGCATCGGACACCGCCGAGTAGGCCATGCACCACAGGCGACTTTCCGGCGCGTCGTAGAGGAAATGCGCATGCTCGACCAACTGCACGTCTTCGATCCCCAGCTCTTCAGCCAGCTCGCGCGCGGCCGATTCGGCGTAGCTCTCGCCTTCGAGCACCATGCCGCCGGCTGCCACATCCCAGTAACCAGGGTACAGCGCCTTGCTCAGGGTACGCCGGTGCACGCACAGCAAGCCGGCACTGTTGAATAACAGGATGTAGGTGCCGCGCCCGAGCAAGTGCCGCTCGCGCAGTTCACTGCGCAGTACACCGCCGAGCGGACGGTCCTGCTCGTCAACCCAGGCGATGCGCTCAGCATCAGAGGCGGCGCGGTGCGCCACCTCGGCTTCGGACCAGGCCACCGCTTAACCCTGCGACAGCAGTTGGCGCAGGTCAATCAGCCCTGCATTGGCCCGCGAGATGTAGTTGGCCATCACCAGCGAATGGTTAGCCAGCAGGCCATAACCGCTGCCATTGAGGATCATCGGACTCCACAAAGTCTCCTGGGCCGCTTCCAACTCGCGAATGATCTGGCGCACGCTGACGGTGGCGTTCTTCTTCGCCAGCACATCGGCGAAATCCACTTCAATCGCACGCAGCAAATGCGCCAGCGCCCAGGCCTGCCCACGGGCTTCGTAGAACACGTTGTCGATCTGCAGCCACGGCGTTTCGTAATTCACGCCTTCGATAAAGTCGGCCTGGGCCACGCTATCGGCCAGCGCTGGATCAACCACTGCAGTATTCAGACGCACTTGACCAACACTGGCGGACAGGCGCTGCGACAGCGAACCCAGACGCGTGGCGGCGTCGCCCAGCCAGTTATTCAGGTTGTCAGCGCGGGTGTAGAACTGGGCATTGCCCTTGCTCGGGTCGCCCAAGCGCTCTAGGTAACCATCCAGTGACTTGATACCTTCAGCGTATTCCGCCTCAGAGGCCGGCAACGCCCAGCTTTTGTGGTCGAAGTGGAAGCGCGGTTCGGCCTTGGCCAGGTCGGCGTCTTCGGTCGACTGCGACTGCGAGCGGGTGAAGTCTTTGCGCAGCGCACGGGACATGTCTCGCACCTGCACCAGCACACCAAACTCCCAGCTCGGCATGTTGTCGAGCCACAGGCCCGGTGGAGCGAGGTCGTTCGCCAGGTAACCGCCTGGCTTGTTGAGCAAAGTGCCAGCGACCTGCTTCAGGGTCTCCACTGTGGTGTAGCCATTCACCAGCTTGCGCCCGCTAGCCTGAGCCGCAGCTTCGGCGCGTTGCTGTACGGAAAATTGCGCGGGCTCCTGGCTCCAGTACCAGCCCACCACCAGCGCCACGACCAGGTAAAGCCCGAGCAGGCCTGCGACCAAGCGCATAACCGTGCGTCCTGTCGATTGATTCGGTGAGGTGGTGGCGGTGTCTGCGGCGCCAGTGCGCGTTTCGGCCGTTCGGTTTTTCCAATCCAGCATGGCAATGTCCTTTTGTTACCCAAGTAGCAAACTCGCGACCGGCTGCATCACCCGGCGGCTGTTAGTTTGACCACAACCCTCAAGCAGGGTTGCGCAACTGCCTTGCACTATAAGGGAAGCGCAGCCGACTGCGCAGCGGCGAACGGCAAACTTAGCGCCGGTTATGCCAATGGTGTATCTGTGATGCTATAGACAGAAGGCCGACGCCAATAGATCGACGGCACTCGCAATAATTCAAACGAGTGTTAGCATTGCTAGCACTAAGCCATCACCCGTAGCCCTGCGCTGCCCTTACTGAAAACGGGCCATGATCGAGCAAGAAGACCCTAGCCGCGACCGCCTCAAGCAGCACTTTGCCCAGCGCGTGATCAATCAGGCGCGTCAGGTATTGGAAGTCTGGCAGCGCCTGCAGCGCAGCGAGTGGAATGACGCCGGCATGGGTGAGCTGCGCGAGGCAACGCAATTGTTGCAGCGTTATGCCGAGCGCTTCGATCAAGCCGAACACAGCCAACTGGCCCTGGAAATCGACAGCTGCCTGCAACTGGTGACCGACAACCGCGGCCGCCTCAACAGCGAGCTGATCAGCCAGCTCAACCAGCTGCTGCAACGTCTGTCACGCACGGGCCTGAGGCATGGCGATCGCTTTGAGCAAACCGTGCTGCCACCCTTGCGCAAGCCGGTGTACTTGGCCTTGCAACACCTGGAGCGGGCCGAACAGCTAGTACAACGCCTGGAGTTCTTCGGCATGAATGCGATTGCCCTGGACAGCGCCAACGCGTTTCGCAATGCCATGCTTGAGCGCCATCCGGCAGCGATCCTGATGGAAGTCGACTTCTCCGGCCCCGGTTGCGGCCTGCAATTAGCCAAAAGCGTGCAGGAAGGCCTGGAACACACGATCCCACTGCTGTTCTTCAGCCCTGAAGACACCGACACCATGACTCGCCTGTCGGCTGTGCGCGCGGGTGGCCAGGAGTTCTTCACCGGCAGCCTGGATGCCTCGAACCTGTTCGAGCGCATTGAAGTGCTGACTAACGTGTCGCAATACGAGCCCTACAAGGTACTGATCGTCGACGATTCGCGGGCCCAGGCAACGCACACCGAGCGGGTCCTCAACAGCGCCGGGATCGTCACTCGCACCTTGATCGAACCCATCCAGGCCATGAGCCACTTGGCCGATTTCCAGCCCGACCTGATCATCCTCGACATGTACATGCCCGAGTGCAACGGCCCGGAACTGGCACAGGTGATTCGCCACAACGACCGCTATGTCAGCGTGCCGATCATCTACCTGTCCGCCGAAGACGACCTGGACAAGCAACTCGACGCGATGAGCGAAGGCGGCGACGACTTCCTCACCAAACCGATCAAGCCGCGCCACCTGATCGCCACCGTACGCAACCGTGCAGCGCGCGCGCGCAGCCTCAAGGCGCGCATGGTGCGTGACAGCCTGACCGGCCTGTACAACCACACCCACACCCTGCAACTGCTCGAAGATGCGCGCTTCCGCGCCGAACGTGATGGCCTGCCGCTGAGCTTTGCGATGATCGATATCGACTTCTTTAAGAAGGTCAACGACACCTACGGCCACCCCATGGGCGACCGGGTGATCAAAAGCCTGGCGCTGTTTCTCAAGCAGCGCCTGCGCAAGAGCGACCATATCGGTCGCTACGGCGGCGAAGAGTTCGCCGTGGTGATGCCCGACACCGACGCCGAATCGGCCCGCCGGGTCCTCGATGAGATCCGCCAACGCTTCGCCGAAATCCAGTATTCCGCGCAGCCGCATGACCTGTCTTGCACCTTCAGCTGCGGCATCGCCCAACTGGCGCCGCAACTGGACGGCAAACTGCTGTCGCAGCAAGCCGACCTGGCGCTGTACGTGGCCAAACACGGCGGCCGCAATCAGGTGGCGATCTACCAGGGCGACTGATCCCACCCGTCACGGCCGATCATCGGCCGCTCAGCAGAAAACTGTGACGCAGTCGGCGTAGTCATATTACGGTCACGAAAAAGCAATAAATTCTGAGGCTTAGCAGCCGCCTTGACGTCCACGTCGGCGGCCGAACCGTTCGTCATCGGTCGAGCCTTATGCGCCTGAAATCCCTTACCAACCTCAATACCCTGCTGCTGGTTACCGTCTGCGTGGCCCTTGCCGTCACGCTCTGGTGGTCACAGCGAGCCCTGGAGCGCCCTTACCTGCTGATGGCGCGCTACCTTAGCCTGTCCCAGCAGTTCCAGGGCGAAGCCGCGCAGAACATAAGCGCCTACCTGGAAAGCGGCGACGCGCTGCGCCACAGCGCAGCCCTGCAATCGTTGGACAGCCTCGAACAGGCTATGGCTGACTTACCCACGCAATTGGCGGATAACCTGCGTCCCAGCCTCGCTGAACTCAAAGCCTTCAGTGCCAACGAGCTACTGGCCGCTGGCAAGCTCTCTGCTGACCCACAAGGCCTGCTGTTACAAGCCGAGCGCGAGATGGACGCAGCACTGGAGCAGCTCGCGCAATACGCCGACAGCGGCGAAGCCAATGCCGCCGCCAATTACCGCAAGCCGCTGTTTAGCGCGGCACGCCACCTCACCCGCCTGGCCCACGCCCGCGACAAGCTGGTGCGCAGCGGCCGTAGCGGGCTGGCCAGCGAAGTAGAACGTGAACTGACAGCCTTGGGTAAGCAGGCGCAAACCCTCACTGATCTGCCGCTGCTCGGCGTGGCCGACGCCAGCCAGTCGTCCAGCGATTCGTTTGCTGACATGCTGGGCTTGGACGCCAGCAGCGAGAGCAGCGAGGCCGAAGACCGTGGTATTGCCCTCAAGCGCGATCTGGCCAACCTGATCAGCCGCTACCCGGCCGAACTGCAACGCACCCGTAATCTGATCGAACAACGCGGCGCTCTGGCCACGAGCACGCGCATGCAGATCGATCAGGTACAGCAGGCGCTGGCCGCGCTGGAACCGCAAGTGCGCGCCGAACATGGTCGCATCCAGGGTGAAGTACAGCTGATACTCGGCTTGATGATCGGCCTGATTCTGTTGATTGCCCTGATCATCGACACCCTCCAGCGACGCCTAACACGGGTACTCACGCACTTGGTCCCCGCACTGTCCGCCTGGGCGCAAGGCGATTTTGCCGCCGACATCCGCCTGGACTCACGCACTCAAGAACTGCGCGATATCGAAGAATCACTAAACCGTCTGCGTGCCTATCTGGTCGATTTGGTCGGCACCATTCGCCGGCATGCCGAACAAGTAGTCGGTTCTAGTCGCACCCTGGCTGATCTCAGTGGCGGTCTGCACAGCGGCGCCGAACGCCAGGCCGGCGACACCGCGCAGATCCGCGATGCGCTCGGAGAGCTGCAGGCCACCATCCAGCAGGTTGCCGGCGATGCCAGCCAGGCTGCCGATGCCAGCCGCGACGCCAACCGCGCCCTGGAACAAGGCCAGCAGGTAATTGGCCACAGCCTCACCGGCCTGCATGAACTGGTTGATGAAGTGCAAGGCAACGCCCAGGCCATCGAACGCCTGGCCGAGGAAACCGCGACCATCGGCAATGTGCTGACGGTGATTCGCGGCATCGCCGAGCAGACCAACCTACTGGCCCTGAATGCCGCCATCGAAGCGGCACGGGCCGGCGAGCTGGGTCGCGGCTTTGCCGTGGTCGCCGATGAAGTCCGTTCGCTGTCGCAACGCACCAGCGGCGCCACCGCGCAGATTCAGGAGCTGATCGGCCGCCTGCAACAGGCCGCACTGCAATCGGTACAGGCTATGCGCACTCAGGTCGAACACGCCGAAGCCACCGCCAGCCAGGCGGAAGCCGCCGATGGCGCGCTGGATGAAATCGTCGTGGCGATCCGTACCATCGCCAGCATGGCCGAGCGCATCGCCGACGCCACCGCGCAGCAGAGCGGCGCGGTCAGAGAAATTCGCGGGCACAGCGAGCGCATCCACCAACTTGGCGGCGACAACCTGCAGCGCATCGGCGAGGGCCGTAATCAGGGCGACCAACTGCTGCAACTCGGCGGCCAACTGCATACCGCCGTGCAGGCGTTCAGGGTCTAACAGACGGTGAACGGCCGCAGGCGCGGCAATCTGTCGCGCACCATCCAGCCTGTAGACAACACCGCTTACAGCCTGGGCCGTGCCCTGAGCCTCCCGCCTCCGCTATGATGCGGCGATTCCCCCATCACGAGCCTGCCATGCACCGTCTACTCAGCCTGCTTCTGCTTCTGGTCGTACTGCCGGCCAGCGCCGGCCTGTTCGATAAGCCGCCCGCTCCTGCGCAGCTCGGCGCGCCCCTGAACAACAGCGCGGACTTCCTGCCCGTCCGTGAGGCGTTCAAGCTGAGCCTGATCAGCAGCTCCAGCGAGTCTGTGAAATTGCGCTTTGTCGCCGCCGAAGGTTATTACCTGTATCGGCACCGCTTCAGTTTCAGCAGCGAGCCAGCCGATATCCAGCTGGGCCAGGCCGTGTTACCGGCCGGCAAAGCCAAGCATGATGAGTACTTCGGCGATGTCGAGGTGTACTACGAGGTGCTGGATGTCGAGGTGCCGGTCGACAACCCGGACAATCGCCCCTTCAAACTCAGCGTCAACTACCAGGGCTGCGCTGACAAAGGCCTGTGCTACCCGCCGGAAACCGAAGTGCTGGCGATTGGCGGCGTTGCAGCGACCAGCAGCGCCACGCCGGATACCGCAACACCCTGGAGCTGGACCGATCTGGCGCTGTTCTTCCTCGGTGGCCTGGCGCTGACCTTTACCCCGTGCGTGCTGCCGATGCTGCCAATCCTCACCGGCGTGGTGCTGCGCGGCCAACCCGGCGGCATGCGCAGCCTGGTGCTGTCGCTGGCCTACGTGCTGCCGATGGCATTGAGCTTTGCCATCCTCGGCGCATTGATGGGCTTGTTCGGCGCAGAACTCAACCTGCAGGCACGCCTGCAATCGCCCTGGGTGCTGGTGCCGTTTGCGATCTTCTTCGCCCTGTTCGGCGCGGCCAGCCTGGGCTTTCTTGAACTGCGCCTGCCGGCTGCCATCGACGGCCCGTTACAGCGCCTGAGCCAGAAACTGCAGGGCGGCACAGTTCTCAGCGCCGCAGCGCTCGGCGTGCTGTCCAGCGTCCTGGTCTCACCTTGCGTATCCGCGCCACTGGCCGGCGCGCTGCTGTACATCAGCGCCAGCGGTGACGCCCTCGGCGGCGGCCTCAAACTGCTGGCACTGGGTCTCGGCATGGGCGCGCCACTGGTGCTGTTCGCCGTCGGAGGTGGTGCTCTGTTACCGAAATCCGGGCCGTGGATGCTCACCGTGCGCAATCTGTTCGGCGCATTGCTGATGGCCGTGGCGATCTGGCTGCTTGAGCGCGTCGTACCCGGCCCAGTCAGCCTGGCGCTCTGGGGCCTGCTGGCCGCAGGCATCGCATTGTGGCTCGGCGCGCTGGAACTGACGCCGAAAACCCATCACCAGAAACTCGCGCAACTGCTCGGCCTGCCGCTGCTGGTCTACGCCCTGGTGGCCTGGGTCGGCGCACTGCAAGGCCAGGATGACCCGCTACGACCGCTTGGCCGCATGGTCAGCAGCGCCGAAGCCACTCAGGTTCAATCCGGTCAGTGGCAAACTATCAACACCCCCGCCGAACTGGATGCCGCCTTGCTTGCCGCACAGAACAACGGCAAGCCGCTGCTGCTCGACTGGTACGCCGACTGGTGCATCAGCTGCAAGGTGATCGAACGCGAAGTGCTCAACGCCCCGGAAGTCGGCCGCCAGCTCGGCGACTATCAACTGGTGCGTTTCGACATCACCGAAAGCAACCCCGCCCAGCGCGCCCTGCTCGACCGCTACCAGCTGTTCGGCCCGCCGGCCATTCTGCTATTCGACGCCAAGGGTGACGAATGGCTGGATCTGCGTGTCGTAGGTGAGGTGGATGCGGCGACCTTTGCTGCGCGCCTGAGCACGGCGCGGGAACGTTTTTAACACCCCGAGTCATATATTTGCCGCAATCTGCGGTCATCGTGTCGACTATTGCTGAGAACTGGACAGCCCTGCGCTGTCGCGGCATAGTCCTGCCCAGTAGAAAAACAAGGATTAAGGATCATGGCGACCTTATTGGTACTGCACGGCCCCAACCTCAACTTGCTCGGCACTCGCGAGCCAGGGGTTTACGGCGCCGTCACCCTGGAGCAGATCAACCTCGACCTGGAGCGCCGCGCGCGTGAGGCAGGCCACCATCTGCTGTACCTGCAGAGCAATGCCGAGTACGAGCTGATTGACCGTATTCACGCCGCAAAAGGCGAAGGTGTCGACTTTATCCTGATCAATCCTGCCGCTTTTACTCACACCAGCGTCGCATTACGTGACGCATTGCTGGCAGTGAGCATCCCATTCATCGAAGTGCATTTGTCCAACGTGCACAAACGCGAAGCTTTCCGCCATCACTCCTACTTTTCAGATGTCGCGGTGGGAGTGATCTGCGGCCTTGGCGCCAGCGGTTATCGACTGGCCCTGGAGGCTGCACTCGAACAACTTGAACTTAAGCGCCCCTGACCTCACCGGGAGTTGAACCACTATGGATATTCGTAAAGTCAAAAAACTGATCGAGCTGCTGGAAGAATCCGGTATCGACGAGCTAGAGATTCGCGAAGGCGAAGAGTCCGTGCGGATCAGCCGTCACAGCAAGCAGCCGGCCTTTATGCAACAACCGATGTATGCACCAGCGCCGGCGCCAGCCGCTGCTCCGGTGGCCGCTGCACCAGTCGCCGCTGAAGCCGCCGCCCCCGCTGCCGCCAAGCTGAATGGCACCGTGGTGCGCTCGCCAATGGTCGGCACCTTCTACCGCGCATCCGGCCCAACGTCAGCCAACTTCGTAGAAGTCGGCCAGAGCGTGAAGAAAGGCGACATTCTCTGCATCGTTGAAGCGATGAAGATGATGAACCACATCGAGGCCGAAACCAGCGGCGTGATCGAATCCATCCTGGGCGAGAACGGTCAGCCGGTGGAATACGACCAGCCTCTGTTCACCATCGTTTGATCCACGGAGAGCCAGCGATGTTGGAAAAAGTTCTGATCGCCAACCGCGGCGAGATCGCCCTGCGCGTCTTGCGCGCCTGTAAAGAGCTCGGCATCAAGACCGTCGCGGTGCATTCCACCGCTGACCGCGAACTGATGCACTTGGGCCTGGCCGACGAGTCGGTGTGCATCGGCCCAGCCTCTGGCGCGCTGTCCTATTTGAATATTCCGGCGATCATCAGCGCAGCTGAAGTAACCGGCGCCACGGCGATCCACCCTGGCTACGGCTTCCTGGCGGAAAACGCTGATTTCGCCGAACAGGTGGAAAACTCCGGCTTCGCCTTTATCGGCCCGAAAGCCGAGACCATTCGCCTGATGGGCGACAAGGTGTCGGCCAAGGACGCCATGAAGCGCGCCGGCGTACCGGTGGTTCCTGGCTCTGACGGCCCACTGCCGGAAGACGAGGAAACGGCCCTGCAGATTGCTCGCGAAGTCGGTTACCCGGTGATCATCAAGGCCGCTGGCGGCGGTGGTGGTCGCGGCATGCGCGTGGTGTACAAGGAAGAAGACCTGATCAAATCGGCCAAGCTGACCCGCAGCGAAGCCGGTTCGGTGTTCGGCAATCCGATGGTCTATCTGGAGAAGTTCCTCGGCAATCCACGTCACGTGGAAGTCCAGGTGATCTCCGACGGCCAGGGCAACGCCATCCACCTGGGTGACCGCGACTGCTCGCTGCAGCGCCGCCACCAGAAGGTACTGGAAGAAGCACCGGCACCGGGCATTGATGAAAAAGCCCGCGCCGAAGTGCTGCAACGCTGCGTCGATGCCTGCATCGAGATCGGCTACCGCGGCGCTGGCACCTTCGAGTTCCTCTACGAAGATGGCCACTTCTACTTTATCGAGATGAACACCCGCGTACAGGTTGAGCATCCGGTTTCGGAAATGGTCACCGGCATCGACATCGTCAAGGAGATGCTCAGCATCGCCGCTGGCAACAAGCTGTCGTTCAAGCAGAGTGACGTGGTTATTCGCGGCCATTCGCTGGAATGTCGAATCAACGCCGAAGACCCGGACAACTTCATGCCCTGCCCTGGCAAGGTCAAGCACTTCCACGCCCCAGGCGGTAATGGCGTACGGGTCGATTCGCATCTGTACAGCGGCTACACCGTACCGCCGCATTATGACTCGCTGATCGGCAAGCTGATCACCTACGGCGCCACCCGCGACGAGGCCCTGGCCCGTATGCGCAACGCGCTGGATGAGATCGTCGTCGATGGCATCAAGACCAACGTGCCCCTGCACCGCGATCTGGTCCGCGACAAAGGCTTCTGCAAAGGCGGCGTGAATATCCACTACCTGGAGAAAAAACTGGGTATGGATAAGCACTAAGCCCCATGACCTGCTGCGCGTCGGCCCCTCTCGATAAAAGAAAGGGGCGTTAAAAATGCCCGAGGAATGCTCATTTACAGACGTAAACTCCGCTTCCTCGGCGCTTTGACCAGCCAAAGGCTGTTACTACGTAGCGCCTTGTCCCGCTCTAGCTCGCGATGTCATGACTGAAATGCCAAACAAGGGCTGCCATTCGGCGGCCCTTGTCGTTTCTGCCGACCGCAAGCGGTGGCAGCCGCCCCACCGCTTCAAGTAAGCTGCGCGCCAATTTGCGCCATCCCGCCACAACGTTCACGAGGTTTCCCATGCCCTGGTTACAAGTCCGTCTCGCCATAACCCCTGAGCAGGCGGAAACCTACGAAGATGCGTTGCTGGAAGTCGGTGCGGTATCGGTGACCTTTATGGACGCCGAAGACCAGCCGATTTTTGAGCCGGACCTGGGCACCACACCACTGTGGTCGCACACCCACCTGCTCGCCCTGTTTGAAGCCGATACCGACGCCAACGCGGTATTTGCTCACCTGCAACTGCTGACCGGCGCCGAATTGCCGGAACACCACGCAGAAGTGATCGCCGACCAGGACTGGGAGCGCAGCTGGATGGATGGCTTCCAGCCGATGCGTTTCGGTCAGCGCCTGTGGATCGTGCCGAGCTGGCACGCCGCGCCGGAGCCGGACGCGGTCAACCTGCTGCTCGATCCGGGCCTGGCCTTCGGCACCGGCACCCATCCGACCACCGCACTATGCCTGGAATGGCTGGACGGCCAGAACCTGCAGGATTGCAGCGTGATCGACTTCGGTTGCGGCTCGGGCATCCTGGCAATTGCCGCCCTGCTGCTCGGCGCGCCGCAGGCGGTGGGCACCGATATCGATATCCAGGCCATCGAGGCCTCGCGCGATAACGCTGGGCGCAACAACATCGATCCGGCACGCTTCCCTCTCTACCTGCCGGACGACATGCCGCAACAGCCAGCCGACGTGGTAGTAGCCAATATCCTCGCTGGCCCACTAGTGGCGCTGGCGCCGCAGATCACCAGCCTGGTCAAGCCGGGCGGCCGCCTGGCGCTGTCGGGCATCCTTGCCGAGCAGGCCGAAGAGGTGCGCGCCGCGTATAACGACGCCTTTATCCTCGACCCGACCGCCGACAAAGATGGCTGGGTGCGTATCAGTGGTGTACGCCGCTAACCGCCCCAGTGCGCACAGCTGCTGCATTGCCAAGCACTTGCGTTAGACTAGCCGCCTCGTTTAGCCGGATCGCCGCATGACCCAGAGCTTTGTCACCCAGTGCCCCCATTGCCGCACCAGCTTTCGCGTGAACCTCACGCAGCTGGGCGCCGCCCATGGTGCCGTGCGCTGCGGGGCCTGCCTGCATGTGTTTAATGCTGCGCAACAGCTTCGTGAACAGGGCCAGCAACTGCCACC
The DNA here is from genome assembly GCF_012985775.1 of Pseudomonas sp. WS 5011. NCBI lineage: Bacteria > Pseudomonadati > Pseudomonadota > Gammaproteobacteria > Pseudomonadales > Pseudomonadaceae > Pseudomonas > Pseudomonas sp. WS 5011. Next base: position 57,129 of record NZ_JAAQXA010000008.1, read on the forward strand.
ACCCGCAGTGCCTGCCGCCGCGCCAGCGCCGGCACCACAGCCCAGCAAACCGCTTGCGCCACCAGCACCGCAGCCGGCCGCACCCAGCACACCCTCTGCAACACATGCCGCGCCTGCCAGCAGCAAAACAACCGATACGCTGTGGATTCATGACGACCTGGACCTTGACGGCCTCGATCTGGACGAAGAGCTGGCCAAGCTCGAAGCCCAGGAGCAGCAGCTGTCCAAGCAGTTCCTGGCGATTGATAGCGCACCGAAATACGCCGAAAATTTTCTGGCGCCCGAACCGATTGAGCGCGACCCGCATGACGAGCGCTGGGCCGAAGCCCTGCTGCAGGACGAGCTGACCAAGCCAGCGGCCAGCCTGAGCGTCAAACCTCAGCCGCTGACGCCACCTGTGCGGCAGACTCCACCGTCTACACCTGTAGCGCCCGAGCCAGTCAACGAGCCCGATGACGAGCCGCCGCTCGACCTCAACGCCCTTGACCGCCGCCACCCAGAGCCGGAAATCGAGCACATCGAACTGCATGCCGAGCGCGAGCCATTTAGCTCGCGGGCAGACGAACCAGTTGATGAAGAACCCACTGTTGCGGCACCGAAAAAGACCGCGCGCAGCGAGCCCGAACTGAGGGACGAGCACCTGTTCGAGCTGGATGACGAGCCGCTGCAGCTGGACTGGCAACAACCGAAAAAGCCCTGGGGACGCTGGATCGGCTGGGGGCTTCTGAACCTGATTGGGGCCAGCGCCCTGGCCGGGCAGTACGTGATGTATCACTTCGATGAACTGGCGCGCCAGGATCAGTACCGCCCCTGGTTCGAGCAACTCTGCCCGACAGTCGGCTGTCAGCTGCCCTCCAAGGTCGACATCACCCAGGTCAAGAGCAGCAACCTGGTGGTACGCAGCCACCCGGAATTCAGCGGTGCTCTGGTGGTAGATGCCATCCTCTACAACCGCGCAGCGTTCTCGCAGCCTTTCCCGCTGCTGGAAATGCGCTTTGCCGACATCAACGGCCAACTGCTTGCCAGCCGCCGTTTCAAGCCCAGCGAATACCTCGCTGGCGAGCTGGCTGGCAACGCGGAAATGCCGCCGCAGACGCCTATTCACATCTCCCTGGACATCCTCGACCCAGGCACCCAGGCGGTGAACTACAGCCTGAGCTTCCACTCGCCGGAATAGCCTGCATGCCGCGGATTGCTTGAAAATCCGCGCTAACCAAACCCTTCGCGATAAGGCCAGAGCTGTTCAGAATTTGTTCAAAACAGCCTTTCTCCGGTCATCCAGAGCGGGTATCATGCCCACCCTTTTTCGCACTCTCCTATTTGTTCAACAGCTGGTCTCTTGAGCAGGGAAGCCCTATGTCGGCGCTACGCATCGGCCCTTATACATTGCCAAATTCGCTGATTCTCGCCCCGATGGCGGGGGTCACTGATCAGCCGTTTCGACAGCTGTGCAAGCGTATGGGTGCGGGTCTGGTGGTGTCGGAAATGGTCACCAGCGATGTGCGCCTGTGGAACACCCGCAAGTCGAGCCTACGCATGATGCACAGCGGTGATCCCGAGCCACGCTCGGTACAGATCGCCGGTGGTGATCCCGAAATGCTCGCCGAAGCGGCGCTGCGCAACGTGGAAATGGGCGCGCAGATCATCGACATCAATATGGGCTGCCCGGCCAAGAAGGTCTGCAACAAGGCCGCCGGTTCCGCCCTATTGAAAGACGAAGTGTTAGTCCGAGAGATTCTTCAGGCAGTGGTCGCCGCCGTTGATGTGCCGGTGACCCTGAAAATCCGCACCGGCTGGGACCGTGAGAACAAGAACGGCATTGCCGTGGCGAAGATCGCCGAAGACGCCGGCATTGTCGCGCTGGCTGTGCATGGCCGCACCCGCGCCGACCTGTATATGGGCGAGGCCGAGTACGACACCATCGCAGCGATCAAGCAGGCGGTGTCGATTCCGGTGCTGGCCAATGGCGATATCGATTCGCCGCAGAAGGCCAAAACGGTGCTCGCTGCCACTGGCGCTGATGGCCTGCTAATCGGTCGCGCGGCTCAGGGCCGGCCGTGGATATTCCGTGAGATCGAGCACTATCTGCGTACCGGTGAACAGCTCCCGGCACCCAGCCTGCTCGAAGTGGAACGCATTCTGCTTGAACATCTGGCTGCACTGCACGCCTTCTACGGCGATGTAATGGGCGTTCGCATTGCCCGCAAGCATGTCAGTTGGTATCTCGCAACCTTGCCGGGCGCCAGGGAGTTCCGCGCCCAATTCAATCGTCTGGACAGTACGGACGCGCAGTGCACCAACGTTCGCGAGTTCTTCAGCGAGCGTCATAACAATGGAGAAGGGGTGGCCGCATGACGATGTTGACTGAGACTTTAGGAAGTGGAATGGCTCCCGTGAGTGACAACAGCAGCTTGAAGCAGCATCTCAATACGCCAAGCGAAGAGGGGCAAACCCTGCGCGGCAGCGTTGAGAAGGCTCTGCACAATTATTTTGCCCATCTTGAGGGCGCAGACGTCAGTGACGTGTACAACCTGGTGCTCACCGAAGTGGAAGCGCCGCTGCTGGAAACCGTGATGAACTACGTCAAGGGCAACCAGACCAAGGCCTCCGAGCTGCTCGGCCTGAATCGCGGCACCCTGCGCAAGAAGCTCAAGCAATACGACCTGCTGTAACCCTGAACTCCCGAAAAGGGCGGCCCACATGAGCCGCCTTTTTTGCTGATATCCCCGCTCTGATGGATTCTGAAATGACCGACCAGACCACCCGCCTCCCCGTTCGCCGCGCCTTGATCAGTGTTTCAGACAAGACCGGCATCCTCGAGTTTGCCCGCGAGCTCGTCGCCCTTAATGTGGAAATCCTCTCCACCGGCGGCACTTACAAGCTGCTCAAGGACAACGGCATCGCTGCTGTGGAAGTCGCCGACTACACCGGCTTCCCGGAAATGATGGACGGTCGCGTCAAGACCCTGCACCCGAAGATCCACGGCGGCATCCTCGGCCGTCGCGCCATCGACGGAGCGGTAATGGACGAGCACGGCATCAAGCCGATCGACCTGGTCGCGGTCAACCTCTACCCCTTCGCTGCCACCGTGGCCAAGCCCGGCTGTGACCTGGCTGACGCGATAGAGAACATCGACATCGGCGGCCCGACCATGGTTCGTTCTGCCGCGAAGAACCACAAAGATGTGGCCATCGTGGTCAATGCCGGCGACTACGCCGGCATCGTTGAGTCGCTGAAAGCCGGCGGCCTGAGCTATGCCCAGCGCTTCGACCTGGCCCTGAAAGCCTTCGAGCACACCGCGGCCTACGACGGCATGATCGCTAACTACCTGGGCACCATCGACCAGAGCCGCGACACCCTGAGTACCGAAGAACGCGGCGCGTTCCCGCGCACCTTCAACAGCCAGTTCATCAAGGCTCAGGAAATGCGCTACGGCGAGAACCCGCACCAGAGCGCGGCGTTCTACGTGGAAGCGCAGAAGGGTGAAGCCAGCGTGGCCAGCGCCATTCAGCTGCAAGGCAAAGAACTGTCGTTCAACAACGTGGCCGACACCGACGCCGCGCTGGAGTGCGTAAAGAGCTTCGTCAAACCAGCCTGCGTTATCGTCAAGCATGCCAACCCGTGCGGCGTGGCCGTAGCGCTGGACAGCGAAGGCGGCATCCGCCAAGCCTACGAGCTGGCCTACGCTACTGACACCGAGTCGGCATTCGGCGGCATCATCGCCTTCAACCGTGAGCTGGACGGCGCCACCGCCCAGGCCATCGTCGAGCGCCAGTTCGTAGAAGTGATCATCGCCCCGAAAATCAGCGCAGAGGCTCGCGCCATCGTCGCCGCCAAAGCCAACGTACGCCTGCTGGAATGCGGCGAATGGCCGGCCGAGCGCAGCGCTGGCTGGGACTTCAAGCGCGTCAACGGTGGCCTGCTGGTGCAGAGCCGCGACATCGGCATGATCAAGGCCGAAGACCTGAAAATCGTTACTCAGCGTGCACCGAGCGAGCAGGAAATCCATGACCTGATCTTCGCCTGGAAAGTGGCCAAGTTCGTCAAATCTAACGCCATCGTTTATGCGAAGGGCCGCCAGACCATCGGTGTTGGCGCCGGCCAGATGAGCCGCGTCAACTCCGCGCGGATCGCCGCGATCAAGGCTGAGCACGCCGGCCTGCAGGTTGCCGGTTCGGTGATGGCCAGCGACGCCTTCTTCCCGTTCCGCGACGGTTTGGATAACGCTGCTGCCAATGGCATTACTGCGGTGATCCAGCCGGGTGGTTCGATGCGCGATAACGAAGTAATTGCGGCTGCCGACGAAGCGGGCATCGCCATGGTGTTCACAGGCATGCGTCATTTCCGTCACTGATTGATGGAACGGTGGATGGCTGCGGCCATCCACCCTACGCAGCACCCATTTCGTAGGGTGGATAACGCTTTGCTTATCCACCGAACGGGCTCAACGCCCGCCTCCACTGGGAGAGCAACATGAACGTATTGATCATCGGCAGCGGCGGTCGTGAACACGCCCTGGCCTGGAAAGTGGCGCAGGACAAGCGCGTCGAGAAAGTCTTCGTCGCCCCGGGCAACGCCGGCACCGCCGTTGAGCCCAAGTGCGAGAATGTCGCCATCGACGTACTGGCCATCGAGCAGCTGGCTGACTTCGCCGAAAAGAATGTGCAGCTGACCATCGTCGGCCCGGAAGCGCCGCTGGTTAAAGGCGTGGTTGATCTGTTCCGTTCGCGCAAGCTGGATATCTTCGGCCCCACCGCCGCCGCTGCGCAGCTGGAAGGCTCCAAGGCCTTTACCAAGGATTTCCTAGCACGCCAGAACATCCCAACGGCCGACTACCAGAACTTCACCGAAGTCGAGCCGGCCCTGGCCTACCTGCAAAAAGTCGGCGCGCCGATCGTGATCAAGGCCGATGGCTTGGCTGCCGGTAAAGGCGTGATTGTCGCCATGACCCTGACCGAAGCCGAAGACGCCGTACGCGACATGCTCGCTGGCAACGCGTTCGGTGACGCCGGTTCGCGTGTGGTCATTGAAGAGTTTCTGGATGGCGAAGAAGCCAGCTTTATCGTCATGGTCGACGGCGAGAACGTGCTGCCGATGGCCACCAGCCAGGACCACAAGCGCGTCGGCGACGCCGATACCGGCCCCAACACCGGTGGCATGGGCGCTTACTCGCCAGCCCCTGTGGTCACCGCCGATGTGCACCAGCGGGTGATGGACGAAGTGATCTACCCGACCGTGCGCGGTATGGCGGCAGAAGGCAACGTCTACACCGGTTTCCTCTACGCAGGACTGATGATCGACAAGGCCGGCAAGCCCAAGGTTATTGAGTTCAACTGCCGCTTCGGCGACCCAGAAACCCAACCGATCATGTGCCGCCTGGAAAGCTCTCTGGTTCTGCTGGTCGAAGCCGCACTGGCCAAGGCGCTGGACAAGGTCGAAGCCACCTGGGACCCACGCCCAACCGTGGGTGTGGTGATCGCCGCTGGTGGTTATCCGGCCGATTACGCCAAGGGCGATGTGATCGAAGGTCTGGATGCTGCCGCGCAATTGGAAGGCAAAGTGTTCCATGCGGGCACCGCTCTGAAGGACGGCCAGATCGTCACCGCAGGTGGCCGCGTACTCTGCGCCACCGCAATCGGTCGTACGGTTGAAGAAGCTCAGCAGCAGGCCTACCGCCTGGCTGAGAAAATCCGCTGGAACGGCAGTTTCTACCGCAACGACATCGGCTACCGCGCCATCGCCCGCGAACGCGGGGAAAAATGAAGGTAAATAAAGGGTAAAACACGACAAAGGTGGCCAATTGGCCACCTTTGTCATATTTCCCTCGCGAACAGCTTGGCTATAATCCAAGCACTTATTTTTGAAGGGACTTCACTGTGCGCCGGCTGAGGATTGCCACCTACCTGCTACTCAGCACGCTGCTGATGGCGCTTACTGTAGCGTCAGCTCAGGCAGATGCGCAGGCATCCTGGTCAAGCCTCACCGACCCGAGCGCTGAGCTGCAATTCAATGATGTACGCAGCCCCGAGCGCCAGGCGCAGTTCCGCTCAACCGACCTCACCCAGCTTTACACCCCTGGCGGCAACAGTGCGCTGTGGCTGCATCACCGCATGCCAGCCAACACTGATGCGCAGATGCTGCGGGTGTTCGCGCCTTATCTGGCCTATCTCGACCTGTACGTGCTGCAGGGCGATACGCTGATCGAGCAGGCGCACACCGGTAGCAACCTGCCATTTTCCAGCCGCCCCCTGGCCAGCCGTGACTTCCTCTTGCCGCTGCCAAGTGCTGAGCAGCCACTGGATATCTACCTGCGCCTGGCCTCGGAACATTCGCTGCGCCCCAGCATTACCCTGCAAAGTGCGCAGGCGATGGTCGCCGATGACAACCGCCCACTGATGTTTGGCTTGCTGCTCGGCTGCCTCGGCATGCTGGTGGCCTATAACCTTGTGCGCTTTGCCTATACGCGTGCTGTGAGCGGCCTGTGGCTGGCGGCCACCCAGGCCTGCCAGCTGGTGGCGGTGGTCAGCCTGCTGGGGATCAGTACGCCCTGGCTCAGCGAATGGCAAAGCCTGCAACCGCAGATTGCCAATCTGTCGATGCTATTGGCCGCACTCTGCGCCCTGTGCTTTACCGCCAGTTTTTTCCACAAGGTCTGCCCGAGTACGCCGCTGAACCACCTGCTCACCGGCGAAGTGGTGGTGATCAGCCTGGTCTGCGTGGCCCTGCTGGTGGCAACCAACCTGCAGTTCAATCAACTGGTCTACCTGCTCAACGCCGTCGCCGGCCTGAGCATCCTCATGGTTGCATTGACGCACTGGCGCCATGGCTACCAGCCGGCACGGCTGTTCAGCCTGGCAGTGCTACTTTTTTGTGCAGCCTTTATCTGCGCCCTGCCAATCCTGTTCGGCTACTGGGCGGTACAGAGTGAGTGGATCGCTTACGGCCTGCTCGCCACCACCGCCGTCAGCGGTTTTATCCTCAGCATGGCCTTGAGTGAGCGACAGCGACGCATCATGCAGGACCAGTTCAGCACCAGCCGCGCCCTCGCCGCCAGCTCCGCCGAATTGAAAGCCAAGGCGGAATTTCTCGCCAAGATCAGCCACGAAATCCGCACGCCGATGAATGGCGTGCTGGGCATGACCGAACTGCTGCTCGGCACGCCACTGTCCGCCAAGCAGCGCGATTACGTGCAGACCATCCACAGCTCGGGCAACGAGCTGCTCACCCTGATCAACGAAATCCTCGATATCTCCAAGCTCGAATCCGGGCAGATCGAGCTGGATGACGTGCAGTTCGACCTCAACGCGCTGATCGAAGACTGCCTGGATATCTTCCGCGCCAAGGCCGAACAGCAGAAGGTCGAGCTGATCAGCTTTATGCAGCCGCAAGTGCCACGGGTGATCAGCGGCGACCCCACGCGCCTGCGCCAGACCCTGCTGAGCCTGCTGGACAATGCCTTCAAACAGACCGACGAAGGCGAAATCCTTCTGGTGGTCGCACTCGACACCAACAGCGAGCAACCGCGTCTGCGCATTGCCGTACAGGACAGTGGCAAACCGCTGGATGCCAGCGAGCGCGACGCGCTGCTAAATGCCGAACTGCACAGCAAGGACTTCCTTGCCGCCACCAAAATCGGCGGCCGCCTCGGCCTGATCATCGCTCGCCAGCTGGTGCGCTTGATGGAAGGCGAGTTCGGCATCCAGAGCGGCGGCAACCAGGGCTCGACCCTGTGGTTGACCCTGCCGCTGGACGCCACGCGCCTGGAGCAGCCCACCGCTGACCTCGACGCCTCGCTGCAGGGCGCGCGCCTACTGGTGGTGGACGACAACGACACCTGCCGCAAGGTGCTGGTGCAACAATGCAGCGCCTGGGGCATGCAGGTAAGCGCCGTGCCCTCGGGTAAAGAGGCCATGGCTCTGCTGCGCACCAAGGCGCATCTGCGTGAGTATTTCGATGCCGTGCTGCTCGATCAGGACATGCCCGGCATGACCGGCATGCAGCTGGCCGCGCGAATCAAGGAAGACGCCAACCTCAATCACGACATCCTGGTGATCATGCTCACCGGCATCAGCAATGCGCCGAGCAAGATCATCGCGCGCAACGCCGGGATCAAACGCATCCTGGCCAAGCCGGTGGCTGGCTATACCCTGAAAACCACCCTGGCCGATGAACTGGCGCAACGCGGCAAGGGCGATTCACCGATGTTCAGCCCAACGCCGGTTAGCGCGCCGCTGAACGTGCCCAATGACTTCCGCATCCTGGTGGCCGAGGACAACACCATCTCCACCAAGGTGATCCGCGGCATGCTCGGCAAGCTGAACTTGCAGCCCGACACTGCCAGCAACGGCGAAGAAGCCCTCAGCGCGATGAAAGCTAAGCAGTACGACCTGGTGCTGATGGATTGTGAGATGCCGGTACTCGACGGTTTCTCCGCCACCGAGCAGCTGCGCGCCTGGGAAGCCGCCGAGCAGCGCACACGCACCCCGGTAGTGGCGCTCACCGCGCACATCCTCAATGAGCACAAAGAACGCGCCCGCCAGGTTGGCATGGACGGGCATATGTCCAAGCCGGTGGAAATGTCGCAACTGCGCGAGCTGATCGAACACTGGGTCGCCGAACGGGAAATCCGCCGCCAACGCGACGCCCTGCCGTCCTGAGCAGGGTGATTGCCCGGCAACCGCTACACGCTTACCCTGCCACCCTTCTTTATCGAGACGAGTCCTTTCCATGGCGTCCGCGCTGTTCAGCCTGTATTTGAAACTGCTGGTGCTCTATAGCCCTTTCTTCGTGCTGTCGTGTTTTATCGGCCTGAGCCGTGGCTATACGGTCAAAGAACGCAAGCGCCTGGCCTGGAAAGTCGCCCTCGGCGTACTGATCGCCAGCGTGCTGCTGTACCTGTTCGGTAAACACATCTTCACCCTGTTCGGCATCACCATCGACGCCTTCCGCATCGGCGCGGGCAGCGTGTTGTTTATCTCAGCCCTCGGCATGGCCCAGGGCAAGTCGGCGGTGCAGAGCGATAACGTGCAGCAGGACGTAACCATCGTGCCACTAACCATCCCGCTCACCGTCGGCCCTGGCACCATCGGTGCACTGCTGCTGATGGGTGCTAGCCAACCGGACTGGGGCGACAAGGCCGTGGCAGTGCTGGGCATCGCCCTGGCCAGCCTCACGGTGGGCGTGGTGCTGTATATGTCCAACCAGTTCGAGCGCCTGCTCGGCGATCAGGGCCTGCAGATCGTCAGCCGCCTGATGGGGCTGTTTGTCTGCGCCCTGGCCGCGCAGATCATCTTTACCGGGGTAAAGAACTACCTCGCCCTCTGACCCCGCCCGGATGCGCTTCGGGCTGCACCACAAGCTGGCAATCGGCCCCGCTGCGGTGCACCGACCGTTCTGCGCCGCCCTCTGAAAAGCCGCAATACGCGGCTAACTCATTGAAATAGATCAACTTGGCAAACCTGGCACCGGGCTTGCTCTGATCACTCCATTACTTGGATACAAGATGGAATATCAGCGCATGTCCAACGCCCCGATCGCCCTCACTCTCACCGACTGGCAACAGACCTACCGCGACGGCCAATCGCCCGCCGAGCTGCTGCACAGCCTGCGCCTCGAACTGAGCACAGAGGACAATGCCTGGATCACCCTGGCCAGCGAAGCGCAGCTCGATGCCCAGCTCGATGCATTGTCAGCGCTACTCGACGCCGCCAACGGCGAGCTGAGCAAGCTGCCGCTCTACGGCGTGCCCTTCGCCATCAAGGACAATATCGACGCTGCCGGCTGGCCCACCACCGCTGCCTGCCAGGAGTTCGCCTACACCGCTGCAGCCGACGCCACGGTGGTGGCCAAGCTGCGCGCTGCGGGCGCCATCCTGATCGGCAAGACCAACCTTGACCAGTTCGCCACCGGCCTGGTCGGCACCCGTTCGCCGTATGGCGCGGTGCGCAACAGCTTTAATCCGGATTACGTCAGCGGCGGTTCCAGCTCCGGCTCAGCCAGCGTGGTGGCGCGTGGCCTGGTGCCCTTCTCGCTGGGCACCGACACCGCCGGCTCCGGCCGTGTTCCAGCGGGCTTCAACAACATCGTCGGGCTCAAGCCGAGCAAGGGCTGGCTGTCCAATAGCGGCCTGGTGCCGGTCTGCAAAACGCTTGACTGCATTTCCGTATTTGCCCTGAGCATCAGCGATGCCCTGAGCGTGGCACAGATCGCCGGCGGCTATGACGCAGCCGATCCGTACAGCCGTAAGAACCCCAATAGCGCCAAGGTCGGCATGCCGACCAAGCCGCGCCTGGCAGTGCCAAGCAACCCCGAGTTCTTTGGCGATAGGCAGAACCAGGCGGTGTTTGAGCAAGCCCTGGGCACACTGCGCGAACTGGGCGCTGATCTGGTGGAAATCGATTTCACGCCCTTCCAGCAACTGGCCGAGCAGCTGTATTACGGCAGCTGGGTCGCCGAACGCACTGTGGCGCTCGAAGGCGTCGTCCCGGAACATATCAACCCGGTGGTGCGCGGTATCGTCGAAAACGGCCATAAATACAGCGCCTGCGATGCCTACAAGGCCGAATACACTCGCGCCGCACTGAGCCGGACGATCAATGACGTGCTGGCCGGCTTCGATGCCCTGGTGGTACCGACCTCGCCGACCCTTCGCAGCCTGGCCGAGATGGAAGTCGAACCCGTGCTATTCAACAGCCAGTTCGGCACCTACACCAACTTCACCAACCTCGCCGACCTGTCGGCCCTGGCCGTACCCGCCGGATTTCGTGCCGACGGTCTGCCGGCCGGTATCACCCTGATCGCTCCAGCCTGGCATGACCAGGCCCTGGCTGCCTTAGGTCAACGCTGGCAGCAAGCGCTCAAGCTACCGCTGGGCGCCACGGGTAAAGCATTGCCCGAGCAGGCGCCAAGCAGCACGCCAGCCCCCGGCAGCGTGCGCGTCGCCGTAGTCGGCGCACACCTGACCGGTATGCCGCTGAACTTCCAACTCACCAGCCGCGACGCCGTGCTGGTCGAGCAAACCACCAGCGCTGCCACATATCGCCTGTATGCCCTGCCCGGCACTGTGCCGCCGAAACCAGGCCTGGCACGGGTAGCCGCCGATGGCGCGGCGATCATCGTCGAGCTGTGGGATATCCCTCAGGCACGCTTCGGCGAATTCGTCGCGGAGATTCCCGCACCGTTGGGTATCGGCAATCTGCAGCTGGCCGATGGTCGCTGGGTCAAAGGCTTTATCTGCGAACCCTATGCGCTAGATGGCGCGCGCGATATCACCAGCTTCGGTGGCTGGCGCGCGTTTATCGCCAGCCAGCAGCAGGGCTGATGCCATGCAACTGAGCGGCGCCGCCAGCAGCGGTAAGGAACGCCCGGACAACCTCGCCGAGCGCATCTACCTGCAGCTCAAGGACGACATCTTCGAGTTCCGCCTGCTGCCCGGTGATCGCTTCTCCGAAGGCGAGATCGCCGAGCGCGTGGCCGCCAGCCGCACCCCGGTGCGCCAGGCGCTTTACCGCCTGCAGCGCGAAGGCTACCTGCAAGTGTATTTCCGCAGTGGCTGGCAAGTGATGCCGTTCGACTTCGCGCATTTCGAGGAGCTGTATGAAGTACGCATCGTCCTCGAACTGGAAGCCGTGCGGCGGTTGTGCGAACGCCCCCAAGACGAGCACAGCGACGCACTGGTGCAACTTCAACGCACCTGGCTGGTGCAACCCGAACAGCGTTTACAGGACGGCCGCGAAGTCTCGCGCCTGGATGAGCGATTTCACTGCCAGTTGCTGGAAGCCGCCGGCAACCGTGAGATGGCCCGCCTGCACGCCGAGGTGAGCGAGAAAATCCGCATTATCAGGCGCTTGGACTTCACCCAGAGCCCGCGCGTGGCGGCCACTTATAACGAACATGGCGAAATTCTCGCGGCAATTTTGTCGCGGCGATGCGAAGAGGCACAGCTATTGCTCAAGACCCATATAGAGGTCAGCAAGGCCGAAGTGCGCAAGATCACCCTGCACATGCTGCACAGCGCGCGTCAGCGCACCATGCCGGCACCAGAGGTGAAGACCTGAAGTGAAGACCCAGGGCCCTGCCCTGTTTCAACTGCCAGACAAACAACTAAAAACCAGCAGCTCAAACACTTAAGTTCGTGAATGGAGATCGCACCATGCAACGTCGCAACCTGATCAAGGCCTTTACCCTCACCGCGTCCATCGCCGCCATGGGCATGACCTGGACCGTGCAAGCCGCCGAGACCATCAAGGTCGGCATCCTGCACTCGTTGTCCGGCACCATGGCCATTTCGGAAACGTCGCTGAAAGACATGGCGTTGATGACCATCGACGAGATCAACGCCAAGGGTGGCGTGAATGGCAAACAACTGGAAGCCGTGGTGGTCGATCCGGCCTCGAACTGGCCGCTGTTCGCCGAGAAGGGCCGCCAGCTGCTGACCCAGGACAAGGTCGACGTGGTGTTCGGCTGCTGGACCAGCGTGTCGCGCAAATCCGTGCTGCCAGTATTTGAAGAACTCAACGGCCTGCTGTTCTACCCCGTGCAATACGAAGGCGAAGAGATGTCGCCAAACGTCTTCTACACCGGCGCCGCGCCAAACCAGCAGGCCATCCCGGCGGTCGAGTACCTGATGAGCGAAGACGGCGGCGCCGCCAAGCGCTACTTCCTGCTCGGCACCGACTACGTCTACCCGCGCACCACCAACAAGATCCTGCGCGCCTTCCTTATCAGCAAAGGCGTGGCTGAGAAAGACATCGAAGAGGTCTACACCCCGTTCGGCCACAGTGACTATCAAACCATCGTCGCCAACATCAAGAAGTTCTCCGCTGGCGGTAAGACCGCGGTGATCTCCACCGTCAACGGCGACTCCAACGTGCCGTTCTACAAGGAACTGGCCAACCAGGGCCTGGAAGCCACCGACGTCCCCGTCGTGGCCTTCTCCGTAGGTGAAGAAGAACTGCGCGGCATCGACACCAAGCCACTGGTCGGCCACCTGGCCGCGTGGAACTACTTCCAGTCGGTAGAGAACCCGGTCAACACCGAGTTTGTCGCCAAGTGGAAGGCCTACGCCAAAGCCAAGAACCTGCCAGGCGCCGACAAGGCCGTGACCAACGACCCGATGGAAGCCACCTACGTCGGCATCAATATGTGGGCGCAAGCGGTCGAGAAAGCTGGCACCACCGAAGTCGACAAGGTCCGTGAAGCGCTCTACGGCCAGACCTTCGCTGCACCAAGCGGCTACACCCTGACCATGGACAAGACCAACCACCACCTGCACAAGCCAGTGATGATCGGTGAAATCCAGGAAGACGGGCAGTTCTCCGTGGTCTGGGAAACCAGCAGCCCGGTCCGCGCCCAGCCATGGAGCCCGTTTATCGAAGGCAACGACAAGAAGCCGGATTACGCGGTCAAGTCGAACTAAGCACCTGCCAGTAAGCCCGGATGACATCCGGGAACGCCCTGCCCGGATCGCCTCCGGGCCAAGGCTTACCAGCCGCCGCGTCCACGCGGCGGCTGGTACTCCCAAAGGACTGCCCTATGCCCACTGCCGTTACCCGAATTCTGCTGAGCCTGCTGTTGCTGCTGCCCCTGGCCGCGCACGCCGGTGACGCCCAGGACTTCGTCACCGCCAACCCGGCCAAGCAGGCCAGCCTGCTCGAACGCTGGTCCGCCGCGCCCGAAGCTGCGCGCCTGCCGCTGCTCGAAGCCCTTCAACAAGGCCGCGTCGCTGCTGACAGCGCCAAAACCGCCTTTATCGAAACCGCCGGCAACTACCAGGCCGCCGAAGGTGAAGCACAGCCCCTCGACACGCCAAAGAAGCTGCGCCTGAACAACCGCCTGCGCGGCCTGATCGCCACTGCGGTGGCCAGTCACCAGCTGTTGGTTGATGACCCGGTGCTGCGCCTGGCCGCTGCTCAACAACTGCAGAAGAGCGCCAAGCCGGCGCAGCTGCAACTGCTTAACGCCCAGGTCGCCAGCGAAACCGATGATGCGGTGCGCGATGCCCTGACCCTGGCCCTGGCCAACCTGCAACTGGTCGACAGCGACCTGGCCGTGCGCCTGGCGGCTGTGCGCCTGCTCGGTGAAACCGGCGACCCGCTGGCTCGCACCCGCCTGGAAACCCTGCTCGACCCGGCCGTGGAAAGTGACCCGACGGTACGCACCGCTGCCGAAACCAGCTTGGCCCAGGTCAAACGCAAACTGCTGATCGGCGAGCTGCTCGGCCAGGCGTTTAGCGGCCTGTCGCTCGGTTCGATCCTACTGCTGGCCGCACTCGGCCTGGCCATCACCTTCGGCCTGCTCGGCGTCATCAATATGGCCCACGGCGAGATGCTGATGCTCGGCGCCTACTCCACCTATATGGTGCAGGTGCTGTTCCAACGTTTCGCCCCGGAAGCCCTGGCGCTCTACCCGCTGGTGGCGCTGCCGGTGGCGTTCTTCGTCACCGCCGCTATCGGCATGGCGCTAGAACGCACGGTGATTCGCCACCTCTACGGTCGCCCGCTGGAAACCCTGCTGGCCACCTGGGGCATCAGCCTGATTCTGATCCAGCTGGTACGCGTGCTGTTCGGCGCGCAGAACGTCGAAGTGGCCAACCCCTACTGGCTGTCCGGCGGCATTCAGGTGCTGCCGAACCTGGTGCTGCCGTACAACCGCATCGTGATCATCGGCTTCGCCCTTTTTGTGGTGGTGCTGACCTGGCTGCTGCTGAACAAGACCCGCCTCGGCCTCAACGTCCGCGCCGTAACCCAGAACCGCAATATGGCTGCCTGCTGCGGCGTGCCGACCGGCCGGGTGGACATGCTGGCGTTCGGTTTGGGCTCCGGTATCGCTGGCCTCGGCGGTGTGGCCCTGAGCCAGATCGGTAACGTCGGCCCCGACCTCGGGCAGAGCTACATCATCGACTCGTTCCTGGTGGTGGTACTCGGCGGCGTCGGTCAACTGGCCGGTAGCGTGATGGCGGCCTTCGGGCTGGGCATCGCCAACAAGATTCTTGAACCGCAGATCGGTGCCGTGCTCGGCAAGATCCTTATCCTCGCGCTGATCATTCTGTTTATTCAGAAACGCCCGCAAGGTCTGTTTGCTTTGAAAGGACGGGTGATCGACTGATGACTATGCCACTCAACCAAACGTTGCTGGCGCGCGCCAGCGCCAAACTCGGCCCGCAAGCCTCCATGGCGATCGGCCTGCTGGTACTCGCCGTGCTGCTGGCCATGCCGCTGCTGCACCTGCTGCCGGCGGACAACGCCCTGCATGTCTCGGCCTACAGCCTGACCCTGGTCGGCAAAATCCTCTGCTACAGCATCGTCGCCCTGGCGCTCGATCTGGTCTGGGGTTACGCCGGCCTGCTGTCGCTCGGCCACGGCCTGTTCTTCGCCCTCGGCGGTTACGCCATGGGCATGTACTTAATGCGCGAAGCCGCCGGCGATGGCCTGCCAGCCTTTATGAGTTTCCTCGCCTGGACCGAGCTGCCCTGGTACTGGTACGGCACCAGCAACTTCCTCTGGGCGCTGTGCCTGGTGGTGTTGGCCCCCGGTTTGCTGGCCTTGGTGTTCGGTTTCTTCGCCTTCCGCTCGCGGATCAAGGGCGTGTACTTCTCGATCATGACCCAGGCGCTGACCTTTGCCGGCATGCTGCTGTTCTTTCGCAACGAAACAGGCTTTGGCGGCAACAACGGCTTTACCAACTTCCGCACCATTCTCGGCTTCGACATCACCTCGGCTCATACCCGCGCAGTGCTGTTCCTCGCCACCGTCGTGCTACTCGTGGCCAGCCTTTATCTGGGCTGGCGGCTTGCGCGCAGCAAGTTCGGCCGGGTACTGACTGCACTGCGCGATGCGGAAAACCGTCTGATGTTCTGCGGCTACGACCCGCGCGGCTACAAACTGTTTATCTGGGTGCTCAGCGCCGTGCTCTGTGGCCTGGCCGGCGCGTTGTATGTACCGCAGGTGGGCATCATCAACCCCAGTGAAATGTCGCCGACCAACTCCATCGAAGCGGCCGTGTGGGTCGCCCTCGGCGGGCGGGGCACGCTGATCGGTCCGCTGCTCGGTGCTGGCTTGGTCAACGGCATGAAGAGCTGGTTCACCGTGGCCTTCCCCGAGTACTGGCTGTTCGCCCTGGGCTTTCTGTTTATCGTCGTGACCTTGTTCTTACCCAAAGGTGTGATCGGCCTTCTGCGTAGGAAGTCATCATGAACGCTGCTGCGCATTCCATCTGCGGCGTTGCGCGGTGCTCGCTCCTCGCCGTACACATTCGTACTGTCTCGTCGCTGCGCGCCGTGCGCCTTGCAGCTGAAATTGCTCGCGACGCGCTCATAACGACTTCCACAGGAGAGCAATAATGCGCGCCACTCCGGTCCCCGAATTTATGCTCGAACCTGCCTATGACCCGTCCGGCAGCGGCCGTGACCCAATCGGTGCCAGCGCCCTGGCCACCAAGGGTCTGAATGTGCGCCACGGCACTATCCTGACCCTGGAAGACATCAACGTCAGCTTCGATGGTTTCAAGGCACTGACCAACCTGACGCTGTACATCGGCGTAGGTGAACTGCGCTGCATCATCGGCCCCAACGGTGCAGGCAAGACCACCATGATGGACGTGATCACCGGTAAAACCCGCCCGGACAACGGCGTTGCCTATTTTGGCGAAACCCTCGACCTGACCCTGATGAGCGAAGTGGAAATTGCCCAGTCCGGCATCGGCCGCAAGTTCCAGAAACCGACGGTGTTCGAGGCGCTGAGCGTGTTCGAGAACCTCGAACTGGCGCAGAAAACCAACAAGTCGGTGTGGGCGAGCCTGCGCGCCAAGCTGACCGGCGAGCAGAAAGACCGCATCGATGAAGTGCTGCAGACCATCAAGCTCGACGCCTCGCGCAATCGCCCGGCCGGCCTGCTGTCGCACGGCCAGAAGCAGTTTCTGGAGATCGGCATGCTGCTGGTGCAAGACCCGCAATTGCTACTGCTCGATGAGCCGGTGGCGGGCATGACCGACGCCGAAACCGAGTTCACCGCTGAGCTGTTCAAGTCGCTGGCGCGCAAGCACTCGCTGATGGTGGTCGAGCACGATATGGGCTTTGTCGGCAGCATCGCCGACCACGTCACCGTGCTGCACCAGGGCAGCGTGCTGGCCGAAGGCTCGCTGGAGCAGGTGCAGGCCGATGAACGAGTGATTGAGGTTTATCTGGGCCGCTAACGCCGCGATCACGACCGTCCAAACTCCACAGAATTGAGAGCCTGAACATGCTGCAAGTTGAGCAACTGCATCAGTACTACGGCGGCAGCCATATCCTCCGTGGCCTGTCGTTCGACGTGAAGGTCGGCGAAGTCACCTGCCTGCTCGGCCGTAACGGCGTGGGCAAGACCACCCTGCTGAAATGCCTGATGGGCCTGATCCCGGCCAAAGAAGGCGCGGTGAAGTGGGAAGGCCAGCCCATCACCGCCTTCAAGCCGCACCAGCGCGTGCACGCAGGCATTGCCTACGTGCCCCAGGGCCGAGAAATCTTCGGCCGTTTGACCGTGGAAGAAAACCTGCTGATGGGCCTGTCACGTTTTCCCGGCAGCGACGCCAAAGTGGTACCGGAATTTATCTATGAGCTGTTCCCGGTGCTGCGTGAGATGAAGCAACGCCGTGGCGGCGACCTTTCCGGCGGCCAGCAGCAACAGCTGGCCATCGGCCGCGCACTGGCGAGCAAGCCGCGTTTGCTGATCCTCGATGAGCCCACCGAAGGCATCCAGCCCTCAGTGATCAAGGAGATCGGCGTGGTGATCAAAAAGCTCGCCGAACGCGGTGACATGGCCATCCTGCTGGTCGAGCAGTTCTATGACTTTGCCGCCGAGCTGGCCGATCAGTACCTGGTAATGAGCCGTGGCGAAATCGTCCAGCAGGGCCGTGGCGAAACCATGGAAGCCGACGGCGTGCGCGGACTGGTCGCAATCTGAATGGCGACGCTGGCCCTTTTCTTTGCGCATAATCAGGCTTTCGCCCACGGATTCGAGGCCCCGATGTTTGCCCTGCGTCACGCCCTGCTCCCGCTCACCGCACTGACGGGTATCGCCCTGCTGATCTGGGCCGGCAACCAGCCGGACTACTGGATGCTGCGCGCCCTGCCCGCCGGTAGCGAACTGCCCTACCCGCTGAAACCAGTGCTGATTTTCTGCGCCATCGCCTTGGCCGAATGCGGCCTGCTGCTGGCGCTGCTGCGTCCGCGCTCTTACTGCCGCTCCTGGGGCCGCGCGCTGTGCGCCTGCCTCCTGGCCATCGGCCTGGCGCTGTTCTGGCTGCAAGGTGCGCTGCATGCACCGCCCTACTACGGTATGCACTTGCAATGGTGGTTGGCGGTCAGCTTGGGCCTGGTTCTGCTGTGTGTTTACTCCGCCGTGCAAGCCTGCCGTCAACGGCGCAAGCGGGTGAGCGCATGAACGCTCCCGCCGCCGTCTTCACGCCCAGCTGGCACGCCGAGCTGGAGCTGGGCTATGGCCGCGATGACGATTGCACGCGGCCGACCTTGCGCCGCCATAAAGGCCCGCTGCGGGTGCAGAAGCACCTGTACGCCGAAGGGCCCGAGGTGTGCCAACACATCATCGTCCACCCGCCCGGCGGCATCGCTGGCGGTGATCGCCTGGACATTTCGGCCACGGTCGGCAGCAACGCTTGGGCGCAATTGACCAGCCCCGGCGCGGCCAAGTGGTACCGCGCCGCCGGCCCGGCCTACCAGAGCCTGAAACTGCGCGTGGAAGCCGGCGCCACCCTGGAATGGCTGCCGCAGGAAACCATCGTCTACGCCGCTGCCCAGGCTGAACTGACCACCGATATCGAATTGCACGGCGATGCCAAGCTGCTCTATTGGGACATCGTCGCCCTCGGCCGACCGGCCAGTGGCGAACGCTTCGACGCAGGCCACTTTCAGGCGCAACTGAATATCCGCCGCGATGGCCAACTGCTCTGGCACGAACGCCAGCGAGTGGTCGGCGGCGATGGCCTGCTTGACTCGCCCATCGGCCTGGACGGCAAACCGGTATTCGCCACCCTACTGATCAGCGGTGAAATCGACAGCGAACTGCTTGAACACTGCCGCAGCCTGAGCACGCCGGTGCGCGGTGACCTGACCCAATTACCCGGCCTGCTGGTGGCCCGCTGCCTGGCCAGCGAGGCCCTGCACGCCCGCGCCTGGCTGATCGAACTCTGGCATCTGCTGCGCCCGGCCCTGCTCGGCCGCACTGCTGTGCCCCCACGTATCTGGAGTACCTGATGGACCTGACCCCTAGAGAAAAAGACAAACTGCTGATCTTCACCGCCGGCCTGGTGGCCGAACGTCGCCTAGCCCGTGGCGTAAAGCTCAACTACCCGGAAGCCATGGCCTACATCTCCGCCGCCTTGCTCGAAGGCGCGCGCGATGGCCAGACCGTCGCCGAACTGATGCATTACGGCACCACCTTGCTGAGTCGCGATCAGGTGATGGAAGGCATTCCAGAGATGATCCCGGAGATTCAGGTGGAAGCCACCTTCCCGGATGGCACCAAGCTAGTAACCGTCCACCAACCGATCGCCTAAGGAACCCATCCAATGTCTACTGCGCTTGCCCATGCTGCGTTGCAAGTTGACTCGGATTGCTCATTGACAGGCGTCAACTGCGCATCCTCGCCAACTTGCGCCTTGCCTGAGCTGCGCTCGCTACGACCTTGAATGGATTCCTGGAAAACACATGATTATCCAAGACGCTACTAACGCCGACTTGCCTGCCATCCTTGCTATCTACAACGATGCCGTGCAGCACACCACGGCGATCTGGAACGAAACTCTGGTTGACCTGAACAACCGTCAGGCCTGGCTGAGCGAGCGCACGGCAGCTGGCTTTCCGGTGTTGGTGGCCCACAGCGACGCGGGCGAGGTGCTCGGCTATGCCAGCTACGGCACCTGGCGCGCCATCGAAGGCTTTCGCCACACCGTGGAACACTCGGTGTATGTGCGCAGCGACCAACGCGGTCAGGGGCTTGGCCCCTTGCTGATGAGCGCCTTGATCGAACGCGCACAAGCGGCCAGTCTGCACGTGATGGTCGCAGCCATCGAGAGCGGCAACAGCGCCTCGATCCGCCTGCATGAGCGCCTCGGATTCGTCACCACCGGCCAGATGCCGCAGGTCGGCCGCAAGTTCGGCCGCTGGCTGGACCTCACCTTTATGCAATTGACCCTGGAGTGAAGCAGCGATGATCCCCGGCGAATACCAGATCCAGGACGGCGAAATCGAGCTTAATGCAGGCCGTCGCACGATCAGCCTGAGCGTGGCCAACAGCGGCGACCGGCCGATTCAGGTCGGCTCGCACTTCCATTTTTTTGAAACCAACGACGCCCTGACCTTCGACCGTGCCAGCACACGCGGCATGCGCTTGAACATTCCGGCCGGCACCGCCGTGCGCTTCGAACCGGGGCAAAGCCGCGAAGTGGAACTGGTTGACCTGGCCGGCCATCGCCGCGTGTTCGGCTTTGCCGGGCGGGTGATGGGCGATCTGTAACGTCTGGGTAGGATGGGTGGAGCGAAGCGATACCCATCGCCAAAACCGAACCAAGCATTGATGGGTTACGCTGCTTCGCCGCTAACCCATCCTACGGATAGGACAAACATGAAAATATCCCGCCAAGCCTACGCCGACATGTTCGGCCCCACCGTCGGCGACAAGGTGCGCCTGGCCGATACCGAGTTGTGGATCGAGGTTGAGAAAGACTTCACCACCTATGGCGAAGAAGTGAAATTCGGCGGCGGTAAGGTCATCCGCGACGGCATGGGTCAGGGCCAACTGTGCGCCGCCGATGTGGTCGATACGCTGATCACAAACGCGCTGATCATCGACCACTGGGGCATCGTCAAAGCCGACGTGGGCCTCAAAGACGGGCGCATCGCCGCCATCGGCAAAGCCGGTAACGCCGACATTCAGCCGGACGTGACCATCGCCATCGGCGCAGGCACCGAAGTGATCGCCGGTGAAGGCATGATCCTCACCGCCGGCGGCATCGACAGCCATATCCACTTCATCTGCCCGCAGCAGATCGAAGAGGCCTTGATGAGCGGCGTCACCACCATGATCGGCGGCGGCACCGGGCCGGCCACCGGCACCAACGCCACCACCTGCACCTCCGGGCCGTGGCACATGGCGCGCATGCTGCAGGCCGCCGATGCCTTTCCGATGAACATGGGCTTTACCGGCAAGGGCAACGCCTCGCTGCCCGAGCCGTTGATTGAGCAGGTCAAGGCCGGCGCTATCGGCCTCAAGCTGCATGAAGACTGGGGCACCACCCCGGCGGCGATCGACAACTGCCTGTCGGTCGCTGACGAATATGACGTACAGGTGGCAATCCACACCGACACCCTGAACGAGTCCGGCTTCGTCGAGACCACCCTCGGCACGTTCAAGGGCCGCACCATTCACACCTATCACACCGAGGGTGCCGGCGGCGGCCATGCGCCGGACATCATCAAGGCCTGCGGCTTCCCGAATGTATTGCCCAGCTCGACCAACCCGACCCGGCCGTTTACCCGCAACACCATCGACGAGCACCTGGACATGCTGATGGTCTGCCATCACCTCGACCCGAGCATCGCCGAGGACGTGGCGTTTGCCGAAAGCCGTATCCGCCGCGAAACCATCGCCGCCGAGGATATCTTGCATGACCTTGGCGCCTTCAGCATGATCAGCTCCGACAGCCAGGCCATGGGCCGCGTTGGCGAGGTGATCACCCGCACCTGGCAGACCGCCGACAAGATGCACAAACAGCGCGGCCCACTGGAAGGCGACGGCCCCGGCAACAGCAATTTCCGGGTCAAACGCTATATCGCCAAGTACACCATCAACCCGGCCATCACCCACGGCATCAGCCATGAAGTGGGCTCGATCGAGGTGGGCAAATGGGCGGATCTGGTGCTCTGGCGCCCGGCGTTCTTCGGCGTCAAACCGAC
Organism: Pseudomonas sp. WS 5011; assembly: GCF_012985775.1. NCBI lineage: Bacteria > Pseudomonadati > Pseudomonadota > Gammaproteobacteria > Pseudomonadales > Pseudomonadaceae > Pseudomonas > Pseudomonas sp. WS 5011. The sequence goes on from NZ_JAAQXA010000008.1 coordinate 79,075, forward strand.
GCTGATCCTCAAGGGCGGCGCGATTGCCGCCAGCCTGATGGGCGACGCCAACGCTTCAATCCCCACGCCGCAGCCGGTGCACTACCGGCCGATGTTCGCCAGCTACGGCGGTAGCCGCCACGCCACCAGCATCACCTTTATCAGCCAGGCGGCGTTCGAGGCCGGTGTACCCGAGCAGCTGGGATTGAAGAAAAAGATCGGCGTGGTCAAAGGCTGCCGCGAGGTGCAGAAGACCGACCTGATCCACAACGATTACCTGCCGACCATCGAAGTCGACCCGCAGAACTATCAGGTCAAGGCCGATGGCCAGCTGCTCTGGTGCGAGCCGGCGGATGTACTGCCAATGGCGCAGCGTTATTTCCTGTTCTGACACACAGAGGCCTGGCTGCCGGCAACAGGTTGCCCGATTACCGGCAAGCTGTTGCCGAACGGCCCGCCTAACGCGCTGAGCGGGCGAGCTTCGTACGCCGCAGAAGCCGCTCAGCCCGGCGGATGCAACGATTTGGCGCAGGTTTTGCTCGGCACAAGGCTCATTTAACCGGTCGAAAGGAACCGCCATGAGAGTTGATGCAGGAGCCACCTACCCAGCCGCCAACCAACGTGCGTCAGCGGCCAACCAGAACCGAAGCACTGATACGTCCTTCTCGGCGGTGCTGGCCAGCACCACATCCAGTGCGCCGAAAACCACACATGCTGACTTCAGCAGCATGACCCGCCAGGACCTGCGCGACTGGACCAATGGTCAAATTCGCAGCGGGCAGATGTCACTCGATGACAGCCGCGCGTTTATGGCCATGAGCATGAAAATACCGGTAGCCGGCGGTCTGACAGGCGAGCTGCCCGCGGCAAACAACAACACGCGCCATGACTTTACCCAGAAGGCCCGCGCCGGCATTGAAGGCGCCACAGCGCGTAACGACGCGGCGACCTTGAAGATGCTGCAGACGGCCATGTCGATCATGCAGAGCCAGACTGGCGGCGTGGATATTCGCGCCTGACGCTGGCTACGCGAGCGATGGGCGTTACGGTGCGCCTCAGCGCAGCTGGCTGTCCTTGCTGCCGCGGCGGTTATAGCCGCTGAATCGAGCCTGCTCCTTGTCATGCGCGGTCTGGCAGGCCACGCACAGGTGCACACCGGGGATGGCGTTGCGCCGCGCCTCGGGAATGGCGGCGGCGCATTCCTCGCAATGGCTCAGGCTTTCGCCGCGCGGCAGCTGGCTGCGGGCGCGCTGAATGGCGTCCTCGATGCTGCTGTCGATCTGCTCCTGTACCGCACCATCATTTGCCCAGCCACCGGCCATCGCACTTGTCCTCCGCCTTGTATGCCTCTAGATATGCGCCGCCTGCGGGCAAATCTCAAGCGCACGCGGTCGCCTTACTCCTTGACCTCCATAAACTCGCGCGCCCAGACAATGTAGTCCTCGGGCTGAGTGTATTTGTGGGTCAGCTCTGTGGCGTTGAGATCGCATGCATCTACACCGCGCTGCTCACGCAGGCAGTCGTAAGTGGCCTTGATCGCCGCGAAGTAGGCGGCATGACCGTTGACCACGATGCGCACACCGAGGCTGGCCAGACGCGCGTTATCGCGCAACGACGGGTTGCCGTAAGTCACCAGCATCAACGGAACGCTGAGGTGCGCAGCAATCTGCTCTAAGTGAGTAAAATCCTCGACCCCAACCAGGCAAATGGCATCAGCGCCGGCCGCCTGATAGGCCTGGGTTCGGCGAATCACCTCGCTGACATCCAGCACGCCGGCATGGGTGCGAGCGATGATCGCCAGGTCCGGATCAACCCGCGCTTCCAGGGCCGCACGGATCTTGCCGACACCTTCGTCGATACTGATCAGGTCGGTGGACTTACGGCCGAATTGCGCGGGTAGCAGGGTGTCTTCGATGGTCAGCGCGGCAATCCCCGCGCGCTCCAGTTCCATCACCGTGCGCATTACGTTGAGCGCATTGCCATAGCCGTGGTCAGCATCGGCGATGACCGGCAGGCGGCTGACACGGCCGATCCGCGTGGCCTGCTCGACAAATTCGCTAAGGGTGATGAGGGCGAAATCCGGTGCGGCCAGAACTTGTAGTGAAGCTACAGAACCACCCAAAATGCCGACTTCAAAGCCAAGATCAGCGGCAATTCGAGCGGCCATAGGATCAAACACAGAAGCAGTGTGATAGCAGCTATTCGAAGCAAGAAGCGCACGAAATTGTGCGCGAAGGTCGTGATGCGAGGCTCTTTGCATGGGGTGCACCATCGTTCATGGTCAATTCTGAGCGAGTGATTATGTAGCAAAACTACAAAACTCGTCATGTAGTAAAACTACATAGTCGACCAGTAACCTTGCACCCTCCTTTCAGTCCACCGTGCCACTAACCTAATTCTGCCGGTAAGCGCGGCCCAAAGCCTGCGCCCGTCAGCAGTCCATAGGCCATCCATAGCATCACCCCGGCATACAGCGCACGCGGCAACCAGGTCGCCAGCTGTTCGGTCAGGCTATCCAGTTTCTGTGTTTCCACCCCGGCGTAGTTGAGCAGACTGGCTGGCAAGGTGCCACTGGCCTCCCCCGTGCGAATCAGACCAAGAGCCAAGCCATGGCCGGGGAAGTCCAGACTGGCCAAGGCCTGCGCCAGGCTCTGACCACGCTGTACAGCCAGTTGCATACCACTGAAACGTTTGCGCAGTGGCGTATGGCGGATCACCGCGCAGGCCTTGGGCAGGGCGTCGAGCATGGGCATGCCGGCCTCCAGCATCAGCCCCAGGCTCTCGAAAAAGTCCCGCAGATTACGCCGCAGCAGCGCCGTGCCAAAACCCGGCACGCCCACCAGCAGGGCATCGAGCGGCGAAGCCGTCGCCGCTGGCGCGCGTTCAGGCCGACGATAAAGCCCACGCCCCAGCGCATAGAGCGTACCCAGCGCCAGCACCGGCCAGAGTACGCCCCACAGATACCCGGCAATACTCAGCTGGCCACCGACCAATGCAGGCAGCGGCTGGATAAATAACGCCAACACCAGCACCGCGGCGGGCAACAGCAAGCGTGATTTTACAGCCGCGCCCTGCTGCGCACGGTGGCTGTAGCGCTCGGCAAGTCGCTGATAAACCGCAGCCAGACAACCGCTGGCCTGGGCGGCGCGTAGCAGGGTGCTGTCCAGCGGGGTGAATACGCCACTGCGCAGTCCGGCACTGGCCATATCGCTGCCGCTGGCTATCTGTGCCTGCAGGCTGGATAACGCGGCCTTGCTGCCCCCCGGTAGCGATAAGCTGAGCAATGCCTGCGTCACAGGCACCCCAGCTTTTTCCATAGCGGCCAAGTGGGCAAATAACTGCGCACGGGCTGAAAAATCCAGCGAAACAGGACGGGGCATTAACAATGCTCGATACGTAAATGGGCGATCTAGAGGTACTGGACTATTCAGTCGCAGTGGGCGGTTGGGCGTGTGGCATCCAACGGCGAAAAATCTCAGTGAAACTGCCATCCTGATGCATGCCATCCAGTGCACGACGCCAGCGCTGCACGACAGCGGCATCCGTTTGCGGGGAAAAGGCGATGTAGTAGGCCGAGCGCATAAACGGCAGGTGCGCTTGCACTTGGTCGGCGCGCAACCCACCGCGCGCCAGCTCAGCGTCCAGCGTCAGGTCTTCGGTGGCAATCAATTGCACACGGCCATGTTTGAGCATGGTCACCATGCTCTTCGAACTGGTCACCCCATAGAGGTTCGTGAACCCTCGCGCCGCCAACGTCTCATAGGTGTACCACTGCTTCGGCACAGCCAGAGGGCCACTGTCGGCCGCCTGCTGCAGGTTATCGAACTGCAGATTGCGTGACTTCAACGAGTAGAAACTGGTGGTACCGATCAACAAGGGCCCCACCCATTGAAACTTGGCCTCCCGTTCAGGGGTGCGCACGGTGGAGAAAATCGCTGTATCGGCCTGCTGCTGGGCCAGGTGGTAGGCACGCGTCCAAGGCAGCAACTGGATACGCGCCTCATCGCCCGTTCGCCTGATGAGCTCACGCACCACTTCCACCGCCAAACCATGCAGCTCGCCATTCTGGCTGAAGCTGGTGGGTGGTGCTTCCTCGGTCAGCAGCTGCAACTCAGCACGAAGCGAACCGGACAAGCAGCACATCAGCCAGATACTGAGCAGGCAACATCGTTTCAGCAAGATGGAATCTCCGGGCACTGCAATCAGACTAGCTCAGTGCCAACGAATTGCGTCAAGGCGCCGGGGCCAGTACCGGCATGCTGTTAGGGTCAGAAAACCAACGCCGATGGATGCGCAGCAGGCCGCCATCACGGGTCAATTGATCCAGCGCCTGCTGCCAACGCTGCACCAACGCTGGGTCGGTATTTTTGGAAAAAGCGATGTAGGAGTTAGTACCCATCAGGGTGAATTGCAGCTCCACATCCCGGGCGCTCATGCCCTGCTCCGCCAGCATGTCATCCAACGCCAGGCTGCTGGCCACCAGCAATTCGATACGGCCATGCTTGAACATCTTGGTCATGTGCTGCGGCGTCGGCACCGCGTAGAGGTTTTTTAACCCCTTATCACTGAGGTACTCGTAGGAGTACCACTGCTTGGGAACCGCAACGGTACTGAAGCGCTCGACATCTTTGAGCGAGCGAACATTCAGCCCGGCACCACGCCGGGCATAAAAGCTGGTATGCCCAAGGGCTATCGGGCCAACCCACTGGAACAGGGACTCTCGTCGTGCGGTGCGGACGATTGAGAACAGACCGGTATTGGCCTCACGCTGCACCTGATGGTAACCCCGAGTCCAGGGCACCACTTGGATGCTTGCAGAGGCCCCAGTGCGCTGGATCAGTTGCTCGACGACTTCAACCGCCATGCCGGTGAGCTTGCCATCGTCGAAATAGCTCAGCGGGCGGTATTCCTCGGTATACAGCTGCAACTTCGCCGCCAGCGCCAGACTGGAGTAACCGATGAGCAGCAACAGAGCACCAAGCAGGGACATAAGCCGCATGGCAATACCTCGGACAAACGAGGACAAGACCCGGTTCATGATATGCAGGCCACGACATCACAGCCAGTTCGCGGCCTCACAAAACCGCTTAAGGCTGGCCGGAGAGCGTGTTCTGCAACTGCGTTTGCTCCCACTGCGCCAAGTTGCCCTGGTCAATTCGCTCAGCGTCCAGGGGCGACCACCACACGCTCCGCCGGCAACTCGCCACGCGCAGCACGTGCGGCTAACTGCACGGCACGGAAGCCCAGCAGATGGGCCTGCTGGATATACAGGCTGTGAATTTCCCCCGACCGCAACGCCTCGATTAATAACGGGTCGCCATCGAAGCCCACATGCAGCAGCTGCCCGGTTTTACCCAAACGCCTCAGCGCAGCCAATACCGCACGGGAGCTCGTGCTGTTCGGCGTAAACAGCCCATCCAGCAGATCGACCTGCCCTTGCAGCGCCTGCACAGCCAACTGCCTGTCTTCGCCTACATAGACATCCAGCAGCACCTGCAAGCCCCCAGCTTCTGCGGCGTGGCGAAAGCCACGCTCGCGCTCGGTGGTCGACGTCACGTCGGGGCGCAAACGCAATAGCGCGACGGTGCCCCGACCACCCAGAGCACGTACCAGGTATTGCCCAGCCTGCTCACCGGCACGGTAGTTATCGGTCGCGACGAGGCCGCGCGCCACGCTACCTGGCATGTCGCGGTCAAAAAAAATAGTGGTTATTCCGCTGGCTGACAGCTGATTAACCCGCCGCGTGATCTCCTAACCGCTGGGTGCGATGACCAGCGTTCGGCAACCGCGCGCCAGTACCCAGTCAATCATTTCCAACTGGGTCTCCACGCTGCCTTCATGGGTGGGCCCACGAACAAGCACTTCCAGCCGATTCTCGGCCCCGGCCTGCCGCGCCCCCGCTTCCACCTGGCTCCAGTAGGGCGTGAAGCTGGCGGTCACCACTCCCACGCATGCCATCGCCGAGGAGGCCCAACCACTCAACAGCACGCATAACGCCACCAGCGGTTTCCACAAGCCTCGGCAATGCATGGCGATCACTCCCAAAAACGAGACCAACAAGCACCCGTGTGCCACTGCCGGACTGATCTAGAGCCAGTACTAGCAAATTAGCATCAAGCAGTTAGCCTCGCCGGGCGCAGAGCGGTCACGGCCCGTCAAAAACTGAACGGCAGCCCCCGGCCTCACACTTTTTCACACTCCAGGCGACGGCTGGGCTGGTAGCGGCCGCTCAAGCAGGCGATGATCGCGCCTCTCTCCTACACCTTGAATGACATGACCGATACCACGCACAGCACTCAGGCCACGCACAAACCCCGCCCGCTGATCGATCTGCTGGTCAGCATCCTGATTCCTTCCCTGATCCTGATGAAGCTGAGCGGCGAGAGCCGACTGGGCGCTGATGGCGCGCTGATGCTGGCGCTGGCCTTCCCGCTGGGCTGGGGCAGCTTCGAGCTGATCAAGTACCGCAAATTCAACTTTATCGCCCTACTCGGGCTGGTCAGCGTGCTGCTGACTGGCGGCATCGGCCTGCTCAAGCTGGACAACCAGTGGCTGGCGATCAAGGAAGCGGCGATCCCCGGCATCATCGGTATTGCCGTGCTGGTCTCGACGCGCACCCGCTTCCCGTTGATTCGTACCATGCTGTTCAACAAGACCGTGCTCAACGTCGACAAGATCCATGAGCGCCTGGAGCAGGCCGGTAATACCGCGCTGTTCGAAACGCGTCTACTCAGAGCGACCTACTGGCTGAGCGGCACCTTCTTCTTTTCCTCGGCCATGAACTACGTGCTGGCCAAGTGGATCGTCATCAGCCCGGCCGGCAGCGAAGCCTTCAACGCCGAACTGGGGCGGATGAACCTGCTTAGCTACCCGATGATCGCGATCCCCTCGATGATCATGCTGATGGCCATCTTCTATTACCTGTGGCGCACCATTCACGGGCTGACCGGCCTCAAGCTGGAAGACGTGATGGCCAATGCCGAGCAGGAAAAACAGCCTTAAGCCAGGCAATCCGGCGCACCCGGGATGCTGACGTTCTCTGCCTACCTGGGCCTGTTTATTTCGGCCCTGGGCGCCGCCACACTGCTGCCACTGCAATCGGAAAGCGTACTGGTAGCGTTGTTGCTCAGCGGCACCTATTCACCCTGGGTACTGCTGGCGGTAGCGAGCGCCGGGAACATTCTCGGCGCGCTGCTCAACTGGTTGCTGGGCCGGTACCTTGAGCACTTTCGACATAAGTCCTGGTTCCCGGTCAGTGAGGCGCGCTTGCAGCAAGCGCAGCGCGGCTATGCCCGTTATGGCCGCTGGTCACTGCTGCTGAGCTGGGTACCGATCATCGGTGACCCGCTGACCCTGGTGGCAGGGGTGATGCGCGAACGCCTGTGGGTTTTCCTGCTGATCGTCGGTCTGGCAAAAACCGCCCGCTATGCTGTATTGGTAGCCCTGACCCTCGGTTGGGGCTGACCCTCCCCCAGCACGACACACGCCGTAACGCCAACGGCAACTCTGAGGTTGAGCATCGGCCATGCCTCCGTGATACTGCGCAGCCTTCGCACGGGCGTGTGCGAAGACCGTCACCGTGCGAAGGAGTGATCTGAGTGGAGCGGCATCCGTAATGAAAAGGAGCGATCTGGCCTGGACCCTAGTGGGGCTAAGCGCCGTGCTGCTGTCGTGCTACTTGCTCTATCACCAAGTGCGCACCATTTCCCTCGATGAAATTGCCGATAGCCTGCGCGCCATCCCGCGCCTGGATTGGCTGCTAGCCGCCGCGGCCACTCTGGGCGCCTACAGCGCCCTGGCCTGGTACGATCGCATCGCCCTGGCTCACCTGGGCAAAAAGATTTCCTGGCGTTTTATCAGCCTGTGCTCCTTCACCACCTATGCGCTGGCCCACAACATCGGCGCCTCAGTGTTCTCCGGTGCCCTGGTGCGTTATCGCGCTTACCGCAGCAAAGGCATGACGCCGCAGGAAATCGGCATCCTGATCGTCTTCTGCTCCTTCACCTTCGTACTCGGCACCATCCTCGCCAGCGGCTGCGTACTGGTGCTAGAGCCGGATCTGATCCACCGCGTGGCCAAGGTCACACCGCTGGTCTCCGAGATTATCGGCGTGCTCCTGCTGCTGTTGGTTGCGCTCTATGTGCTCGGCTCCTGGCGGCACTTCAAGCCCTGGCACTGGGGCAAGCTGCATCTCGAATACCCGCGCCTGGGGATTGTCGGCCGCCAGCTGCTGGCCGGACCGCTGGAGCTAGCCTGTGCGGCAGCGATCATCTACTTCGCCCTGCCGGCTGAGCACAATCCTGGCTATCTGGTGGTATTCGGCGTATTCCTCGCCTCGTTCTCCCTGGCACTGCTGTCTCACGCCCCTGGCGGCCTGGGCGTACTGGAAGTGACCTTCCTTGCGGCGATGCCAGAGTTGCCCGCCGCTGACGTGCTTGCGGCACTGATTGTGTTCCGCTGCTTCTACCTGCTGCTGCCGTTCGCCCTGTCGTTGCTGGTGGTACTGGGCTTTGAGTGGTCGCAGTGGCAGAGCCGCCGCAATACCCCTGACAACCCGCCCTTGCCCTGAGTCGCACACACCGGATAACCGGGGGCAGCATTGCGCCGCGCACTCGCATAGAATGCGCGGCCGTTTTTGCGGCACGTCTGCACAACAGCCACTCGCCGGCTTCGCGACAGGATGCCCAGAAACCTCCCGGTACTTATTCAGGAACAGCGCGCCGCATGACTCTCTCTACACCCGCCCGCGCCTGCGGCATCGACTTCGGCACCTCCAACTCCACCGTCGGCTGGCTGCGCCCCGACGCCGAAACCCTGATCCCACTGGAAGACGGCAAGATCACCCTGCCCTCAGTGGTGTTCTTCAACCTCGAAGAGCGCCGCCCGGTCTATGGCCGCCTGGCCCTGCAGGAATACCTGGAAGGCTACGAAGGCCGCCTGATGCGCTCGCTGAAAAGCCTCTTGGGCAGCAAGCTGCTAAAAAGCGAAACCACCGTGCTGGGCAGCGCCCTGCCGTTTAAAGACCTGCTCGGTTTTTTTATCGGTGAGCTGAAAAACCGCGCCGAGGCCACTGCCGGCCGTCCCTTTGAAGAAGTGGTGCTGGGCCGCCCAGTGTTCTTCGTCGACGATGACCCGGTGGCCGACCTGGAAGCACAGAACACCCTGGTGGCCGTGGCGCACAAGCTCGGTTTCAAGGACGTGTCGTTCCAGTACGAGCCCATCGCCGCAGCCTTCGACTACGAGTCGGGCATCAGCCGCGAAGAGCTGGTACTGATCGTCGACATCGGCGGTGGTACCTCGGACTTCTCCCTGGTACGCCTGGCGCCCGAACGTCGCGCAGTGGCTGATCGCCACAACGACATCCTCGCCACCGGCGGCGTGCACATCGGCGGTACCGACTTCGACAAGCAGCTGTCGCTGGCTGGGGTGATGCCACTGTTTGGCTACGGCAGCCGGATGAAGAGCGATGCGCCGATGCCCACCAGCACCCACCTCAACCTGGCAACCTGGCACACCATCAACGCGGTGTACTCGGCACAGTCGCAGCGCCAGCTGCAGAGCATGCGCTACGACATCGTCGACCCTACCGGTATCGACCGGCTGTTCCAGCTGATCGAGCGCCGTGACGGCCACTGGCTGGCCATGCAGGTCGAGGAAAGCAAGATCGCCCTGACGGAGCAGGATGCGCGCCCCATAGACCTCAGCCGCCTGGAAGACGGCCTGGTCGCCGAGCTGACCCGCACGCTGTTTGAGGATGCCATCGAGCCGCTGCTGGAGCGCGTGCGCGCCAGTGTCACCCAGCTGCTGAGCGATGCCGGCGTCAGTGTCGAGCAAGTGGATACGGTGTTCTTCACCGGCGGTTCCAGCGGCATTCCGGCGCTGCGCCAGAGCGTCGCAGCCATGCTGCCCAATGCCCAGCATGTGGAAGGCAATACCTTCGGCAGCATCGGCAGCGGCCTGGCCATCGAAGCGCAGAAGCGCTACGGCTGATCAAATGCCGCAAGGCGCCCGGCCACCATAAAAAACGCCAGCTCGAAGCTGGCGTTTTTTATTGCTGCAGAATCAGCGCGGCACGGCCGGCTTCTTCACCGGTTTCTTGCCTTTACCCTTGGCAGCATCGGCACGCTCCTTGGCCGCCTGCTGATTACGCGCCTGCGCGGCAGCTTTGGCCTGCTCGCGCTTGTCCCAAGGGTTGCCACCTGCTGCGCCGGTGTCACGCGGCGGTAAGCCTGTGTACTGGGTCAGCATTGGCTTGCTCTTGGTGGTGTCTTTGGCGACTTTGTGGCTACCGGCCGGCGTCGAATTCTTGCGGCGCGCGCTCTGGTAGCTGTCAGTGGCGGGTTGATGCAGCGGGATCAGCTGATTCTTGCCCGGCCCGATCAGATCGGCGCGGCCCATGCGGGTCAGCGCTTCACGCAGCATCGGCCAGCCTTTCGGGTCGTGATAGCGCAGGAAGGCCTTGTGCAGGCGACGCTGCTCCTCGCTCTTGACGATGGTCACGCCGTCGCTCTTGTAGCTGACCTTGCGCAGCGGGTTCTTGCCCGAGTGATACATAGCCGTGGCGGTGGCCATCGGCGACGGGTAGAAGGCCTGCACCTGGTCGGCACGGAAGCCGTTGCCCTTGAGCCACAGGGCCAGATTCATCATGTCTTCGTCGGTGGTGCCCGGGTGCGCGGCGATAAAGTACGGGATCAGGTACTGCTCTTTGCCCGCCTCTTTCGAGTACTTCTCGAACATGCGCTTGAACTTGTCATAGCTGCCAATGCCCGGCTTCATCATCTGATTCAGCGGACCTTCCTCGGTGTGCTCCGGGGCGATCTTCAGGTAACCACCGACGTGGTGGGTGACCAGCTCCTTCACATACTCCGGCGACTCTACTGCCAGGTCGTAACGCAGACCCGAGGCAATCAGAATCTTCTTCACGCCAGGCAACGCGCGGGCGCTGCGATATAGCTGAATCAAGGCCGAGTGATCGGTGTTCAGGTTCGGGCAGATGCCAGGGAACACGCACGATGGCTTGCGGCAGGCGGATTCTATTTCCGGGCTCTTGCAGGCAATGCGGTACATGTTCGCGGTCGGCCCGCCGAGGTCGGAAATAACCCCAGTAAAGCCAGGCACCTTGTCACGGATCTCTTCGATCTCGCGAATGATCGACTCTTCCGAACGGTTCTGGATGATCCGGCCTTCGTGCTCAGTAATGGAGCAGAAGGTGCAGCCGCCGAAGCAGCCACGCATGATGTTTACCGAGAAACGAATCATGTCGTAGGCCGGGATTTTTTCCTTGCCGTACGCCGGGTGCGGAACGCGCGCATAGGGCATGCCGAAAACGTAATCCATCTCTTCGGTGGTCATCGGGATGGGTGGCGGGTTGAACCACACATCCACTTCGCCATGCTTCTGCACCAGCGCGCGGGCGTTACCCGGGTTGGTTTCCAGGTGCAGCACGCGGTTGGCGTGGGCGTACAACACCGGGTCGTTGCGCACCTTTTCCATGGACGGCAGGCGAATCACCGTCTTGTCGCGGGTCATGCGCGGGCTGGCGAGCAGCTGCACGACCTTCGGCTCATTCGGGTCTTCCAGCGGCGCCTTGCTCTGCTCGATGGCGCAGGCTTCGGTGTCCTGAGTGTTCACGTACGGGTTGATGATCTTGTCGATCTTGCCCGGCCGATCAATACGGGTGGAGTCCACCTCATACCAGCCCTGCGGCGTATCACGACGGATAAACGCGGTGCCGCGCACGTCGGTGATGTCTTCGATCTTGTGACCGTAGGACAGGCGCTGGGCCACTTCGACGATGGCGCGCTCGGCATTGCCGTACAGCAGAATATCGGCGCTGGCGTCGATCAGGATCGAGTTGCGCACGCGGTCCTGCCAGTAGTCGTAGTGGGCGATACGGCGCAGGGAGGCTTCGATACCGCCGAGCACGATCGGCACGTTCTTGTAGGCTTCTTTGCAGCGCTGGCTGTACACCAGGCTGGCGCGGTCCGGGCGTTTGCCGGCCATGCCGCCGGGGGTGTAGGCATCGTCGGAACGGATTTTTTTGTCGGCGGTGTAGCGGTTGATCATCGAGTCCATGTTGCCGGCCGCGACGCCAAAGAACAGGTTCGGCTCGCCGAGCTTCATAAAGTCGTCTTTCGACTGCCAGTTTGGCTGGGCGATGATGCCTACACGAAAGCCTTGCGACTCCAGCAGCCGACCGATAATCGCCATACCAAACGATGGGTGATCCACATACGCGTCACCGGTGACGATGATGATGTCGCAGCTGTCCCAGCCAAGCTGATCCATCTCTTCCCGGCTCATTGGCAGGAAAGGCGCAGGCCCGAAACACTCGGCCCAGTATTTTGGATAATCGAATAACGGCTTGGCGGTTTGCATGGACATGAAAGTGACCGGCGGTGGAGAACAGGGATAGAAAATCGCGGGCGCGGAATATAGCACAAAATTTAACCAAATCCGACTTAGACGCTAGGTTTAACGCCCGAAACAGCCCATTGAAGTTGTAGCTTTACGGTAGTGGCTTACGGCTATACTCCAGCGAATAACATCGGTCGCAACCAGCCGGGATAGGGGTCAATGCAGTGCAACGCTTAGCCTTCTCGATCGTCCTCACGCTGAGCCTGGCACTTGCTAGCGCCTTGGCGCACGCCGCTATCGAACTGACGCCGACAAGCAGTGGCGCCTCGCTGAATGATCAGATCGAACTGCTCGAAGATACAAGCGGGCAACTGACCATCGCCGACATGGCCGACCCCACCGTTCAAAATCGCTTCACACCCGCCAATGGACGCGCCACAGTCGGCCAGAGCCGCAACCCGTGGTGGATCAAGGTCACGTTGCGACGCACCGCCGATGCCCCGACACAGTGGTGGCTGGAAAATGCCGGCATCACCATTTTCAACCTGCAGCTTTATCTGCCAAATGGCCAAGGCGGCTGGACGGTTCGAGAAACCGGTGAGGCGGTGCCTTATCTGGACGGCCGCGACTACGCCTACCGACGCATGGTGTTCCAACTGCCAGAAATCGGCGAGCAACCGCTGACCCTCTACTTCCGCAGCCTGGATCCGGCAGGGAACTCTTTCCCACTGAAAATCTGGCAGCTGCCTGACCTGGCGCAGCTAGCGGGCAACGAGAACATTGGTTTTGGTCTGATCTACGGGGTGATCCTCGCCCTACTGCTGTACAACCTGTTCATTTTGGTTGCCCTGCGCGACCGCGCTTATTTCTGGTACGTAATGGCGACCGCTTGCGTGCTGGTTTTTATCCTCAGCATGACCGGACATGGCGCTCAGTACCTTTGGCCAGACAACGCCGTGCCGTTCTGGCTGGATCGCATCACATTGCCCGCCCTATGGGGCATCTTCGTGATGCGCTTCACCCAGGAGCTGCTCTACACCAAACGCGGCCTCGCCTGGCCCCACCGCCTGCTGAATGCTGGCTGCGCACTGTATGTGACCGCCATCGTGATCAATGCCTTTGGCTACCGAGCAGAAGGCGCACTGATGATTGCCCTGACCCCTATTGTCACCGTACCGATGGCTTTACTCAGTGCTGGTATCCGCTGCTACCAGGGGTTTATCCCTTCGCGCTTTTACCTGCTCGGTTACGGTGCAGTACTGGCCAGTACCGTGGTGCTGGTCATGCGTGCAGCAGGCTTGATTGAGCCGAGTAATTTCACCGCCTACCTGTTCCCGATTTCAGTTGCCGCCGAAACCATTCTGTTCTCCTTTGCGCTGGCTTATCGCATTCAGATGCTCAAGCTGGAAAAAGCCGAAGCCCTGCAACAGGCCGACCGCGAGAAAACAGCACGATTGGCCCAGGCGCAAGCCAATGCCGCAGAGCTCAAGCACTCGGTAGAGCAGCGCACGGCTGAGCTTGCCGCCACCAATGAACGGTTACTGCAGCGCGAAAGCGAACTGCAGCACGCCGCCTTCCACGACCCGCTAACCGAGCTGCCCAACCGGCGTTTTCTGGTCGAGCGCTGCGAGGCCGCGCTGGCCAATGCGCGGCGGCACAATGAAGCCACCGCCCTGCTGCTGATTGACCTCGACCATTTCAAGCCGATCAACGACAAATATGGCCACGATGCCGGCGACCTGATGCTGCAAACCATCGCCCAGCGTCTACGCGAGCATGTGCGCTCGGGAGATGCCGTTGCCCGCCTGGGCGGTGATGAGTTTGCGGTGCTGATCTGCGGCGAAGATGCCGAACAGCACGCCCGCGAAATCGCTCGCCGTTTGCTGGATGAACTGGCCAAACCGGTGGCCTATGGCGCGGATCGGCTGACCGTGACCATCAGCATCGGTGTGGCGCTGTATCCGCGCCACGCCAGCAATTTCACCACGCTGTACAAGGCGGCGGATGAAATGCTCTACAAGGTCAAGGGCCGTGGTCGCTCGGGTTCAGCGGTGTGCGGAGAAGATGGCGAACTGAGCAGCAGTGCACGCCTGCAACTGGACGTGCTCAACGTACCCAGCGGTTTGAGCTGACGGCTAAACGGTCGAGATCACCTCGCGCAGCCCAGCCATACACCCAACCAACGACGTGCCGGCAACTTCTGTGAACGATCACGCCGCTGCGCCTATACTCGCGCAACCGCCACTCGACACCAGGAAGTCCGCAGTGCAGCGCCTCACCCTATCCATTCTTCTACTGCTGAGCCTGTTTAGCGGTCCGAGCGTTGCCAGCACGGTGCAGCTGAGCACCTCCAGCAGTGGCAGCGTGCTCAACGGCCAGATCGAACTGCTGGAGGATGTCGACGGCCAACTGAGCATTGCCGACATGGCCGACGCCGCCGTGCAAAGCCGCTTTCAACCCGCCGCCGGGCGCACCAGCGTTGGTCAGAGCAGCAACCCCTGGTGGATCAAACTCAGCCTGAAACGCGCCAGTGACGCGCCCGAACAGTGGTGGCTGGAAGTCGGCGCGGTCACCCTGCTCGACCTGCAAATCTTCCTTCCCAGCACCACGGGCCAATGGCAGCTGCGCCAGGCCGGTGAGCGCGTCGGTTTTGCCGAAGGCCGCGACCATGACTACCGCCGCGCCGTGTTCCGCCTGCCAGTCCTTGACGAACAGCCACAGACTATTTACCTGCGTACGTACGACCCGGCAGGAAACTCCTTCCCGCTGCGTATCTGGCAGCTGCACGACCTCGAACAACTGGCCAAGCGCGAACATCTGGTGCTCGGTCTGATCTACGGGGTGATCCTCGCCCTGCTGCTTTACAACCTGTTTATCCTGCTGGCCCTACGCGACCCGACCTACCTCTGGTATGTGCTGACCATGGCGGCGTCATTGATCTTTATCGCCAGCATGAGCGGTCATGGTTTTCAGTACCTCTGGCCGGACGGCCCAGTACCGGCTTGGCTGGACCGCATCACCCTGCCCATTCTGGTTAGCCTCGGCATCCTGCGTTTTGCCCAGGCGCTGCTATCCACCCGCACCACCCTGCGCATTGCCCATCACATCCTCAACGGCTGTATCGCCGTGTACCTGCTGGCCCTGGCGGTCAACCTGGCCGGTTATCGCAGTGAAACGGGCCTACTGATCGGGCTGATTCCGATTGTTACCGTGCCCACCCTACTGTTCAGCGCGGCCATCCGCTGGAAACAGGGCTTTACCCCGGCGCTGTTCTACCTGCTGGGCTACGGCAGCGTGCTGCTGAGCTTTGTGATTCTGGTGCTGCGCGCCGCTGGCGTGGTACAGCCAGGCGAGTCCACCGCTTACCTGTTCCCACTGGCGGTGGCGGCCGAAGCGATTCTGTTCTCCTTCGCGCTGGCCTATCGCATCCAGATTCTTAAGCAGGAGAAAGCTGACGCCCTCCAGCAGGCCGACCGCGAAAAAACTGCACGCCTGACCCAAGCCCAGGCCAACGCCGCCGAACTGCAACATTCGGTTGACCTGCGCACCGCAGAACTGGCCGCCACTAATGAACGCCTGCGCCAACGTGAACAAGCACTGCAACACGCGGCGTTTCACGATCCCCTGACCGAGCTACCAAACCGCCGCTACCTGGTGGAGCGCTGTGAAACCGCCCTGGCCAATGCGCGCCGTCACAGTGAAGCACTGGCCCTGCTATTGATCGACCTCGACCACTTCAAACCGATCAACGACAAACACGGCCACGATGCCGGCGACCTGATGCTGCAACAGATCGCCCAGCGCCTGCGCGAGCATGTTCGCGCCGGAGATACCGTGGCACGTCTGGGCGGCGACGAGTTTGCCGTGTTGGTAGGGGGCGCCGATGCCGAAGAGCACGCCCGGGAAATCGCTAATCGTTTGCTCGCCGAGCTGGCCAAGCCGGTGATGTACGGTGCAGAACGGCTGACCGTGACCATCAGCATTGGCGTCGCGCTGTACCCACAGCACGCAGGTACCTTTACCGCGCTGTACAAGGCGGCCGACGAGATGCTCTACCGAGTCAAGACACGTGGTCGCTCAGGCTCAGCGGTGTGCGGCGAAGATGGCGAGCTGAGCAACAGCGCGCGCCTGCACCTGGATGTGCTCAGCGTGCCCAGCGGCCTGCTCTGACTCAGCTGTTGCGGTAGCGCCGTGGCACCCGCGCAGTGACCTTGCTGAGCAGCTCGTAACCAATGGTTCCAGCGGCCTGCGCCACCTCATCCACCGGCAACTGCGCCCCCCACAGCTCGACCGCATCGCCTACGGCGGCATCCGGCACGTCCGTAAGGTCGATCATCAGCATGTCCATGGACACCCGCCCGACCAGCGTCACGCGCAGGCCCCGGACGACAACCGGCGTGCCGGCCGGCGCATGGCGTGGGTAGCCATCGGCATAACCGCAACTTACGGTGCCGATACGCGACGGCCGCTCAGCACGCCAGGTGCAGCCATAGCCAACCGCTTCACCCACCTCTACATCGCGACAGGCAATCAGCTGCGCGGTCAGGCTCATCGCCGGGCGCAAGCCCAGCTCAACGGCAGCCAGATCAGCAAAAGGTGTTGCGCCATAGAGCATGATGCCCGGACGCAGCCAATCCATATGCGCAGCCGGAATGGTCAAAATTGCCGCAGAGTTGGCCAGTGAGCGCTGAGCAAAATCCAGATCCAGCAGATCGAGAAACTGCTCCAGCTGTAGTTCGGTGGTTTCACAGCCGCGCTCATCGGCGCAGGCAAAGTGACTGAGCAGATTCAGCTCGGCCACCTGCGCTGCGCCCTGTAAACGACCATGCCAATTACGCACAGCAGCAGCGCTGAAACCCAGGCGATGCATACCGCTGTCTAGCTTCAGCCACAGATTCAGCGGCCGCGATAGATTAGCGGCGAGCAGTTGCTGCGCCTGTTGCTCGCTGTGCAGCACCACATCCAGACCCAGCTGCGCGGCGAACTGGTACTCGTCCGCTTCAAAGCATCCCTCGAGCAACAGAATCCGCGCCTCACCGTGCAGCGCGCGCACCTCGGCGGCTTCCTCCAGGCTGGCCACAGCAAAGCCATCGGCGACATCGTGCAAGGCCGTTACCACCTCGCGCACGCCATGCCCGTAGGCATTCGCTTTGACCACCGCAAACGCCTGCCGCCCCGGCGCACAGCGCCTGGCCACCGCGTAGTTATGGGCAATGGCAGACAAATCGACAGTGGCTACAAGGGAACGCATGGAGAAAAGTCCTTAAACAAAACGGGCAGCCAGTTTACCCACTGGCTGCCCGTTTTTATTGATCTGACACGGCAACACGTGGCGTTGCGCGCCCGCCGCCCTACTCGTCGTCGAACTGGTAGCTACCCGGCGCGAGGTTTTCGAAACGCGAGAACTTACCGAGAAACGCCAGCCGCGCCGTGCCCAATGGACCGTTACGCTGCTTGCCGATGATGATTTCGGCCACGCCCTTGTACTCGGTTTCGGGGTGATACACCTCGTCGCGGTAGACGAACATGATGATGTCGGCGTCCTGCTCGATGGCCCCGGATTCACGCAGGTCAGAGTTGATCGGGCGTTTGTTCGGGCGCTGTTCCAAGCCACGGTTAAGCTGCGACAGGGCGATAACCGGGCAATTGAATTCCTTGGCCAGGGCCTTTAGCGAGCGAGAGATTTCGGAAATCTCGTTGACTCGGCTGTCGCCGCTGGAACCTGGAATCTGCATCAGCTGCAGGTAGTCGACCATGATCAGACCGATCTCGCCGTGCTCACGTGCCAAACGGCGGGTACGTGCGCGCATCTCCGAGGGCGAGATACCGGCGGTGTCGTCGATAAACAGCTTGCGGTCATTGAGCAGATTGACCGCCGAGGTCAGACGCGGCCAATCGTCGTCGTCCAGGCGACCGGCACGCACCTTGGTCTGATCGATACGCCCTAGCGAGGCGAGCATACGCATCACGATGGAGTCGGAAGGCATCTCCAGCGAGTACACCATCACCACCTTGTCGCTGCGCATCAGCGCGTTTTCCACCAGGTTCATGGCGAAGGTGGTCTTACCCATCGACGGTCGGCCGGCGACGATGATCAGGTCGGCCGGCTGCAGGCCGCTGGTCAGGTTGTCCAGATCGGTAAAGCCAGTGGACAGGCCGGTGATCGCGTCGCCAGCATTGAACAGGGTGTCGATACGGTCGATGGCCTTGACCAGAATATCGTTGATCCCCACCGGGCCACCGGTCTTCGGCCGCGCCTCGGCGATCTGAAAGATCAGGCGTTCGGCCTCATCGAGAATCTCGGCGCCGGTACGGCCTTGCGGCATATAGGCACTGTCGGCAATTTCGCCGCTGATGCCGATCAACTGGCGCAGCGTGGCGCGCTCACGAATGATCTGCGCATAGGCCTTGATGTTGGCCACCGACGGCGTGTTCTTCGCCAGCTCGCCGAGGTAGGCCAGACCGCCGACTTGCGACAGCTGCCCTTCCTGGTCCAGCTGCTCGGAGACGGTCACCACGTCGAAGGGGTGGTTACGCTCAGCCAGCTTGAAAATCGCGCGGAAGATCAGGCGATGATCATGCCGATAGAAGTCGCCATCGGACACCGCATCGAGCACCCGCTCCCAAGCATTGTTGTCGAGCATCAGGCCGCCCAGTACGGCTTGCTCCGCCTCGATCGAGTGCGGCGGCACCTTCAGGGCGGAGGTTTGCAGATCGTACTGTTCGGGCAGGCTGATGTCGTTCATAAGGCTCTGGGCAAAATTCTGTGTTCACAAAACAAAAGGCACGACACCGCTTGCGCAATGTCGTGCCTGATTGTTAGCGGCCAGGCACCTAAGTGCAAGTCCACTTAGTCGCGAGCTTATTAGGCTGCTACTACGACAACCTTAACGGTTGCTTCAACGTCGCTGTGCAGGTGCACGGCTACGTCGTATTCGCCGAGTTGACGAATGGTGCCGTTCGGCAGACGCACTTCAGCTTTGGCCACTTCAACGCCGGAGGCGGTCAGGGCTTCAGCGATGTCGTGAGTACCGATGGAGCCGAACAGTTTGCCTTCATCGCCCGCGGTAGCGGTGATGGTGACTTCCAGTTCAGCCAGCTGAGCAGCGCGGGATTCAGCGTAAGCTTTCTTCTCGGCAGCCAGTTTTTCCAGCTCGGCGCGACGCGCTTCAAACGCAGCAACGTTTGCAGGAGTAGCGGCAGTGGCTTTGCCTTGCGGCAGCAGAAAGTTACGACCGTAACCGGACTTAACATTCACTTTATCGCCCAGGTTGCCCAGGTTGGCGACTTTTTCCAGCAGGATCAGTTCCATTTGGTAATAACCTCTTAACTTTTAACCTTCACCGTTCGCGGGGCCCGAGCCTTGTTTGCGCTCAAAGCGACCACGAAAATCAAGCAGACTGTCGACAATGGCCAAAACCACCAGTAACGGATAAGTCAGCTGCATAAACAGCAACAACGTGATGTACAACCCGACCAGCCAGAACTTACCTAGCCGACCTTGCGCCACCATCCCATGCAACAGGGCGATGCCCGCAAACGCCAACGGCACACTGCACAACGGCGTCAACATGGCCATTTGCGGACCCAGATTGGGCCCCAACAGCATGCCAACCAGCAGCAACATCGCCAGCGTGGTCGGGAGGCGTAGTGCGCGAAATTCGCGACCGAAGCCACCCGGGTTATACAACTGCGCCTGCCAGAAGCGCCCAAGCATCAGGCTCAACAAGCTGACTATCTGCAACAACGCCGCGATCAATCCGGTCAGTACCGGTGCAATCAGGCTATCCAGGCGCGCTCGCTCATCCACCGACATCTGTTGGTGAACCCCATCAAGCATTTGCGGCATAAGCTTTTGCAGCTCAAGCGCCATTGCTTCGATGGGTTCGCGGAACACCGCACCCAAGACCAGCCCATACACCAGGCCCAATGCCACACTGCACAGCAGCACACGATTCCAGGACAGGTTGGCGCGTAACAACAACGCCAATCCCAGCGCACCGAGCAACACCAACAGGGTGCGCGGCTCACCGAAATACCACCAGCCAATGGCCGGCAGCAGGGCCCAGGCGAGGATGCCAGCGGCATCACTCCAACCGCGCCGCAGAAGCACCAGGCTTCCAGCGGCAGCACTCAACCAGAACAACAGCGGCAACGCCGCAGAAACCACCACTACAAGAGTGGCCTGCATACGGCCGCGCATAATGAATTCAGCTATGGCGCGCATGCGATCTATCCCTTACTTCTTGTCGAACATCCGGTCTCAGCGGCCGTGGCTGTCGGTGTAAGGCAGCAGGGCCAGGAAGCGGGCGCGCTTGATAGCGGTAGCCAGCTGACGCTGATAACGAGCCTTAGTACCGGTGATACGGCTAGGAACGATCTTGCCGGTTTCCGAGATGTAAGCTTTCAGCGTGTTGAGATCTTTGAAATCGATCTCTTTCACTTCTTCTGCGGTGAAACGGCAGAATTTACGACGACGGAAGAAACGTGCCATGAGAGTGGCTCCTCAATAGATCCGTGGATTACTCGTCAGCGTTGTCGCTGTCGTTGTTGTCGCTGTCATCGCCATCAACAGAATCGGCGTTGTCAGGACGGTCACGACGCTCACGGCGCTCACTGCGGTTTTCTTCGGCCTTGAGCATCTCGGACTGGTCAGTAACGGCCTCGTCGCGACGGATGACCAGGTTACGGATCACGGCATCGTTGTAACGGAAGTTGTCTTCCAGCTCAGCCAGGGCTTTACCGGTGCACTCAACGTTAAGCATCACGTAGTGAGCTTTGTGGACGTTGTTGATGGCGTAAGCCAGCTGACGACGGCCCCAGTCTTCCAGGCGGTGAATCTTGCCGCCGTCTTCTTCGATCAGCTTGGTGTAACGCTCAACCATGCCGCCGACTTGCTCGCTCTGGTCCGGGTGAACCAGAAAGATGATTTCGTAATGACGCATAAATGCTCCTTACGGGTTGTAGCCTGCCGCGAAATGCGGTCAGGCAAGGAGTGAATTTCACTTGTTTGTCTTGCTGTAACAGAAAGGCGCAAAAGCACCTGCCATCGCGGCAAGGGGCGACATTCTAGTGAAGCCCCCTGCTACACGCAAGGTGAACTGGTGATTATTTGAACAATGCTGCGCGATTGCGCGGACAGAAAAGTCATTGCCGAGGCCAACGGCAGCGGGCGCCTTGCAGGCGCCCGCTGCGCATTACTTCTTGCCGCCAGCCTTGCGCTGGCGCAAGACCTCGAACAGGCACACACCGGTCGCAACCGACACATTGAGGCTGCTAACGCTGCCCGCCATCGGCAACTTGACCAGGTAATCGCAATGTTCACGGGTCAGGCGACGCATACCTTTGCCTTCGGCCCCCATGATCAACACGGTCGGCCCCGTCAGGTCATGCTCATACAACTCCATCTCAGCCTCACCGGCCGTGCCCACAACCCACAGGCCGCGCTGCTGGAGTTTCTCCAGGCTGCGCGCCAGGTTGGTCACGGCAACTAGCGGGATCACTTCTGCTGCGCCGCAGGCGACTTTGCGCACGGTGGCATTGAGCGTGGCGGACTTGTCCTTCGGCACAATCACCGCCAGCGCACCCGCCGCATCGGCAGTCCGCAGACAGGCACCAAGGTTGTGCGGGTCTGTCACGCCGTCGAGTACCAGCAGCAGAGGCGCACCTTCGGTGCGGTCGAGCAGCTCATCGAGCATCGCCTCGCCCCAGACCTGACTAGGACTGACATCCGCCACCACACCTTGATGCACGCCTTCGACCCAGGCATCCATCTCACGGCGCTCACACTGACCAACAGACACTCGCGCATCCGCCGCCAGCGCCAGCAACACCTGCACGCGCGGATCATTACGCCCTTCGGCTAGCCAGATTTGCTTAACCCGCTTTGGATGGTGACGCAGCAGCGCTTCTACAGCATGCACGCCGTAGATTTTCTCCAGCTGACTCATGACTTCGCCTTACGCTTGCGTGCACCGCCGGACGCCGGCGCCCCACCAGTCGGAGCGCCCTTGCGGTGCGCACCTGGCTTACCTGACTTACTGGCTGGTTTGGAAGACTCACTCTTGGCAGCGCCCTTGCCGGCCTTGCTCTTCGAATCACTGAGCAGCGACTTTTTCAGCGCACGACTCTTTTCCACATCGGTATTACCTGGCGCAGCACGCTCGCCGCGACGCCCGGCTTTACTCGCAGCCGATTCAAAACCACCACGACGCTGCCCGGCCGGCATAGCCGTTTTACCTTCAGCCAGCTCAAAGTCGATCTTGCGCTCGTCCAGATCGACGCGCATGACCTTGACCTCAACGCTATCACCCAGACGGAAACTGCGCCCGCTGCGCTCGCCCGCCAGGCGATGATGCACGGGGTCAAAGTGGTAGTAGTCACCCGGCAAGGCGGTGACGTGCACCAGACCCTCGACGTAAATGTCCTTCAACTCAACGAACAGACCAAAGCCTGTCACCGCCGTGATCACACCCGGGAACGTTTCGCCGACGCGATCCTTCATAAACTCGCATTTGAGCCAGTTCACTACATCGCGAGTCGCCTCATCGGCGCGGCGCTCGGACATCGAGCACTGCTCGCCAAGCTGCTCAAGAATCGCATCGTCGTATGGGTAGATCCGCGCCCGCGGCATGATCGCCGCACCGGCACGCTTGACGTGCGGAGTGTCGAGCTTGGAGCGAACCACGCTGCGAATCGCCCGATGGATCAGCAGGTCCGGGTAGCGACGAATCGGCGAAGTGAAGTGCGCATATGCCTCGTAATTCAGGCCGAAGTGGCCCTGATTGTCGGCGCTATAAACCGCCTGACTGAGCGAGCGCAGCATCACTGTCTGGATCAGGTGGTAATCCGGGCGCTCGCGAATGCTTTCCAGCAGCAGCTGATAATCCTTGGGCGAAGGACCGTCCTTCGACTTGCCGCGGTGCAGCGACAGCCCCAGCTCGGTGAGGAATGCTTTGAGCTTCTCAACACGCTCCGGCGGCGGGCAATCATGCACGCGATACAACGCCGGAATTTCATGCTTCTGCATAAACGCAGCGGTGGCCACGTTAGCGGCCAGCATGCATTCTTCGATCAACTTGTGCGCATCGTTGCGCTGGGTTGGGCGAATCTCGGCAATCTTGCGGCCGGCACCGAAAATGATCCGAGTTTCCTGGGTTTCAAAATCAATGGCCCCGCGCTCATGGCGCGCAGCCAGCAACACCTGGTACAGCGAGTACAGCTGCTTGAGGTGCGGCAGCACTTCTTTGTACTCGCCACGCAGCGCCTTGCCTTCGCTGCTTTTAGGCTGCTCAAGCATGGCACTGACCTTGTTGTAGGTCAGTCGCGCATGGGAGTGGATGACCGCCTCATAGAACTGGTAGTCGGTCATCTTGCCGGTCTTGGAGATACTGATCTCACAGACCATGGCCAGACGATCGACATGCGGGTTCAGCGAGCACAGGCCGTTGGACAATTCTTCCGGCAGCATCGGGATTACCCGCTCCGGGAAGTACACCGAGTTGCCACGCACCTGAGCCTCAGCATCCAACGCCGAATCGATTTTCACATAGTGAGAAACATCGGCGATGGCGACATAGAGCTTCCAGCCGCCGGAAAACAGCCGCCAGTTGCTGCCGTTTTTCTCGCAATACACCGCATCATCGAAGTCGCGCGCGTCTTCACCATCAATGGTGACGAACGGCAAGTGGCGTAGGTCGATACGCTTTTCTTTGTCCTTCTCTTCAACTTCTGGCTTGAGCTTGTGCGCTTCTTTTACAACCGCGTCCGGCCAGACGTGGGGAATGTCGTAGCTGCGCAATGCAACGTCGATCTCCATACCGGGCGCCATGTAGTTGCCAACCACCTCAACAACGTCGCCCTGGGGCTGGAAGCGCGTAGTCGGCCAGTGAGTAATTTTCACCTCAACAAACTGACCCTGTTTGGCGCCGGCATTACGCCCTGGCGTCACCAGCACTTCTTGCTGAATTTTCGGGTTATCGGCCACAACAAAGCCAACGCCGCTTTCTTCGTAATAGCGGCCAACAATGCTTTCGTGGGCACGGGAGATCACCTCAACCACCGCACCTTCACGACGACCACGGCGATCAAGACCAGACACCCGCGCCAAAGCACGGTCACCATCGAACACCAGGCGCATTTGCGCGGGACTCAGAAACAGATCATCACTGCCGTCATCCGGCACCAGAAAGCCGAAACCATCACGGTGCCCGCTAACGCGCCCGAGAATCAGGTCGAGCTTATCAACAGGGGCATAGGTGCCGCGGCGGGTATAGATCAGCTGGCCATCACGCTCCATGGCGCGAAGACGACGACGCAGGGCCTCTAGCTGCTCTTCAGTGGCCATGCCAAATTCATCAGCCAGCTCTTCACGAGCTGCTGGAGAGCCGCGCTCATCCAAGTGCTTCAGAATCAGTTCACGACTTGGAATGGGGTTTTCATATTTTTCCGCTTCACGAGCGGCCTCGGGATCGAGGGATTGCCAATCGGCCATTAGAGGTAATTCACCTTATCTACACAAATTCGGTTTGCCATGTGCCTATTGAAGCGCGAAACCACTGTCCAGGTCAGCACGGCACACAGAATAAAATTTTTTAACAACAGGGGTTTACAAGTAAAAACCCGATCCGTATTATGCGCGCCACAACGACGGGAAACGAAGTTAACCAAGTTGTAGTTGATAGCAAATAAGTAAGTTTTGCAATCAATGCCCAGGTGGTGAAATTGGTAGACACGCCAGCTTCAGGTGCTGGTGACCTTACGGTCGTGGAAGTTCGAGTCTTCTCCTGGGCACCAATTCAAAAAAACCGAGCCACTGGCTCGGTTTTTTATTGCCTGCGATTTACCCCCCAGATGCGTAAACAACTTGGTGGGCGCTCAGGTGCGCCCACCCTGAATCGGCCTAAACGCGAAACTGACCCAAACTGGCTTTAAGCTTCTTCGCCAAACCATCCAACACGCGACCGCTATTGGCCGTAGCCGCAACAGCCTCAGCCGCGCGTTGCGCCTCTACATGAATAACATCAACACGCCCACGCACGGCATCGGCCCCCTCCGCCTGATGCGCAGCCGCCTCTGTCGCGGCATTGATCGCGCCGTGCACTTCCTCCACCGCCTCACGCACCGACTGCTGCACCCGCGCACTTTCGCGCAGAGCCGATAAGCCTTGATCAGCCTGCTTGCCGGCCTGACTAATTGCCTCAACCGCTTCGCGTGCACCCTGCTGCAATGCGCCGATATGGGTCTGAATATCGCCAGTGGACTGCTGCGTCTTACTGGCCAGCGCGCGCACCTCATCGGCCACCACAGCAAAACCGCGACCACTCTCGCCCGCCCGGGCCGCCTCAATGGCCGCATTCAGGGCCAATAAATTGGTTTGCTCAGCAATTGAACGAATCACCGTGAGCACTACTTCAATCTGCTCACTCTGCTTGGCCAGCCGCTCAATGACCGAGGCACCAGTTTCCACACGCCTCACCAACTCTTCGATCGAGCCCCCCACACGCAGCGCAATCGCAGCATTGTCATCAGCAGCCTGACGAATCGCACCAACGCGCTGTAAGGCCTCGCGCATGGCATGGCTTTCCGCCTGCGCTTCGCTGGCCATTTCAGCCAACGCCTGCAAACTACCGGCAACCTCATCACGCTGACGCTCGGCCGCTGACTCCGCCGCCACACTGCGCGAGGCCAGATTGCCGATTTCCTGCCCAGTGAGCGATGCCACCTCACCCGCCTCGCGCACAATCGGCTGCAACTTGGCGACGAAGCGATTGACCGCCGCCGCCATATCGCCAATTTCATCACGGCTATTGAGCTCGACCCTGCGAGTCAAATCACCCTCTCCCGCCGCCCAGTCATTCAACACCGCAATCAATGTATGCAGCTTGCTGACCACTCGCCGCCCGAGCACCAAGGCCAAGACCAACAGAATCAGCAGCGCCACGACAGCAAGGCCCATGCTGATATTCCAACGCAAACCAGCTGCAGCCTGCTGCACCACCTGACGGCTGCTCTGCTCCATACCGCCAGCCGCCTCACGCGCAACACTCAATCGCGCCGCCAGAGCGTCCGCACTGCTGGTGGCCGCACCACTTAAACTGTCTGAAACCAACTGCCCACTACTATCGATCAAACTGACGAAACGCTGATCCAACTTCGCCAGCTCCTCATCCACCGACGCAGTCGAAACCCCCAACAGCACCTTACCGATATCCGAACCCATTGGACTGATCGTCGCCTCGGCGATATACACGCCAGGATCATTGGCAGCAGCCTGCAGCACCTTATCCAGTGCGCCACCACCTTCCCCCTTGGCCATCAAGGCACGCACACGGGCGTCCTGCCGATTGAGATGGCGCGTCAGCCGTTCGCCTTGCGCATCGAGGTACACCGCAAATAGCACCGCCGGATTGCGATGCGCTCCACGGACTAACTCAGTGAGCGCGGGCACATCGGCGTCCCAAATAGCCTTCGGCGCAACCGCCGAGAGCAGCTGTGCCAACTCGTCCGCCGAACGCTTAAGATTGCTGTCCAACACGCCACGAATTTGCGCCTGCTCCTCGGCCAGCCGGGTAGAAAGGCCTTTGGCCAATTGCGCTTGAGTGCTGGCGGAGAGCCCATCCAGACCGCCACGCACTTCATCACCAGCTTTAGTCAGTTCGTCTACCAATCGCGCCGTATCGGACTGCATGCCTTTGGCCAAATCCGCCTCAAGCGTTGCCACCGTGGTCCGGGTCAACGCCACAGCCACAATGACTTGCGCCAACAAGGCCACGCCCAGCGCCAGAAACACCGGCAACAACAAACGACTGCGCAGCACAGAAATAATGGCAAACACGGCAGACACTCCTAACAGCGGTAATGCCTATAACGGCGGGGAAGCTGATTTATAAAGGCTAGCTCGGATATTTTTACGCGGACCAGAAACGACAAAGGGCCGCCAAATTGGCGACCCTTTGTGCACTACCGGTGACTATCAGGCAAACGGATGACGCAACACAATAGTCTCGTTGCGGTCCGGGCCGGTGGAAACGATATCAATCGGCGCACCAACCAACTCCTCCACACGCTTAATGTAAGCACGCGCAGCCGATGGCAGCTCTTCCAGGGCTTTCGCACCCAGGGTCGACTCGCTCCAGCCTGGCAGCTCCTCGTATACCGGCTGCAGACCCAGGTAGCTGTCGGCATCCGTCGGCGCATCAACCAGCACGTCGCCGTTCTGATCTTTGTAGCCCACGCAGATACGGATGGTTTCCAGTCCGTCGAGCACGTCGAGCTTGGTCAGACACAGGCCGGAGATGCTGTTGATCTCGATGGCGCGACGCAGGATCACAGCATCAAACCAACCGCAACGACGCGCACGACCGGTGGTGGAGCCGAATTCGTGGCCACGCTTGGCAAGGAATGCGCCGGTTTCGTCGAACAGCTCAGTCGGGAACGGCCCCGAACCCACACGGGTGGTGTAGGCCTTGGTGATACCGAGGATGTAATCCAGGTACATCGGACCAAAACCGGAACCGGTGGCGATGCCGCCCGCTGTGGTGTTGGAGCTGGTGACGTAGGGGTAGGTACCGTGGTCAATATCCAGCAGCGAGCCCTGAGCGCCTTCGAACATGATGTCTTTGCCCTCACGACGCATGTCGTGCAGCACGGCGGTCACGTCGGTCATCATCGGCTTGAGCAGCTCGGCGTATTCCATGCACTCGTCGAGCGTCTTCTGGAAGTCGATGGCCGGCTCTTTGTAGTAATTGACCAGTACGAAGTTGTGGTAATCCAGCAGCTCACCGAGCTTGGCGGCGAAACGCTCACGGTGGAACAGATCACCAATGCGCAGACCACGACGCGCTACCTTGTCTTCATAAGCAGGGCCAATGCCACGGCCAGTGGTGCCGATCTTCGCATCGCCACGGGCTTTCTCACGGGCCTGATCGAGGGCCACGTGGTACGGCAGGATCAGCGGGCAGGATGGGCTGATACGCAGACGCTCGCGCACCGGCACACCCTTCTCTTCCAGTTTGATGATTTCACGCATCAGCGCATCAGGCGCAACCACCACGCCGTTGCCGATCAGGCACTGCACGTTTTCGCGCAGGATGCCGGAGGGGATCAGGTGCAGAACGGTTTTTTCGCCGTCGATTACCAGGGTGTGGCCAGCATTGTGACCACCCTGATAACGCACAACAGCTGCAGCCTGTTCGGTCAGCAGGTCGACGATCTTGCCCTTGCCTTCATCGCCCCACTGGGTGCCCAGGACTACGACATTCTTACCCATAACACTAACCCTCTTCGCAAACTTGATGCCGGCCATAGCCGACGGAAACTTTTCGCACGACCGCTTAGGCTGTCAGTGCAGCCAACTGCCAGCGGCCATCACGCAACAGCAGCTGACGATCACAGCCTGCAGCCTCGGCGTCAGCCGCGACCTGCCCAGGCAATGCCTGGACGACGCGCTGACCGTCCTGGCGCAGACGCACAATCGCCTGCCACAAAAACACATCATGGTTATCCGGAGCCCAAACACCGGCAGGCTCTTCACACAACTGCATCTGCCCCAGGCTTACCAGGGTTTTCAGGTCGGTGGAGAAGCCTGTCGCCGGACGCGCGCGACCAAAATCAGCGCCGATGTCGTCATAACGGCCGCCCTGGGCGATGGCATAACCCACACCAGGGACGAAGGCCGCGAACACTACGCCAGTGTGGTAGTGATAGCCGCGCAGCTCGCCCAGATCGAAGTACAGCGGTAATTCCGGATAGCGCAAGCTCAGCGCATCGGCAATCGCCATCAGGTCATCCAGCGCCGCATGCACATCGTCAGGCGCATCGACCAGGCAGGCCTGAGCCAGGTCCAGCACTTCACGACCGCCGCACAGCTCGCTAAGCGCGCGCAGCATTTTGCGCAGGTCATCCGGCAGGGTTTCAGTCAGCTCAACGACCTCATCCAGCGCCTTGCGCTGCAGCGCGTCGAACAACTGCTGCTCGACCTCGCCAGACAGCTCGGCGGCGCGCGCCAGACCGCGGTAGATACCGACATGACCAAGGTCCATATGCACATCAGGCACCGCAGCCAGCTCAAGGGTGTTGACCAGCAGGCTGATCACTTCCACATCGCTGGCCGGGCTGGCGTCGCCATACAACTCAGCACCCAACTGAATCGGGCTGCGAGAGGTGGTCAGCGCACGCGGCTGGGCATGCACCACGCTACCGGCGTAGCACAGACGGCTCGGCCCTTCACGGCGCAGGGTATGCGCATCAATGCGCGCCACCTGCGGCGTGATGTCGGCACGAAAGCCCATCTGCCGGCCGGACAGCGGGTCGGTCACTTTGAAGGTGCGCAGATCCAAGTCCTGGCCCGCGCCAGTCAGCAGCGATTCCAGGTACTCGATATGCGGCGTGACCACAAATTCATAGCCCCAGCGCTGGAACAGATCCAGCACCTGGCGGCGCGCCACTTCGATACGCCCTGCGTACGGCGGCAGTACTTCTTCGATGCCATCTGGCAGTAGCCAGCGGTCTACCGTTGCCATTTAGCCATTCCCCTCTTGAACCGGGCGGCACAAGCCTTCAGTGAAGCCAATAAAGAACGGTTGTTCCCAGCAGCATGCTGGCCAACCCCAGCAGACGCAGCTGTCTATCAGACAACTGCATCAGTTGTAAAAGCGTGTCACGCCAATGGCGCGGACACAGAAAGGGCAGGATGCCTTCCAGCACCAACACGAGACACAACGCGATGCCTAATTCCTGCCACATGCTTCCCACAGACGCAAAAAAGCCGGGATTTTCCCGGCTGCCGCATCATACCACGTTTTCCGAAAGGATCACCCCGGCGGCTGCCCGCCGAGGTGATGGCTCAAGGCTTGGACTTCTCCAGATAGCGGAAGAAGTCGCTACTCGGATCCAGCACCAGCACATCACGCTTATCAGCGAAGCTCTCGCGATAAGCCCTCAGGCTGCGATAGAACGAATAGAACTCCTGGTCCATGCCATACGCCTTGGAGTAGATCGCAGCGGCCTGGGCATCGCCCGCACCGCGCAGCTCTTCAGCCTGACGGTAGGCATCTGCGAGCAACACTCGACGCTGACGGTCGGCGTCGGCGCGAATACCTTCGGCAAGCTCCTTACCCTTGGCGCGGTGCTCACGAGCCTCACGCTCACGCTCGGAGCTCATGCGATCGAACACGCTGCGGTTAACTTCCTTCGGCAGGTCGATGGCCTTGACGCGCACGTCCACTACTTCGATACCCAGCTCTTTCTGCGCAGCCTTATTCAAGGAGGCGGTCACATCAGCCATCAGCGCATCACGCTCACCGGATACCGACTCATGGAGGGTGCGCTTACCGAACTGGTCACGCAGCGAAGCTTCAAGACGACGCGCCAGACGCTCGTCGGCAATCTGCTTCATACCGGACGTCGCGGTGTAGAAACGCTCGGCATCCAGCACTCGCCATTTGGCGAAGGCATCAACCATGAGCGCTTTCTTTTCCAGAGTGAGGAAACGCGAGCTGCTGGAATCCAAGGTCAGTAGACGCGCATCAAACTTGCGCACCTGGTTGACGTAAGGAATCTTCACGTGCAGGCCCGGCTGTACGTCCGGCTGGACGATACGACCAAACTGCAACAGCACCGCACGCTCAGTCTGCGACACGATATAGAAGCTATTCCAGGCGACCAGCGCCAGCACCACGCCAACAATAAGGGCGATCAGCGATTTATTGCTCATCAACGGCTCTCCCTTGTACGCAGTTCAACCTGACGCGGATCGATGGTTACTCGCGAGCCAGCGTCTGCAGTACCCGCAGCGCCAGATATCGAGCTAGGCGCAGACGTGCTGCGTCCATCAATCATCTTGTCCAGCGGCAGATAAAGCAGGTTGTTCTGCCCCTTGTCGCCAGTCACCAGCACCTTGCTGGTATTGCTCATCAGCTCTTGCATAGTGTCCAGATACAGACGCTCGCGAGTGACCTCTGGCGCTTTGCGGTACTCGGTCACCAATGCAGTGAAGCGATCCGCCTCACCCTGTGCGCGAGAAACCACTTCGTCGCGATAACCGCTGGCATCCTCAATCAGGCGCTGCGCCTGACCACGGGCTTCCGGCACCACACCATTTGCGTAGGTTTCCGCCTGATTCTTCTCACGCTGCTCGTCTTCACGGGCGCGAATCACATCATCGAAGGCTTCCTGTACTTCGCGCGGCGCTGCCGCACTCTGCAGGTTGACCTGTGTGACGGTGATACCGGTGCGGTAGTTGTCGAGGAAGCGCTGCAAGCGATCCTTGACCTCACTGGCCATCAGTTCACGGCCTTCGGTCAGCACTTGGTCCATCTCGGTGGAGCCCACCACGTGGCGCACGGCGCTGTCGGTCGCATGCTGCAGACTGACTTCCGGCTGATCGACGTTGAGGACGAAATCCTGCAAGTTGCTGACGCGGTACTGCACGGTCAACGGCACTTCGATGATGTTTTCGTCTTCGGTCAACATCTGCCCTTGTTTGCTGTAAGCGCGCTCGCGGGTGACGTTTTCCTGAAACTTGCGATCAATCGGCGGGAAATAGATATTCAGGCCCGGGCCGACTGTTTCGTAGTATTTGCCGAAGCGCAGCACCACGGCCTGCTCCTGCTCATCAACGACATAGATCGCGCTGTACAGCCAGACCGCAGCCAACACCCCCAGGCCCACGAACAGCAAGCCGAAGCCACCGCCATTGCCCGAGCCAGTCTCGCTGCCTCGTTTCTTGCCGCCACCGAACAGCCCATTGAGGCTCTCCTGCAGCTTGCGGAAGGCCTCATCGATATCCGGCGGCCCCTTGCGATCACCGTTCTTACGGCCACCCCATGGGTCCTGATTATTCGAGTTGCCACCCGGCTCATTCCAAGCCATAGCGCTCTCCATCTGATAAAGCAAAGACGCGCCCACGGCGCGCCCGCCAATGCTACAGAATGCATGCAACCAGCGGCAAAGTCGCTGATGCAGGCTTTATTGCAAAGTGTGTTGCTCAATAAATTCCTGCGGCTTCAAGCCTTCACGACTAACCAGCCGATTTAGCTCGATCCGCGGCAAGCGCACCGCCAGCAAACTGCTGCCGTCTTCGGCGTGAGACTCGCTCTGCACCGCACCTAGGGCAAAGAACTGTGCGCGCAAGCGCGCAAGGCGCTGCGGCAGCTGCAATGTACCGACAAACAGGTCATCGCCCAACAGCTCAGCTATCGCCTGACGCAGTAACGGTAAACCACGCCCGTCACGCGCCGACAGCCAGACCCGCTGCGGCTTGCCGTCGGCATCGCGCTGAATCTGCGGCTCCACACCCTCAAGCAAATCGAGCTTGTTATACACCTCAAGCATCGGCAGTTCATGGGCCCCGATTTCACCCAACACCGCCAACACCTGCTCGATCTGCTGATCGCGCTCGGGCTCGTGGGAATCGATTACGTGCAACAACAGGTCGGAATTGCTCGATTCCTCAAGCGTCGCGCGGAAAGCCTCAACCAGCTTGTGCGGCAAATGCCGAATAAAGCCCACGGTATCGGCCAGCACAATCGGCCCCAGATCATCCAGGTCCAGACGACGCAGGGTGGGATCGAGGGTCGCAAACAGCTGATCAGCCGCGTAAACATCCGAGGTGGTCAGGGAGTTGAACAGGGTCGATTTGCCGGCATTGGTGTAGCCCACCAGCGATACCGAAGGAATATCCGCACGCTGGCGGCCGCGCCTAGCCTGCTCGCGCTGACTGCGCACCTTCTCGAGCTTCTGTTTGATCTGGCGAATCCGCACGCGCAACAGGCGGCGGTCGGTTTCCAGCTGAGTCTCACCCGGGCCACGCAGGCCGATACCACCCTTTTGCCGCTCAAGGTGAGTCCAGCCGCGTACGAGCCGCGTACTCATATGGTCGAGCTGGGCCAGCTCGACCTGCAACTTGCCTTCATGGGTACGCGCACGCTGAGCAAAAATGTCGAGGATCAGACCGGTACGGTCCAATACTCGACACTCGAAAGCGCGCTCAAGGTTACGCTCCTGGCTCGGGGTAAGTACGTGGTTGAAGATAACCAGATCAGCCTCGGCGGCCTTGACCTGATCACGCAACTCTTCAACTTTGCCACTGCCGATCAGGTACTTGGCCGTCAGCCTATTGCTCGGAACACTGAGGAACGCGACGGTTTCAGCACCGGCCGAGATGGCCAGCTCCTGAAACTCCTGCGGATCCTCGCGCGCCTCGGAATTTTGGCCGTCCAGATGTACCAGAATGGCCCGCTCTCCACCTTCATGGCGCTCGAAGAACAATGCAGCCTCCTAAATCAGGCGTTACCAGGCTCAGCTTCAGCTTGCTCGGTTTCGCTGGCGCTCGGCAGACGCACCGGACGGCTAGGCACTACAGTGGAAATGGCGTGTTTATAGACCATCTGGCTGACAGTGTTTTTCAGCAAAATCACGAACTGGTCGAAAGATTCGATCTGGCCTTGCAGCTTGATGCCGTTAACCAAATAAATAGAAACCGGGACGCGTTCCTTACGCAAGGTGTTCAGGTAAGGGTCTTGTAGCGAATGCCCTTTTGACATGTGCCGCACTCCTTTAAGGATAATTTTTCAATAATTTTAGTAAACCAACTAACGGCTTAAAGCCGCCATACCCCCAAGGATAGACGGCCAACGGCAAGGTCTCAGGTCAATATGGAGACCGCTGCCAGGTATTTCAAGGCACGCGGCAGATTGTCACAGTCGGCACTATCGAGCCAGTGCACATCCTGCTGCCAACCGCGTAACCAGGTGAACTGTCGCTTGGCCAACTGGCGCGTGGCGATTATGCCCCGCTCCTGCATTTGTACAGCATCTAACTTGCCGTCCAGATGATCCCAGACCTGGCGATAACCCACCGCTCGTATAGACGGTAGCCCAACGTGCAAGTCACTTCGCTGACGCAAGCGTTCGACCTCGGCCACCAGCCCCTGTTCCAACATCAGGCGAAATCGCAAGGCTATTCGCTCGTGCAACAGCTGTCTTTGCGCCGGGGCAATGGCCAATTGCGCCACAGTATAGGGGAATTGGCGCGGCGCCGATGCGCCACCGGCAGTATTTTCTGTCGCCTGGCGCTGACGATGAACGGTCATGCTCTGCCCGCTCAAGTGATAGACCTCAAGGGCGCGAATCAAGCGCTGCGGATCATTGGGATGGATACGCGCAGCCGACTCCGGATCGACCGCACGCAGCTCGGCATGCAGCACCGCCCAACCTTCGGCCTGGGCGCGCGCCTCCAGCTCGGCGCGCAGCGCCGCATCTGCGCTGGGCATTTCGGCCAGGCCTTCAAGCAACGCCTTGAAATACAGCATAGTGCCGCCCACCAGCAGCGGAATACGTCCGCGCGCGGTGATTTCAGCCATGGCCGTCAGGGCATCGGCACGGAACTCGGCCGCCGAATAGCTCTCGGCTGGGTCACGAATATCGATTAAGCGGTGAGGAAACTCAGCCAGCGTGGCCTTATCCGGCTTGGCCGTGCCGATATCCATATCACGGTAGATCAGCGCAGAATCAACGCTGATCAGCTCGCATGGCAGCACCCGCGCCAGTTCGATGGCCAGATCAGTCTTGCCGGCCGCTGTTGGCCCCATCAGGAAAATCGCCGTAGGCAGGCGCTCGGACATGCTAAAGAGTCTCTAAATGGCGCGGCGCTTAGCGGCCGCGCAGGAACAGCTTGTCCAGATCGTCCATGCCCATCTGCGTCCAGGTCGGCCGACCGTGGTTGCACTGGCCGCTGCGCTCGGTGTGCTCCATATCGCGTAGCAAGGCATTCATTTCCGGCAAGGTCAGGCGCCGGTTGGCGCGCACGGCGCCGTGGCAAGCCATGGTGCCGAGCAGCTCATTGAGGTGTGCCTGAATGCGGTCGGTGGTGCCGTATTCGAGCAGATCACCCAGCACATCCTGCACCAGACGAGTGGCCTCGGCCTGCTTGAGCAATGCGGGAATCTGTCGGATAGCCAGGGTTTCCGGGCCCAAACGCTGCAGCTCAAACCCCAAGCGCTGAAACCATTCGGCATGCTCTTCGGCGCAGTCGGCTTCACGCTGGCTTACGGCAATCGACTCCGGCACCAGCAGCGGCTGACCACGCAGGCCTTCACTGGCCATGGCAACTTTTAAGCGCTCGTAGGTGATGCGCTCATGGGCTGCGTGCATGTCCACCACAACCAGGCCCTGAACGTTTTCGGCAAGAATATAGATGCCCTTGAGCTGGGCAATGGCATAGCCCAAGGGTGGAATATCACCTTGCGCATCCGGTAAGCCAGCAGGAGCCGGCGCAGTGGTCATCGGCGAGAAAAACTCGCGATAGGCGCCCTGTGCTTCGGCGGCCGGCAAGGCTGCTTCCGGACGGGAGCCTTGATAGCCGGCACCCGGCGAGCGCCATACTGAGGCGCTGGGCGCTGGCTGCAGCAGACTGGCGGCCAAGCCGATTTCACCTTGCGGGCCAAACTCGCCAGCTGCCTGCCCCGTGGGGCGCACCATCTCGCTCACAGCTGCTGGAGCAGCGAGCTGATCCTCCGGACGCACCTCACCCAGGGCTCGATGCAGCGTGCCGTAGAGGAAGTCATGCACCATACGCCCATCACGGAAGCGCACTTCGTGCTTGGTCGGGTGCACGTTGACGTCTACCACCGACGGGTCGATTTCCAGAAACAGCACAAATGTAGGATGGCGACCGTTGAACAGCACGTCACGGTAAGCCTGGCGC
This sequence comes from Pseudomonas sp. WS 5011, assembly GCF_012985775.1. Taxonomy (NCBI): domain Bacteria; kingdom Pseudomonadati; phylum Pseudomonadota; class Gammaproteobacteria; order Pseudomonadales; family Pseudomonadaceae; genus Pseudomonas; species Pseudomonas sp. WS 5011. Next base: position 115,117 of record NZ_JAAQXA010000008.1, read on the forward strand.
ACCGCGTGGGCGACCAGCTTGTCGCGCACCATGCGCCCGTTCACGTAGAAGTACTGCAGGTCAGCCTGGCTACGGGAGAAGGTCGGCAAGCCCACCCAACCCCAAAGATGCAGGCCGTTGCGTTCGATATCGATCGGCAGGGCCTGCTCGAGAAACGCAGGGCCACAGACCGAAGCCACCCGCCGCGCGCGACTTTGCTCATCCGGAGCCTCATGCAGACCGAGCACAGTCTTGCCGTTGTGACGCAGGTGGAAGGCCACGTCAAAACGCGCCAGGGCCAGGCGCTTGATCACTTCCTGCAGATGATCGAATTCGGTTTTCTCAGTCTTGAGAAACTTACGCCGTGCCGGGGTATTGAAGAACAGGTCGCGCACTTCTACCGAGGTGCCGACCGGGTGCGCTGCGGGCTGCACACGGGGCTGCATATCACGACCTTCGGTTTCCACTTGCCAGGCCTGCTCGGCACCCTCGGTGCGTGAGGTCAACGTCAGGCGTGCGACGGAGCTGATCGACGCCAGCGCCTCACCACGGAAGCCCAGACTCATGACCTGCTCCAGGTCTTCAAGCTCGCGGATCTTGCTGGTGGCGTGGCGGGCCAGTGCGAGCGGCAGGTCATCCGGGGAGATGCCACTGCCGTTATCACGCACCTTGAGCAACTTCACGCCGCCCTGTTCAACATCCACCTCGATGCGCTTGGCGCCGGAATCCAGGCTGTTTTCCAACAGTTCCTTGATTACCGAGGCCGGGCGTTCAACTACCTCACCGGCAGCAATCTGGTTCGCCAGCCGCGGGCTGAGCAGCTGGATACGCGCAGCTTCACTCATGGCTGCACAGCCAGAGCAGTCGCGGGAATCTGCAAACGCTGGCCGACCTTGATCACATCGTTTTTCAGCGAGTTGGTACTGCGCAGCACGGCCAGGCTAACTTGATAGCGCTGGGCAATCAGCGCCAGGCTTTCGCCAGAGCTGACCACATGCTCGCGCGGCCCGAGGGCAATCTTGCCGTTGTCACGCAGCCACGCCACGTGAGTGCCAGGCGGCGGGTTTTCATGGAAGAACTGCCGCACGCCTGTGACGATCGAGCGCGCCAGCGCTTGCTGATGGCTGGCACTGGACAGTTTGCGGGCTTCATTGGGATTGGAGATAAAACCGGTTTCCACCAGGATCGACGGAATATCCGGCGATTTCAGCACCATAAAGCCGGCCTGCTCTACCCGCCGTTTATGCAGCGGCGTCACCCGGCCCATATTGCCCAGCACCTTGTTGCCAACGTTCAGGCTGGATGACAACGATGCCGTCATCGACAGGTCGAGCAGCACCCCGGCGAGCATCTTGTCCTTATCATCCAGGCTGACATTGCCGGCGCCGCCGATCAGGTCCGACTGGTTTTCCGCATCGGCCAGCCAGCGCGCAGTCTCCGAGGTGGCGCCGCGATCTGACAGGGCATACACCGACGCACCGAATGCAGCGGCACGCGGTGCGGCATCGGCATGGATGGAAACAAACAGATCGGCGCCCTTCTTGCGGGCAATCTCAGTTCGTTTACGCAATGGAATAAAATAATCGCCCGTGCGGACCAACTCGGCACGGAAGCCTTTCTCGGCATTGATCTGCCGCTGCAGCTCCTTGGAAATCGCCAGGGTCACGTGCTTTTCATACTGGCCTTTAACCGGCGACAGGGCGCCCGGGTCTTCACCGCCATGGCCGGCGTCGATGGCAATCACGATATCGCGCTTGCCGTTGGGCACTGGCGTCAGTTTCGGCGGCGCTTGCGTTGGCGTGACCGGAACTTGCGGTGCGGTGGCCACGGCCGTGCTCGGCAAGCTCGGTGCCGCGCCACTCTCCTGATCGAACAAATCAACCACCAGACGATGCCCGTACTGCTGGTTAGGTGCCAGGGTAAAGCTCTTTGGCGTGACCGCTGCGGACAGGTCAATCACCACACGCAGATCTTGCGGGGTTCGTTGTGCCGAGCGTACGCCGGTGATCGGGGTATTACTCAAGGTCAGTTGATCGAAGCTAGTAGCCAGCTTGGCCCCACTGACATCAATGACGATACGATTGGGCGCGGACAGCAGAAATACGCTGTGCTGCACTGGACCGGACAGGTCAAACACCAGGCGTGTGTTATCCGGCGCACGCCACAAGCGGACACTGCGCACATCCGAAGCGGCCATTACATCGGCGACCAACGCCACCAATGCCACTCCAATTGCGATGAAACGCGCGCCTATGCGCATAGCCAACCCCATATCAAATTCATGCCCCGACGGCCAAAGTGGCGCACCAGGCGTTGCCGCGTTCGCCTTGCGCCTGCAGATGCAGCGCCCGGCCGGCTCCGTGCGGGCTAATGGTAATGTCCATGTCTGCCTTTGGCAAAACGCCTGCGCCGCGCTGCGGCCACTCGACCAGGCACAGTGCGTCGCCCTCGAAATAGTCTCGAATACCGAGAAACTCCAGCTCCTCGGGATCAACCAAACGATACAGGTCGAAGTGATAGGCCCGTACTGCACCTAACTCATAGGGTTCGACCAGGGTAAAGGTTGGGCTTTTCACCGCCCCGACATGCCCCAGGCCGCGAATGATGCCGCGCGACAAGGTGGTTTTACCGGCACCGAGATCGCCATGCAGGTAGATCACCCCAACGCCGCCACTCGCCTCGGCGATGCGCGCGCCCAGCGCCAGCATCGCGTCCTCGTCGGCGGCAAACAGTTCTAATTCAGACACGCAGACTGCTCCTGCAACAATTGACGAATAAGCGCACACAAATCACTGGCCGCCAGACCACGGCCCTGCTGCGCCAACTGCTCACCCGCGCAGGCATGCAGATAGACCGCCAGTTGGGCCGCTTCCAGCGCAGACAGCCCTTGGGCTAGCAGCGCACCGATCAAACCGGCCAACACATCGCCCAAGCCAGCACCGGCCATGACGGGATGGCCACGATCACACAACCACAAACCACCATCCGGCGCAGCAATCAGGCTGCCTGCGCCTTTCAGCACACATACCGTTTGAAAGCGCCGCGCCAGGGCTCGTGCGGCGGCCGGACGATCGGCCTGCACCTCGGCCGTACTGATACCCAGCAAGCGCGCTGCCTCGCCGGGGTGCGGCGTCATCACGGCACCTGCTGGTAACTGGACCTGCGCGCGCGCCAGCAGGTTCAGCGCATCAGCATCCCACACCTGCGCAGCGCGGCTGACGGAAGCCGCCGACAGCAGGCTGCGCCCCCACGCTTCCTGACCCAGCCCCGGCCCGACCACCCAGACACTGGCATTCGCGCCCAGCGCCAGCAACTGATTGGCCGAGGCCACGCCAGCGGCCATTACCTCGGGTAAGCGCGCCTGCGCAGCAGGCAAATGCTCACCACGGGTCGCCAGACTGACCAGCCCAGCACCCGCGCGCAGTGCGCTTTGCGCCGCCAGCAGGCCGGCGCCGGCAAAGCCACGATCACCACCCACCACCAGCACATGGCCTAACTGGCCCTTGTGCACGCTGCGCGAGCGAACCGGCAAATGCGGCAAGCCGGCCTGCGTCAAGCGCTGCGCGATAAAGGCTTGAGCAGCGACCAGGGCCGCATCAGCCTGCAGATCATCAAACTGCAATTCACCCAGACAATCCGCCGACTGCCCGGTAAACAGGCCCAGTTTCAGGCCGATCAGGGTGACCGTCAGCTCTGCACGCACAGCAACACCCAACACTTGGCCAGTATCGGCGCAAAGCCCGGACGGAATATCCACCGCCAGCACCGGCAGACCGCTGACATTCAACAGGCGAATGGCCTGGGCATACGGTTCACGCACGGCGCCCTGCAAGCCCGTGCCAAGCAGAGCATCGAGCACCACGCCCTGCAGCTCGGCGCACTCGCTCCAGGGCTGCACCGCCACACCAGCAGCAAGCGCATGGTCACGGGCCAACGCAGCATCGCCCTGCAGCTGCGCCGCATCGCCGACCGCCAGCACCTGCAACCGCCAGCCCGCACGCAACGCCAAGGCCGCCACCAGATAGCCGTCACCGGCGTTATTACCGCGCCCGGCCAGCACCGTCAGCACGCCCGCATCCGGCCAACGCCGACGCAGGGCACGCCAGATGGCATGTGCGGCGCGACTCATTAGCTCAAAACCCGGCGTGCCGGCAGCGATCAATCGCGCATCCAGCTCACGCACTTGGGCGGCGCTGTACAGCGGCAGAGGAAGATTGTCAGGCGAATGCAACATGCGTCGGCTCCGATGTCTGGCAGAATTATACCCACCTGCGCCCCGGTTACCCGCCCTCATATGAACACTGACACCCTTGACCTTATCGCCCTCGCCCAGTCGATCAAAGACTGGGGTCGTGAGCTGGGCTTTCAGCAGGTCGGGATTGCCGATGTGCAACTGGGCGAACACGAGGCGCACCTGCAGCGCTGGCTGGATGCGGGTTATCAGGGCGAGATGGACTACATGGCCGCCCACGGCAGCAAACGTTCCCACCCTGATGAATTGGTGCCCGGCACCCTGCGTGTGGTTTCGCTGCGCATGGACTACCTGCCCGGCGACACGCAGATGGCCCAGCGCCTCGGCCAGCCGGAAAAAGCCTATGTATCGCGCTACGCCCTGGGCCGCGATTACCACAAGCTGATCCGTAAGCGCTTGCAGCAGCTGGCCGAACGCATTCAGCAGCAGATCGGTCCGTTCGGCTACCGCGCCTTTGTCGATAGCGCGCCGGTGCTGGAAAAAGCCATCGCCGAACAGGCCGGGCTTGGCTGGATCGGCAAGAACACCCTGGTGCTCAACCGCAAGGCCGGTAGCTACTTCTTCCTCGGTGAGCTGTTCGTCGACCTGCCGCTGCCGGTGGACCCGCCTCACGCCAGCGAACATTGCGGGCGTTGCACGGCCTGTATGGATATCTGCCCCACCGCCGCCTTTGTCGGCCCCTATGTGCTGGATGCGCGGCGCTGTATTTCCTACCTGACCATCGAACTCAAGGGTTCGATCCCAGAGGAACTGCGCGCACCGATAGGCAACCGGGTGTTCGGCTGCGACGATTGCCAGATGGTCTGCCCGTGGAACCGCTTTGCTAAACCCTCAGAGCAGAGCGATTTCCAGCCGCGCCATAGCCTGGACAATGCCGAGCTGGCCGAGCTGTTCTGTTGGAGCGAAGAAGAATTTCTTAACCGCACCGAGGGCTCGCCGCTGCGCCGTGCAGGCTACGAGCGCTGGCTACGCAACCTGGCCGTTGGTTTGGGCAACGCGCCCTCCAGCATCCCAGTGCTAGAAGCACTCAAAGCGCGCCGCGAGCATCCATCAGAATTAGTGCGCGAGCACGTCGAATGGGCGCTGGCGCGCCACGGCCTGTAACCGAGCACGCAGAAAAAAGCCCGCAGTAGCGGGCTTTTTCGTGCATCACACTTTAAGAAAGTGTTGACGGTAGTGCTTCAACTCGGCGATGGACTCGCGAATATCGTCGAGAGCCTGGTGCGTGCCCTGCTTCTGGAACGATTCCTTGACCTGCGGCGCCCACAGGCCAGCAAGGATTTTCAGGGTCGACACATCCAGATAGCGGTAGTGAAAGTAGGCTTCCAGGTTCTGCATGTATTTGTAGAGGAAGCGCCGGTCCTGGCCAATGCTGTTGCCACAGATCGGCGACTTGCCCTTCGGCACCCACTGCTCAAGGAAGGCGATGGTCATGGCTTCCGCTTCGGCAGGACCAATGGTGCTTTCGCGCACGCGCTGGGTCAGGCCGCTCTGCCCGTGAGTACGGGTGTTCCACTCATCCATGCCGGCAAGCAGCTCATCACTCTGGTGCACGGCAATCACCGGGCCTTCGGCGAGGATGTTCAGGTCGCTGTCGGTAACGATAGTGGCCATCTCGATGATGACGTCTGTTTCAGGCTCAAGACCGGTCATTTCCAGGTCGATCCAGATCAGGTTATTGGCGTTTTGCATGCGCGGCTCCTCAACTAAGGCCGACAGTTTAACAGGCGGCTGGAAAACTACTGCGCTCGGCTGACAGCATTGCGCTCAAGCCGCGCCGCGCATGCGCCACACCAGTAGCCGCGACTTGCGCCAGTCGTGCAGTTCGATCTGCTGATCCGCTGGCTGCCCCGGCACCTCGAAAGTGTTGCTGATCAACAGGCTGCCGGCCGGCATCTGCGCGCAGGCCTTGGCCCACAACTCGGGCATCGGCGCAGGCGAGAGGAAGCAATACACCACATCGAATAGCGAAAGGTCGGTGCGCCAGAGGTTTTCGTAGCGAATCTGGCAATTGCGCTGCGGCACGGCACGCAACCAGGCGATGGCGAAGGACAGCGGCGCGGTCTCAACACCAACAAACTGCGCCTGCGGATAATGGCGGGCCAAGCTCAGCAGCGTACCGGCAGGACCACAGCCCAGATCAATAAAACGAAACCGCGCAGGCTGCAGGCCAAGAACAGCGTGCAAATGCTGACGCGCACCGGCAGCGGTCAGGTACAAGGGCACCCGCTCGCCAAAGCTGTTCCAGTTGAGCAACAACAGCAGAACAAAACCGCCGAGAAATACCCAGGATGGCAGCGGCGCACCACTGGCCAGTAACAGCGCCGGAACGAATAGCAGGTTTAATCCGCACCACCAGCGCGACAACCCCAGATAACGCGCCAGCGTGGCAGCCAGCAACCCTTGCAGCAGGCCGGCCGCCATTAAGGTCGGACGCCAGGGTGACAGCTGGGCGATCAGGTACAGCGCCAAACCGACCAGCAGGGTTGCCCCCAGCTGAGCAGACAACGCCAGCAACGCCGGATAGTGGCTAACAACGCGCAACATGCAGACTCCTCAACCACCCGACCGATGATGCGCCGCAGTTTAGCTGCGCCAGCAGCTCAATAGGCAGCCCGTGCTAGACTCGCGACCGTTTATTGCGCAATTCAACTCTCGGAAGACCCATGGCCAAACGCCAACTCAACCGCCGGCAAAACTGGCGTATCGAAAAAATTCAGGGCGAGCGTGCCGCCCGCGCCGCCAAACGCGAGTCGCAGGCGGTACAGATTCTTGAAGGTGGCGATCTCGGCCCGGAACAGACCGGCCTGGTCATCGCGCACTTCGGCGTACAGGTCGAAGTAGAAGCGCTGGATGGCGAATTGGCCGGCCAGGTATTCCGCTGCCACTTGCGCGCCAACCTGCCGACCATGGTCACCGGTGACCAAGTGGTATGGCGCGCCGGCAACCAGGGCATAGGCGTGATCGTCGCACAACTGCCGCGCAGCACTGAACTTTGCCGCCCGGACACCCGTGGCCAGCTCAAGCCGGTGGCCGCCAACGTCGACCTGATCGTGATCGTCTTCGCCCCACTGCCCGAGCCCCACGCCAACCTGATCGATCGCTACCTAGTGGCCGCCGAGCACGCAGGCATCCGCCCACTGCTGTTGCTGAACAAGACCGACCTGCTGGATGAGCAGAATGCCGTGGCCCTCAACCGCATGCTCGGCGTGTATCGCGAACTCGGTTATCCGCTGCTGGAAGTATCGGCCCACGGCGGCGACGGCATGCAACAGCTGCAACAGCAACTTGATGGCCACGTGAGCGTCTTCGTCGGCCAGTCCGGCGTCGGTAAATCATCGCTGGTCAACAGCTTGCTGCCGGAAGTCGATACCCGCGTTGGGCCACTCTCCGAACTGACCGGCAAAGGCACCCACACCACCACCACCGCGCGGTTGTTCCACTTCCCCGGCGGCGGCGAACTGATCGACTCCCCCGGGATTCGCGAATTCGGCCTTGTGCACGTGAGTCGTGATGACGTCGAAGCCGGTTTTATCGAGTTTCACGACCTGATCGGCCAATGCCGCTTCCGCGACTGCAAGCACGATCGCGAACCGGGCTGCGCTCTGCTCAAAGCCCTGGAAGATGGCCGCCTGCACCCGCAGCGCATGGCCAGCTACCGGCATATCCTGGCCAGCCTGCCAGAAGCCGAGTACTAAGATGCACAAGGCCGCGACAATGCGCGGCCTTGTGTCAGCAGGGCATACTCACTCAGCGGGCTGATCGAACTGCAGCACGCCTTCTTCGAAGATATTCAAACGCTCACGCAATTGCCCATCCGGCAATGGATCACCAGGTGCGGCAGGTGGAGCCGCAGCTGGCGCTACCGGCGCAGCGCCAGGCACTGCAGGCGCTTCATCTGCCGTGGCATCGCTTTGCTCACCTTCGATGGCGCGCTGCGCCTTTTTGGTCAGTACAACAATATCGATACGCCGGTTGACCGGATTGAGCGGATTCTCGCGGTCAAACAACGCCGAGGACGCATAGCCCACCACGCGCGCGACCTGCTCGTCGTCGTAGCCGCCCGCAATCAGCACACGCCGCGCCGCATTGGCACGGTCCGAAGACAGCTCCCAGTTGCCATAACCACCACGCCCGACAAAAGGCGCCGCATCGGTATGCCCACTGACGCTGATCTTGTTCGGTACTGCGGCGATGGTGTCGGTCATGGCCAACAGAATGTCTTCAAAATACGGCTGTAAGCGTGCGCTGCCGGAGGCAAACATCGGCCGATTTTCGGCATCCATGATCTGGATGCGCAGACCGTCCTGGGTGATTTCGAAGAGGATCTGATCCTTGAAGTTCTGCAGCTGAGGGTTTTCTTCAACCTTGTTCTGCAGCTCCTGCAGCAACAACTCCAGTCGCTCGCGCTCGACTTCTTCGGCGACTGATTCGGCCTGCAATTTGTCCACGTCGGCCTGGGCATCCTCGGCTGGGCTCTGCTCTTCTTGGGGTTCAGGGTTGAGGGTGCGATCAGGCGCCGGCGTTGGCGTGCCGCCCAGGTCAATCACATACGGGCTGGCGCTTTCCGAGAAGCCTACAGGGTCCTGAAAGTAGCCGGAGATCAGCTTCTTCTGCTCAGGCGTCGCCACAGTCATCAGCCACATCACCAGAAAGAACGCCATCATTGCCGTGGCAAAGTCGGCAAAGGCAATTTTCCAGGCGCCTCCGTGATGACCACCGGCAACCTTCTTTACCCGTTTGACGATAATGGGCTGATTGTTTTCCATGCTATGACTCAGCCCCCACGCATGGCCTGTTCAAGCTCGCTAAAGCTTGGACGGTGCGCAGGGAACAGCACCTTGCGGGAAAACTCCACAGCCAGGGACGGCGGCATACCGGAGGCCGAAGCCACCAAACCGGCCTTGATCGCCTCATACACATTCAGCTCTTCCTTGGCGTCGTGCTCCAAGGCAGCCGCTAGGGGGCCGAAAAAGCCATAGGACGCCAAGATCCCGAAAAAGGTACCCACCAGTGCAGTACCTACTTTTTGACCAATCTCAGCGTTATCCGCTTCGGCCAAAATCGACATGGTAATCACAATACCCAACACCGCCGCCACGATACCCATGGCTGGCATACCGTCAGCCACTTTTGCGACGGCATGCGCAGGGTGCTCGATTTCTTCCTTGAGGCTGGAGATTTCCATATCGAACAAGCCTTCCAGCTCATGCGGCGCCATGTTGCCGGAGGACATGATGCGCAGGTAATCGCAGATGAACGAGGTCATCTGCTGATCTTTAAGGATGCCGGGGTACTTACTGAAAATCGGACTGGCGGCTGGGTCTTCGACGTCAGCCTCGATGGCCATCATGCCTTCACGACGACTTTTATTGAGAATTTCGTAAAGCAGCTTGAGCACGTCAAGGTAGTAGGCATGCGTGAAGCGCGAGCTGAACATGCTCAGCGACTTCTTGAACACATGCATGAATGCACTGCCTGGGTTGGCTTGCAGGAAAGCACCCAAGGCAGCACCACCGATGATCAATATCTCGTAGGGGTGGACCAACGCCATAAACTGGCCGCCCGAGAGGATAAAACCGCCCAACACACAGGCGAATACAACAATGATACCGATGATTTTTGCCATAGAAAGAGACTTGCCAGAGAGGGTAGAAAGGGGCTTTGCAAAACAACCCTTCTATTTATCGGAAGTTTTGCGCGAGACTATAGCCAGTTAAGGTCAAAAGCCAGCTTGTCTCAACCCGCATGCCAAAGCCCGCCTCTTATCCGCGCACCCTGACAGACTGGCTCAAGCAGCTAGACAGCCAGCTATTGCCTGCGTCCAGTGATAGCCAGCAGAAGCTGCGCCGCGCCTTGGCAGACAGCAATCGCTCCATGCGCGAGCTGGCTGACTTGATGCAAAGCTGCCCCGCGCTGGCGCTCAGCGTGTTGCGCGAAGCCAACCGCAAGAGCAGCGGCCTCAGTGAGCAAACCGAAAGCCTGGAGGCCGCCATCAGCCGCCTCGGCATCAAGCGCACCGAACAACTGCTCAACGCCCTCCCGGCCATGCCCGAGCAGGAACTGCCGAAAGCGCTACGGCAAATCCTGCTAATCAGCCAACACGCCAGTCACCAGGCAAATGGTCTATTTGCAGGCCGCCTGGCAAGGCTGTGGCAGGAGATACACTGGGGTAGCCTGCTGTTTCTGGCGCCAATATGGACGTTGCTTGCAGCGCACGCTGAACTGTTCGAGGTGTGGGAGCAGCGCGTTTTGGTCAAGGGCGAAGCCGCAAGCAAGGTTGAACAAGAGCTGCTGGGCGTACCTTTACTTAAATTGTGCTTGGCGCTGAGTGAGCAGTGGCATTTGCCAGAATGGGTCATCCAGGGCTATCGACTACTGGTCAGCGACCGACGCCTGCTGGTCAAAGCGCTGCACATTGCCCGCGACAACGAACACCCACTGCACCAGCAGCAAATCCTCGACGCAGACAGCAACCTGCGCCGCTGGCTGACGCAGCCAGCCAACAGCATTCTGTTGGCCAACGGCCTGGCGCTTTCCGCGCACTACGCGTGGAATAGCCCGCACAGCCTGCGCTGGCAGCGTTTGACCGGTTTATTCCTGCAACTGCCGCTCGATAACGTGCAACAGCTGCTGCACCAGAATGCTGTTAGCAGCGCCCGACAGATGGCCAGCACCGACCTCTGGCACCCCGCAGAAGCGCTGCTCTGGCCATGGCAGGCGCGGCACCTGCAAGCCATAGTCGAGCAACCCAAGCCCGCAATTATCAGTGAATGGCGCCAGCAATGCGCGCAACTGCTCGCCCAACCCAGCGCATTCAGCAATGTGCTGCAGCTCACCGCCTGCGCCAATCAGGCTATCCAGGCCTGCGGCATGCAGCGGGTACTGATTTTACTGGCCGACCGCAATCACACACGCCTGATGGCCCAGCAGCAGAGCGGCCTGGATAAAGCCGCCGCCAGCCTCAGTCTGGATCCACAGCAAAGCCAGGTGCTGCGCCGCCTGCTCAGCGCCCCCGCGCAGCTAAAACTCAGCCCAGCCAACATCGCGCAGTTTTCCGCCATGCTGCCTGGCTCGCTGAAAAGCCTGTTCCCCAGCGAGCATCTGCTGATTCGCTCGATTGCCAGCAACAACCGCGTGGTCATGCTGATCTTCGCCGACCAGGGCGGCCGGGCGCTTAGCGATGCGGGTATGCAGGGCTTCGGCAAAACCGTGCAATGCATTGAGCGCGCCCTGACCAGCTTTGCCAACCGCGGGCGCTAGGCTTTCCGCTACAATTCGTCCTTTCCTGTCAAAAGAGGCCTGGCATGACCGCCTTCGCTGAGCTGCCCCTGCTGATCGAACCTGCGCACCTGGCCAGCCGCCTGGATGCACCCGAGCTGATCCTGGTCGACTTGACCAGCAGCGCCCGCTACGCCGCCGGCCACATTCCGGGCGCATATTTTGTCGACCCCAAGCGCACCCAACTGGGTCAACCGCTGGCGCCAGGCTTGCTGCCAGAGCAGGCGCAACTTGAGCAACTGTTCGGTGAGTTAGGGCATAACCCCAACGCGGTTTATGTGGTGTACGACGATGAAGGCGGCGGCTGGGCCGGACGCTTTATCTGGCTGTTGGATGTAATTGGTCACACGCGTTACCACTACCTGGACGGCGGCCTGCATGCTTGGCTGGCAGAAGACCGCGAACTCAGCACAGCAGTCCCCGCGGCTCACACACAGCCCGTTGCGCTACAACTCGACAGCGCACCAACCGCCACGCGCGAATACCTGCAAAGTCGCCTTGGCGCTGCCGATCTGGCGATCTGGGATGCCCGTGCACCAGCCGAATACCGTGGCGAGAAAGCCCTGGCCCAAAAAGCTGGGCATATTCCTGGCGCGATCAACTTTGAATGGACCGCCGGCATGGACCCTGCCCGTGCATTGCGCGTCCGCTTGGATATCCAAGCACAACTCAGCAGCCTCGGTATCACGGCCGATAAAGAAATCATCACCCACTGCCAGACTCACCACCGCTCAGGCTTCACCTACCTGGTTGCCAAGCTCCTTGGCTACCCGCGGGTCAAAGCCTACGCAGGCTCATGGGGCGAGTGGGGCAATCATCCGGACATGCCGGTCGAGCGCTGAACACCTGCCGACCGCCAGCCACTTTTAAGGAATGTTAATGAAAGACCGTCTGTTTATCCTCAGCCAGTACCTGCTGCCGCACCACCTACTGTCGCGCCTGATTGGCTGTGCCGCCGAATGCCGCGCCAACTGGTTCAAGAATCGCCTGATCGGCTGGTTCGCCAAGCAGTACCACGTCAACATGAAAGAAGCCCAGGTTGAAGACCTGACTGCTTTTGCTCACTTCAATGACTTTTTTACCCGCGCCCTGAAAGATGGCGCCCGCCCGCTCGACAGCAGCCCTGGCGCCGTGCTCTGCCCGGCCGATGGCGCAGTCAGCCAACTGGGTAAAATTGAACAAGGCCGGATCTTTCAGGCCAAGGGTCACAGCTTCAGCGCGATCGAACTGCTGGGCGGTGACACGGAGCGCGCAGCAGTATTCATGGGCGGTGAGTTCGCCACTATTTACCTGTCGCCCAAGGATTATCACCGCGTGCACATGCCGCTGGCCGGCACGCTGAAAGAAATGGTCTACGTACCCGGTCGACTGTTCTCGGTCAACCAGACAACCGCAGAGAACGTGCCTGAACTGTTTGCCCGCAATGAGCGCGTGGTCTGCCTGTTCGACACCGAGCGCGGCCCGATGGCCGTGGTGCTGGTCGGCGCAATGATCGTGGCGTCGATCGAAACCGTCTGGGCGGGCCTGGTGACACCGCCAAAACGCATGCTGAAAACATTCAGTTACGATGAAGCCGCTCGCGCACCGGTCGTGCTGGACAAAGGCGCAGAACTCGGACGTTTCAAACTGGGCTCTACCGCCATCGTACTGTTTGGCCCGGAGCAGGTGCAGTGGGCTGAAGAACTAGCCGCCAACAGTCCCGTCCAGATGGGCCAACGTCTCGGCGCAGCACGCGGCTGACCCTCAAAACCCGGCCCTGTCCGCGCATGCGGACAGTGTCGTGGCGACCGCTCAGAGTGAACCTCTGAGCATGAAAACCAGTCACAACAAAGACTTCCAGATGATTTGTGTGTCGCGCCAGCTTGGCAACCCAGCCAAGGACATGGCTGCGAGGCATGCGAGATGCTGCTAGAGTCGAAACATAATTCCTAGACTCACCTGCCTTGCCCGTGTGCTGGAGTATCCGATTTAGATGGATAAACAGAATTCTCACTTGCTACTGCGCGTTACCACGCCGGATAAGCAAAGCCTGTCATTCTGCGACGCCAGTCCTCGTGATCTGAAGAAATGGGTCGACGGCCTACCCAAAGCCAATATCGGTGAAACCGCACGCCAGCTCTACCAAGCACTGGTCGAACTCAACCAACTGCTGACGCCTTCGGAAAATCGCCTGCAACTGCTGGAAATTCTCCGACCGGAAATCTACTTCGTCTGCAAACAGCTGGAAAAGCACTTCCTCAACCAAGCCATCGTGCTGGATGAACGGCCACGCAAAGTCGCCAACCTTTGCCAGGCCCTGCAAAACCACCTGGCCATTGGCTATAAACTGATCGTGGCACGCCTGGCTGCACAGCCTGGCCGCGAACGGCATCAACTGCTTGCCGTTGCCCTGCAGCGTGCAACCCATAGCCTGTGCGGCCCGTTGATTCGTGCCAGCCAGCTGTACTGTCCGGTTCCTGAAGGCCTTTGGCTTGAGCTGCATCAGCTGTATCAGATCGCCCTCGCACGCAGCCTGCACAAGACCATGATTCGTGATACTCAGGCCCTGCGCACACAAGGCCTGAGCACCGAACAAAGCTATCTGGTAGCTCTGCTGCTCGGCTGCGCGCGCTGCAACCAGATGCGTCAGAGTGCCATCGCACGCTTGGCAGAAGTGCTTGAGCCCTGGAGCGCGCTGGCCACCCTACAGGCTGGCGATGAGCCGTCCAGCCTGTTCGCTGTAGCCCCGCAACTGGACGGTCCGCCCCGCTATATTTCGCTGTTTCAGCAAACCGAGCTGCACAAAGCACTAGGAATCGACCCCAGCCAACTGGTCGACGCCATCAAAGAACACCTGCTGCTGCCGGCCGAAAATATTGCTCAATCACGCCTGACCGTGCCCGAAGGCTTCAGTAACGACATGCTGCAGCATCTGGCCGCAGCCTGGGGCGATATAGCCGAGCGCACCTTCCAGCGCAGCCAGGGCCAAGGCGCCCTGACGCTGTGTATCGGAATGAGTGCGCTGCACTTCTACTTGGCGGGCAAGCGTCCGTTCAACGAGGTGCTGCAAGTTCCGGTGACAACCAATGCGGCGGTCTTCAAGGCTGACACCGGCGCACCGGATATCTGGTCAAACGCTTTCGACGCCCAGAAGAGCAACCAGTGGGAAAACGGTCTGCCCTTCGAAGAGATTCAGTACAACAAGCCACATCAGTCAAATCAGCCCGACGAAGCCAATAGCCAAGAAAGCTACCCGACCTACGAAGTGGCTATCGTCAATATCAGCCCTGGCGGCTATTGCCTGTCATGGCCGAAAGACGTGCCGAACCAGCTCCAGGCCGGCGAGCTGCTTGGCGTACAAGGCCTGCCACGGCAAGGCTGGAGCATTGCTGTAGTGCGCTGGATTCGCCAGGTGCGCGGCGGTGGCACTCAGATGGGAATTGAACTGATTGCCCCTCATGCGCAAGCCTGCGGCCTGCAACTGGTGCGCAAAGCGGAGCAAAACAGCCAGTACCTTCGCGCCCTGCTACTGCCGG
Source organism: Pseudomonas sp. WS 5011 (assembly GCF_012985775.1). NCBI lineage: Bacteria > Pseudomonadati > Pseudomonadota > Gammaproteobacteria > Pseudomonadales > Pseudomonadaceae > Pseudomonas > Pseudomonas sp. WS 5011. The sequence continues at coordinate 130,144 of NZ_JAAQXA010000008.1, forward strand.
AAATCAGCGCCATCTCCCGCCCCGCCAGCCTGATTACCGCACGCCTGCCGTTCCAGGAAGGCAACAAAGTCAGTATCAACCTGAATGGCAATGAACACCGCGCAGTACTGAGTCGCCGACAGACCAGCACCGGCAGTTTCAACCAGTTCGAATACCGGGGTGTCGAGCAGATCGGCAGTGAGCAAGGGAAGCCCGTCACAGCGCCGAAAAACCGCACGCCAGGCGGGGAGGAAGACTTTGACTCACTCTGGAAGTCGCTGTAGATTGCCGACGCACTCCCTTTGTCGCCTTTTCGCGCCCGTTCGGCGCAGATTTGATACCACACCATGGCCATTGATAAAAAAACCATTCGGCTACTGATCCTCGAAGATTCGCAGAACGAGGCTGAACGCCTGGTCAGCCTGTTCCGCAACGCCGGACGGGCAACCCGCGTGCATCGTTTGACCTCCAGCGACGACCTCGCCGAGGCCCTGCAACAGAGCTGGGACTTGTTGATTTGCGCCCCAAGCAGTGAACAACTCCCCCCAGGTGAGGCGATTGGCGCGATCCGCCGTCAGGCCAAAGACATTCCGGTCATTCAACTGCTTGCTGATAATGACTCCGACAGCGTCACCGAAGCCCTGATGCTCGGCGCCCAGGACGCATTGCCGCAGGGTGAAGACGAACGCCTGATACTGGTTGCCAAGCGCGAGCTGGCCAACCTAGAAGAACGCCGGGCTCGCCGCGCCTCGGAAGTCGCCCTGCGCGAGGCGGAAAAACGTTGCCAGCTGCTACTCGACAGCTCCGTGGATGCCATCACTTACGTGCACGATGGCATGCATATTTATGCCAACCGCGCCTACCTGGAACTGTTCGCCTACGAAGATGCCGATGAGCTGGAAGGCATGCCGATGATCGATTTGATCGGCAGCAGCGACCAATCCAGCTTTAAGGACTTCCTGAAGAATTATCAAAGCGTCGAAGGTAATGCGGAACTCCACTGCGCAGGGATCAAAGCCAATGGCCAGAGTTTCCCGGCACAGATGAGCTTCTCCCCGGCGACCTACGATGGCGAACCGTGCATTCAGGTGGTTATTCGAGCCGAGACGGGTAACGCCGAACTGGAAGAGAAACTCCGCGAGATCAGCACGCAGGACCTGGTCACGGGTTTGTTCAACCGCACCCATTTCCTTGAGCTGATGGACAGCGCCGCAGAGCGTGCAGTGAATGCGGGCCAGCCATCCTGCCTGGCCTACATCAGGGTCGACCGCTACGCCAGCCTGCTGGCCGACATCGGCCTGGCCGGCATCGATATCCTGCTCACCGACCTGGCTAATCTGCTGCGCGCGCACTTTGGTGCCGACGCACAACTCGCTCGCTTTGGTGATGATGTGTTTACGGTGTTGCAGCCCGGCGTCACCCCGGAAAACACCCGCGAGCATCTAAACGGCCTGCTGAAAAAAGTTGAAGGCCATTTGTTCGATGTCAGTGGTCGCACCGTTCAAAGCACCCTGTCGATTGGTGTGGCCGGGCTCAACGAGAAGACCGCCAAGGCTCAGGAAGTGGTCGACCGCGCTCACCGTTGCGCCGACGACTTGAGCGATGGCAACGCGATCAAACTGTTCAACCCAGCTGATGAGCTGGCCGCAGCGGCAAGCCGTGGCAATATCGTCGCCATGATTCAACAAGCGCTGGAAAAGAACAGCTTTCGTCTGCTATTCCAGCCGATTATCAGTTTACGCGGCGACAGCTTTGAGCACTATGAAGCGTTATTGCGCCTGATCGGCCCGCAGGGCGAAGAGATTCCGCCGACAGAACTGTTCAATGCCGCGAAAGACGCGGGGCTTGCTGAAAAGATTGATCGCTGGGTCATCCTTAACTCGATCAAACTGCTGGCGGACCACCGCAGCAAAGGCCACAACACCCGCCTGTTTGTGCACCTTTCAAGCGCCAGCTTGCAGGACCCTACCCTACTGCCTTGGCTCAGCGTAGCCCTGAAAGCGGCGCGTTTGCCCTCAGACTCGCTGGTGTTCCAGTTCAGCGAGCCGGATGCAATTGCTTACCTCAAGCAGGCCAAAGCCATCACCCAAGGCCTCAACGAGCTGCACTGCAAGTCGGCGATTACCCAGTTCGGCTGCTCACTTAACCCGTTCAACACCCTCAAGCACCTGCACATCGACTTCGTAAAAGTCGACAGCTCCTTCTCTCAGGATCTGAGCAGTGCAGAAAACCAGGAAGCCCTGAAAACCCTGCTGGCCAGCCTGCACTCTCAGGCCAAGCTGACCATCGTGCCCTTTGTCGAGAGCGCCAGCGTGCTGGCTACGCTCTGGCAGGCCGGGGTCAACTATATCCAGGGGCATTACCTGCAGGGCCCAAGCCAGTCGATGGATTACGACTTCTCGGCCGGCGATGAGTAAGGCTGCGCACTGACGCACCTGACTGATGGCCATAAATAATCAGCACTAAAAAGCCGCCCTAGGGCGGCTTTTGTTTGCCGGTGTTTACTCCAGGCCGTCGCGGTCGCGAAAACCCAGCAAGTAGAGAATGCCATCCAGCCCCAGAGTCGAAATCGCCTGCTTGGCCGATTGTTTGACCAGCGGCTTGGCGCGGAACGCCACGCCCAACCCGGCAATGGCCAGCATCGGCAGGTCATTGGCGCCATCACCCACGGCGATGGTCTGTTCCAGACGCAAGCCTTCTTTGGCCGCCAACTCGCGTAATAAGTCGGCTTTGCGCTGGGCATCGACAATCGGCTCGACTGCGACACCCGTTACCAAACCATCAACGATCTGCAGTTCGTTGGCGAACACATAGTCGATGCCCAGTTTGGCCTGCAGCTGCTTGGCAAAGTATGTGAAGCCACCGGAAAGGATCGCTGTCTTGTAACCCAGGCGACGAAGCTCGCTGAACAAGGTTTCTGCGCCTTCGGTAAGGCGCAACGAAGCGCCGATATCGGCCAACACGGTTTCCGGCAGGCCCTTGAGCAGCGCCAGACGCTCGCGGAAGCTCGCGGCAAAATCCAGCTCGCCGCGCATCGCGCGCTCGGTAATCTCGGACACTTGCTCACCGACGCCCGCGGCTTTGGCCAGCTCGTCGATCACTTCGGCCTCGATCAGTGTCGAATCCATGTCGAACACCGCCAGGCGGCGATTACGGCGGAACAGCGAATCGCGCTGGAAGGCGATATCGACATTCAACTCCTGCGCCACGCTAAGGAACTCGGCACGCAGAGCAGCCGGATCGGCCGGCTCGCCCCGCACAGAGAACTCGATGCAGCCCTTGCCCTGCTCGGCCGGCATATCTAACGGCATACGCCCGGACAGACGGTCGATATGGTCGATATTCAGGTCATACCGCGCGGTAATCGCACTGACGCGCTGCAGCTGCTCGGCGGTGACCTTGCGCGTCAGCAGGGTGACGATATGCCGAGCCTTGCCCTGGCCACTGACCCACTGCTGATAATCAGCCTCGGATACCGGAGTAAAGCGCACCTGCTGATCGAGCTTGTAGGCGGTAAAGAGGATGTCCTTGAGCACCGAAGAGGCGCGCTCGTTATCCGGGATCTCGACCAGAATGCCGAACGAAAGGGTGTCATGGATCACCGCCTGGCCAATATCGAGGATATTCACCCCGCCCTGGGCCAGCACGCCGGTGATGGCGGCAGTCAAACCGGGACGATCTTCGCCGGTGATATTGATCAGGACGATTTCGCGCAAGGCTCGGTCTCCAGTACAGCGTCAGGGGCAGCAGCTTGCTGAACAGGTCACAAGCCGTGGAAAAGGCGCACATTCTACCCATTTTCAGCGGCAAACAGCCACGCACGGCGCTTTGCCCACCGCAGGGGCGCCGCTATACTGCGCGCCAACTACAGTCGACATGAGCCGAGCTCTGTGAACCGGCCCACCCCCGTAAAACCCGATAATTTCTTCCTGCTGCTGTTCCAGGCCCTGCGCCAACGGCGTATTCCCCTTGCGCTGCGCATTGTCAGCCATAGCCTGCTGCTGGTGGCCCTGGCCCTGGTGATCTACGGCTGGGTGATCGGCATGCAGTTCAAGCATGCCATGCAGCAACAGGCTGAAGCCTTGGGCACCAGCCTAATCACCCAGACGGCGGCCTCGGCCACCGAGTTGCTGGTGTCCAACGACATCCTCAGCCTCAACGTACTGCTCAATAACCTGGTGAAAAACCCGCTGGTGGCACATGCCGCGATCTATAGCGTGGACAACCGCATCCTCGCCGAAGCGGGTTCGCGCCCCAGTCAGAGCATGCTGGGAGAGACCGAAGGGCTGTACTCGACCCCCATCACCTTCCAGGAGGTGATCGCCGGGCAGCTGCGTATCAGCCTGGACATGCAGCAGTTCCAGCAACCAATGACCATCAGCCTGCAGAGCATGGGCATCCTCAGCCTGATTTTGCTGGCCCTGACCCTGTCCCTGAGCATGCGCCTTGGCCGGCATATTTCCACGCCGCTGCTGCAGCTGCGCGTCTGGCTGCGCGACCCGGACGACCCGGCGCCCGGCGCTGGCCGTCAGGATGAAATCGGCGATCTGGCGCGCCAGCTGCAAGCGCGCCTGGTACCGGAAAAGCCCGCACTGCCAGAAGCTGAAGAAGAGCCGTTCTACGACGACGAGCCGGCCGCCCAGAACGATGATGACTACCTGCCCGAGTCGTTCGATGATGAGCCGGACTTCGAAGTTCGCGACCTGCGCGATGATCGCTTCAATGCGCACGACGAGTTAACCGAGCCGCTGCATCGCGATGACCAGCCCTACGCCGAGAGCGCAGTGGACGATCCGTTTTCCGAGCTACGCGATCAACCCGAGCGTGAAGCCGCGCCAGCTCCCGCGATCCGGCAGCCACTACCCAGCGCAGTACTGGCGATCCAGCTGGGCGCACAGGAACAGCTGCGCCGCTTGCCGCGCACCCGCTTGATGGAGCTGCTGCAGCGTTACCGTGATTGCCTGGACCAGGCTGCCAGCCTGTATCAGGGCGAACTGCACACCTTGAGCGACGGCAGCAGCCTGATGTTGTTCCATCAACTGGATATTGGTGAGGACTACCTGACCCACGCCATCTGCTGCGGCGAACTGATGCGCGCCCTCGGCCATGCCTTACAGATCGAGGTTGCTGACAGCGGCATTACCCTGCAATTGCAGCTGGGCCTGACCCTGGGTGAAAACCTCAGTGATCTCAGCCAAGGCGATCTGCTGCTCAGTGAAACAGCACAAAATGCCTTGGCGCTATCCCAGCACAGCCGCAACTTGCTGCTGGTTGAACGCAGCATTGCCGATGACGCCTTGGTCAGCCAGCGTGCGCGTATTCGCGCCATTGCCAGCCCGCAAGGTGCATGCTGCGTAGAGCGCTTGCTGGAGCCCTACCCGTCGCTGCTTGAGCGCCAACTCGCACGCATGCACGAGAGTCACTGATCACTCAGCATAAAAAAGCCCGCCAAATAGCGGGCTTTTTTATGGCGAATGACCTAGAAGCGGAACACTTCCCCTTCACTACGAATCGGCTCGGCTACGGGAATACGCGGCACATCAGGTACCGCTGGCTTGGCCGGCGCCGGACGGCGAACCGGTGCGGGGGCGACTTGCGGGGCAGGCCTACCATGGGTTTCCACTGCAGCGGCTAATTGCGCCACCAGTTGCTGCACCACCAGGCTTTGCGCACGCACCTGATCGACGATGCTGCCACTGTGGGCCTCTTCCAGGCGCACTAAACGCCCGTCGAGCAGCTTGCCGTCGGCACCGGCCAAACGCCACTGCGCCTCCAGTACAGCCGGGCGCTGCGGACCGGAATCCAAGCGGGTGATCGACACGCCCAAACGCACCTGCGGTACAAAGCCTGCAGTCGCCGGTGCCAGTACCAGGCGCTGGCTGTTCAAGCGCGAGGCCAGCTGGCGCAGCAACTGCTGATCGATATCCGCCGCCAAACTGCCGGCCCAACGCGCATCTTCGGTGGCGGTTAAGCTGCCATCGGCCTGGCGTTGCAACAGAGCCTCGCGTTGCAGGTAATCGGCAACCGCCACCGGCCCGAGCAGCACAGCAATGCCTTGCTCGGCAGCAGGTACACGGATTTCGCCGCTGTCGAGTTGATACAACGGCGCTTGCTGATAACGCATACAACCCGTCAGGCCAAGCGCACCGGCCAATAGCAAAATTCCGGGGAAACGCAGTGCAGTCATCTCACTCATCCAACCGGCCAGTCTGCCGGCGTGCATACACATTAGGTGCAGGCGGCTCACTTACGTGACCCGCCTTACGGCCGCGTATCATCCTTGAAAGCCGCTCACGACTCCAGCACAGCACTGTGCCGACATGCGTCTGGCGCCGCCGCAGCCTACCCCTGGACTTCGACCAGCAGGCTGTCGACCCGCTGGAAGCCGCGCGGAAGCTTGTTGCCGCGCCGGCCGCGCTCACCTTTGTAGTGTTCCAGGTCATCGGCCTTGAGCGACAGCGTACGCTTACCGGCCTGCAACACCAGCGTCGCACCAGCCGGCAGCACGGCCAGATCGGTGAGGTATTCCTCACGCGAGGCAACCCGCTCACCCGGAATGCCGATGATCTTGTTGCCTTTGCCTTTACCCAGTTGCGGCAGATCGCGCACGGGGAACAGCAGCAGGCGACCTTCGGTGGTCACCGCGGCCAGCCAGTCTTCTTCGCGATTGGCCAACGGCTTCGGCGGCACCACCAGCGCGCCGGCAGGCAGGCTGAGCAAGGCTTTGCCGGCCTTGTTCTTGGCTTGCAGGTCTTCACCCTTGACCACAAAGCCGTAGCCGGCGTCGGAAGCGATCACATACAGCGCATTGTCATCGGGCAGCAGCACGCATTCGAAGGTCGCACCCGGCGGTGGCGTCAAGCGGCCAGTCAGCGGCTCGCCCTGGCCACGGGCAGATGGCAGCGAATGCGCGGCCAGCGAGTAGCTGCGCCCGGTGGAGTCGATAAACACTGCGTACTGGTTGGAGCGTCCTGGCGCGGACGTCTTGAAGCCATCGCCGGCCTTGTACGACAGGCCAGTGGCGTCGATATCGTGGCCCTTGGCGCAGCGCACCCAGCCCTTCTCGGAAATTACTACTGTGACCGGCTCGGTCGGCATCAGCTCGGTTTCGCTCAGCGCCTTGGCTTCGGCGCGGGCAACGATAGGTGAGCGACGGTCATCGCCGTATTTCTCGGCGTCGGCCAAAATTTCCTGGCGCACCAGCTTCTTCAGCTTGGTTTCACTACCCAGCAGGGCCAGCAGTTTGTCGCGCTCCTTGGCCAGCTCGTCCTGCTCGCCACGGATCTGCATTTCCTCAAGCCGCGCGAGCTGACGCAGGCGGGTCTCAAGTATGTACTCGGCCTGAATCTCGGTAAGGCCGAAGCGCTCCATCAGCACCGGCTTGGGCGAATCCTCGGTGCGGATGATGCGGATAACTTCGTCGAGGTTGAGGAAGGCAATCAAGCGGCCTTCCAACAGGTGCAGACGATGCTCAACCTTGTCCAGACGGAACTGCAGACGACGGCGCACGGTACCGACGCGGTACTGCAACCACTCGGTGAGCAGGGTGCGCAGGTCTTTTACCGACGGCTTGCCGTCCAGGCCGATCACGTTGGTGTTGACCCGGTAGCTGGACTCCAGCTCGGTGGTGGCGAACAGGTGCTGCATCAGCTCATCGGCATCCACGCGATTGGAGCGCGGAATGATGACGATACGGCACGGGTGCTCGTGATCCGATTCGTCGCGCAGGTCGGCGACCATCGGCAGCTTTTTCGCCTGCATCTGCGCGGCGATCTGCTCCAGCACTTTGGCCCCGGAGACCTGGTGCGGCAGAGCGGTGACCACAACATCGCCGTCTTCAACGCGGTACACGGCGCGCATACGCACCGAGCCCTTACCGGTTTCGTAGATCTTCAGCAGGTCGCTGCGCGGCGTGATGATTTCCGCTTCAGTCGGATAATCCGGGCCGAGAATATGCTCACAGAGCTGTTCGACGGTGGCGTTCGGCTCATCCAACAGGCGAATACAGGCCGTCGCAACCTCGCGCAGGTTATGCGGAGGCACGTCGGTGGCCATGCCCACGGCGATGCCGGTGGTGCCGTTGAGCAGAATATTCGGCAGGCGCGCCGGTAGGGTCGCTGGCTCGTTCAGGGTGCCGTCGAAGTTCGGCACCCAGTCCACGGTGCCCTGGCCCAGCTCGGTCAGCAGCACTTCCGAGTAACGCGACAGGCGCGCCTCGGTGTAACGCATGGCGGCGAAGGACTTCGGATCATCCGGCGCACCCCAGTTGCCCTGACCGTCGACCAGGGTGTAGCGGTAGCTGAACGGCTGCGCCATCAGCACCATGGCTTCGTAGCAGGCACTGTCACCGTGCGGGTGGAACTTGCCGAGCACGTCACCGACGGTACGCGCCGACTTCTTGTGCTTGGAGTCGGCGTCCAGGCCCAGCTCGCTCATGGCGTAGACAATGCGCCGCTGCACAGGCTTCAAGCCGTCGCCGATATGCGGCAGCGCGCGGTCCATGATCACGTACATGGAGTAATTGAGGTAAGCCTGCTCGGTAAAATCGGCAAGGGAACGGCGTTCAACACCGTCCAGGCTCAAATCGAGGGATTCGCTCATGCGTGCCTCATTGCAAGGTGGATTGGCGCAGCATCAAAGTGCCGCCGCGCTGGGTAAATTCGAGTTGTTTCAAGGCACTCATGCCCAGCAATACGTCATCGCCGCCCATGCCGGGGGCAATCAAAGCCTCTACATCGGTCAATACGATATCGCCCAACTGCAAGCGTTCCAGCCGCGTGCGATGGGCTGTGGCGCGACCATTGGCGGTGCTGATGGTGATCGCCGCACCAGCCTGTAAGCCCAAGCGCTGCGCTACTTCAGTCGGCACCGCCACTTGGGTGGCACCGGTGTCGAGCAGGAAGGTCACCTCCTCGCCATTGATCTTGCCGCCAGCCATATAGTGACCCTGCCGACTGCTGGCCAGGTGCACTTCGACATAGCCGCTGCCATGCAGCGACTCAGGCGCGCGATTGGGATTGCGCTGAGCATCTTCCCAGTCACCAAAAAACTTGGTCGCCAGCAACAGCGCTGCGCCCCAGGCCAGCACCAGCATCACCCGTCCGGCACGTTTACCCGCAGGCTGCTCGCTCACGGTTTGCTGCCCCAGCCGCCTTTAGGTGCGGCAAAGCGCCAGATAATCGGCCGCGACTCACCGTCGGCACGGCTGAAGCTGCCGTTATCGACACCGATCCAGGCACCGTCCTGATCCACCCACAGCGCTTCCGCCAGGCCGTAGGACGGCGCATAGAGTCGCTCTGGAGTCAGCGCCTCGGCGGCAAACGACCAACACTTCTCGACCTGACCAGTGCTCAGGTCGCGCCGACAGATACGGTGCGCCTGACGCTCAAGGGTGAAGAGCTTTTCGGTATGGAAGGCCAGACCCGAGAAATCCCGAGGCTGCGGCTTGCCGCCCAGCTGCTCGGGCCCCGTTTCCGTGCCCGCCTCGCTGAACAGCACGCAGCCACCGGTGCAACGCCAGATCGCGCGCTGCTTGTGCACCACCAGCAAACCGCGGCGCATACGCTCAGCCGCCAGGTACAGGCGCTCACCAGCCGGGTCAACGGCAATGCCTTCAAACAGCGAGTTGTAATGCAGCGCCATGCCACTGGCGCGCGCCTGGCGCAGCAGGCCCTGAGGCAGCTTCAACCAGTTGGGCTCGCCGACCACAGGCAACTGCAGCACAGCCGCCTTGGCCTCGCTGACCAGGTAACGGTTACCAGCGGCGTCACAGCTCAGCCCTTCGAAATCCAGCTCACCTCCGCGTACCAGGCCGGCGACCCAGCTGCGCATGCGCAGCCCCCAGGGCAAGCGCACATCCGGCGCGGGCGGCGCGACAAAGCTCTCGGCCGTGGCCTGCCAGTGCGACTCATCCGATTCGAGACGATAGAGCTGCTGATCATCCCGGTCGGAAACCGCCCACAGCGCGTTATCGCACCAGGCCAGGCCGGACAGGTTGCCGCCACTGACGCCGCTAACCGCTTGCTCGTTGAGCAGTTTCAGCTCTTCCAATGCCGCCGCACTCGCCAGCACGGGTGAGCAGAGCAGCAGGCAGACAGCCAACAGCCGCTGCATCAGAGCAGCACCTCGGCCAGGTTGCCCTTGGACTCCAGCCAGGATTTACGGTCGCCGGCGCGTTTCTTCGCCAGCAGCATGTCCATCATTTCCTGGGTGCCGGGGTAATCGTCCAGAGTCAGCTGCACCAGACGCCGGGTATTGGGGTCCATGGTGGTTTCGCGCAGCTGCGGCGGGTTCATCTCACCAAGGCCTTTAAAGCGGGTGACCTGCGGTTTGCCACGGCGCTTCTCGGCCACCAGGCGGTCGAGAATGCCATCGCGCTCGGCTTCATCCAGGGCGTAGAAAATCTCCTTGCCCAGGTCGATGCGGTACAGCGGCGGCATGGCCACATAAACGTGACCCGCATCCACCAACGGGCGGAAATGCTGGACGAACAGCGCGCAGAGCAAGGTGGCGATGTGCAGGCCGTCGGAGTCGGCGTCGGCAAGGATACAGATCTTGCCGTAACGCAGCTGGGAGAGATCGCTGGAGCCCGGATCGAGGCCAACCGCCACAGCGATGTTGTGCACTTCCTGGCTGGCCAGCACTTCGCTGCCATCGACTTCCCAGGTGTTGAGGATCTTCCCGCGCAGCGGCAGGATCGCCTGAAACTCTTTATCGCGCGCCTGCTTGGCCGAACCGCCAGCGGAGTCACCTTCCACTAGAAACAGCTCGGAGCGCATCGGGTCCTGGCCGGCGCAATCAGCCAGTTTGCCAGGCAGCGCCGGGCCCTGGGTGATGCGCTTGCGCTCGACCTTCTTGCCAGCCTTGAGGCGGCGGTTGGCGTTGCTGATCGCCAGTTCGGCGAGCTGCTGACCCAGCTCCGGGTGGCCGTTAAGCCACAGGCTAAAGGCGTCTTTCACCACACCGGATACAAAGGCTGCGGCCTCACGGGACGACAGGCGTTCCTTGGTCTGCCCGGAGAACTGCGCGTCCTGCATCTTCATCGAGAGGACGAAGGCGATGCGCTCCCAAATATCTTCAGGGGCCAGCTTTACCCCGCGCGGCAGCAGGCTGCGGAACTCGCAGAACTCGCGCATGGCGTCCAGCAGGCCCTGGCGTAGGCCGTTGACGTGGGTGCCGCCCTGAGCGGTGGGGATCAGATTGACGTAGCTTTCCTGCACCGCGTCGCCGCCTTCCGGCAGCCACAGCAGCGCCCAATCTACGGCTTCTTTATTACCTGCCAGGCTGCCGCAAAATGGCTCATTGGGTAGCCGTTCAAACTCGCTGACCGCATCCACCAGGTAGGAGCGCAGGCCGTCTTCGTACAGCCATTCGACTTTCTCACCGCTGGCTTTGTCCTCGAAGCTGACCGCGAGCCCCGGGCACAGCACAGCCTTGGCTTTCAGTACGTGCTTGAGGCGGCTGACCGAGAACTTGAAGGAGTCGAAATACTTGGCATCTGGCCAGAAATGCACGCTGGTGCCGGTGTTGCGCTTGCCCACAGTGCCGACCACGGTCAAGTCGCTGGCTTTATAGCCGTCGGCAAAACTCATCTGGTACTCGTTGCCGTCGCGCTTGACCTTAACCACCACGCTGGTCGACAGCGCGTTGACCACCGAGATGCCCACTCCATGCAGGCCGCCGGAGAACTGGTAGTTCTTGTTGCTGAACTTGCCGCCAGCGTGCAGCTTGGTGAGGATCAGCTCAACCCCTGGCACGCCCTCTTCCGGGTGAATGTCCACTGGCATGCCGCGACCGTCGTCGAGCACTTCCAGGGAGTTGTCCTCGTGCAGGATCACCTGAATCGATTTGGCATGCCCGGCCAGTGCTTCGTCGACGCTGTTGTCGATGACTTCCTGGGCCAGATGGTTGGGCCGGCTGGTGTCGGTGTACATGCCCGGGCGTTTGCGCACCGGGTCGAGGCCGGAAAGGACTTCGATGGCATCGGCGTTGTAAGAGCTAGAACCTTGCTGGGCCATGGGGTCTCTTGTTCGTCAATTGAGAGCGGAAAAGTCGATATCCTGCCACAGATGGCGAGGAATACCGGCGAAAGCGAAAAGCATCGGCAGACGCTCGGCAAAGCCCTGAAAACCATGATCGCCACCGGCCTGGATACGCAGCGCGCAGGCGCGGTAATAGCTCTGAGCATCACGGTAATCGAGGGTTTCGTCGGCGGTCTGCAGCCACACCTGATAGCGCGCCGGATCCTGCAGCGCCAGCACATCCAGTTCGGCCAGGGCTGTTACGTGATCGGTCGTCAGCTCCCAGGTCTCGTCGCTGTAATAATTTTTTTGCGGGCCCAGGTAGCCATCGAAACGCATATGCGGGCGTACGGCGGGATTGATCAACAGCGCCGGCAACCCATGGCGTTCGGCCAAGTGGGTCGCATAGTAGCCGCCCAGGGAGCTGCCAACCAGCACGGGCCGACCAAGCTCAGCAATCAGCGCTTCGAGCTGAGCCATCGCCTGGCGTGGGTGGTGATGCAGGGCCGGTACCTGCAGCTGCGCGGCCAGCCCAAGCTGCGCCATGGCGCGCTGTAACTGGCTGGCCTTGAGCGATGCCGGCGAGCTGTTAAGCCCGTGAATATAGAGAATGGATGTGGTCATGGGGCGGGAGGCTAACCGGTTGCGGCGACCGGCTGCAACCGGTTAGCCGAGCAGCTGCAAAGGGCTTAGTAGCCTTTGATGGTGTAATCGATTTCGAACTTGATGCCAGTCACCCGCGACACCCCGGTTTCCAGACGGCCATCGTCGAACAGGCGCAGCCAGCGATAGCCCGGCGCAGTTTTATCGACCTGAAACTCTTCGCTACCTGGGGCGAACTGCACGCAGGTCGAGGGCGATGCCAGCAGTCGGATAGGGCCGCGCTGCTGATCGAGTTCCTGATGGATATGCCCCCACAGCACCGCACGCACCTGGCTGAAACGCTCCAGCACGGCAAACAAGGCGTCCGGGTTACGCAAACCGATGGGCTCCATCCATTTGCAGCCGATGGACACCGGGTGGTGATGCAGGCAGATCAGGTGATGACGATCCGGTTCTTCGCTGAGTGCGCGCTCCAGCAAGGCAAGCTGCTGCTCGCTGAGGTAACCAGGTACGGCACCAGGGATCGAGGAGTCGAGCAGGGTCACGCGCCAGTTGCCCAGGTCGATCACCGGCTCCAGCAGATCACTGCCGACGCAGGCCGCCTGCATGGCAGGCACTTCATCATGGTTACCGGGGAACCAGCGCGCGGGCGCGGGGATGGCGGCGGTCATCTCGCGAAAACGCTGGTAGGACTCAGCGCTGCCGTCCTGCGAGAGGTCGCCACTGGCCAGGACCAAGTCGATCTGCGGTTGTTCCTGCAGCACACGCTCGATCACCCGCTGCAAGCTGTCCTGGGTATCCATACCCAATAGCTTGCCTGCCCCGTCGGCAAACAGGTGGCTATCGGAGAGCTGCACCAGCAGTACCGAGCGATCAACAGCAGTGGTTTGAATCGGCGCGCCCGGCAAGACCTTCTCCTTGAGCGGAATGCGTGAATTATGCTGGCTAGCCCTGCGGGCGGTAAACCCGCGAAAGGGGAATAGATCACAGAACGTCCGCTGTAAATCCAATACCCACCCTTAGGCTAGCGCGTATCAGAATAATGCGCCTGCGACTGATTATCGGCTGAGCGTGGAAAAACCTAACGCACGGGTGCCAGTTCGTGACCGCAGGCCAAGCAATGGCTCAGCCACTCACCGAGAAACAGGTTGAGCTGAGTCTTCTCATCCGGCTGGTGCATGGCTGCATTGGGATAGGGATAGATGCCGTGGAAGCGCCGAGCACTTTGCGTGCCCACCACCTCGGCCATGCGCGCATCGTGGTAGACCCGCACTTCCAGTCGCGGCACCGGCAGCCAGGACAGGCTGTGTTCCTGACGCACCTCGATGGTTGAGGTGTACGGGCAGGTTTCCAGCACCTCCAGGGCCAACACGCCGAGCAGGTGCTCGCCTTGGCTGAGGGCCACACGGCGAACGTGCTGACGCCCACGCGCATCGTTGCGCATGTCCGGCAACAACTGCAGCAGGCGCACATAGTTGAGTTCGCAAGCAGTCTGCAGCTCGACCAGGTCGACCCGATAGCGCTCGCGCAGCAGGTTCATGACCACAGCCCTCGCACTTCGGCGCGGTTCAGCGCCAGCCATTGCAGGGCGATGATGCTGGCGGCGTTGTCGATGCGACCATCCTTCAACGCATCCAGGGCATCTTCCATCGGCCAGACGTGCACACGAATGTCTTCACCTTCTTCCGCCAGCCCGTGCACGCCACCGGCACCTTCGCTGTCACAGCGGCCAATAAACAGATGCACACGCTCATCCGAACCACCGGGCGAGGGATAATACTGGGTGATCGGCCAAAGCGAGGTCAGCGTTAGGTTGGCCTCCTCAATCGCCTCGCGGCGTGCAACCTCTTCAGGTTCTTCGTCCTTGTCGATCAATCCGGCGACCAGCTCCAGCAGCCAGGGGTTGGCACTTTTATCCAGCGCCCCCACGCGAAATTGCTCAATCAACACCACACAATCGCGTTGCGGATCGTAGGGCAGCACACACACGGCATCGTGGCGCACGAACAATTCACGACTCAGCTCAGGGCCCATATCACCGGCAAACTGGCGATGGCGCAAACGCAGCCGATCGAGCTTGTAGAAGCCGCTAAAGCAGGCCTCACGCGCCAGCACTTGCACATCCTCTTGAGCATTCATTGCGGACTCCAACACTCCGTACAACGGTTCGCAGCGGCTGACCTGAACGGTCAGCGTGTTCGCCACAGCTTACACGTTGACCACTGAGCACTGACAAGCTGTCATCACGACCGTTCGGCTAACAGGCTTGGCTTAATACCGCGAGCATGACAACCGCCCACTGCTTCAACGGATCGCCGCCGCGCGCTTACGGCTCAGCAGCCCCAGCAGTAACTGTAGCCCCGCGGCCAGCAAGAACGCTGGCAGGGTGGCACCTATTTGCGGCCAATAATGACTGAGCAGGTGATAGACCACCGCACCACAGCCCCATGCCAGCAAGGTATCCACGCGCAAGTTGCAAACGGGGGCCAGCTCGGCACGCCGACGGCGCAGGATAAAGTGGTCAACCAACACCACGCCAAACAGTGGCGCAAAAACTGAACCGATCAGCAGCAGGAAATTCTGATACTCGGCCAGCGGTGCCAGCCAGGCGATCAGGGTGCACAGCACGCCAATCGCCAGGGCCAACTGCCCAACCCGAAGCGGCAAGGCAATGCCGGCCGACACCGCCGCCGAATGGATGTCCGCGAAAGCGTTTTCCGACTCATCCAGCAAAATCAGCAGCAGCGGAATACCCAGACCGGCACCCGCCAGCGCCAACAGCAGCGCATTGGCCTCAGCCCCAGTAGCAAAGGCCAGGGTGTAAGCCACGCCCAGGCTCATCAACCAGACATTACCGAGGAAGAACCCCAGCGCAGTGCCGCCAAACACCCGCGCAGCGCTGCGGCCGAAGCGCGAATAGTCAGCAATCAGCGGCAACCACGACAGCGGCATGGCAATGGCGATGTCAAACCCCAGGGCAAATGGCATCGAACCATCCCCGGCACGTGCCCAGAGGCTTGCCAGATCCGCCTTGTCGAACAGGTTCCAGGTGAGCCACACGCAGGCACCCAGCAGCAGCCAGATGCCCCATTTACGCAACACTTTGCGCACGAAGGTCAGCGGCCCGGCGACTGCCAGCAGAGTCGCCAGCGCGCCAAAGAACAGTGTCCAGATCAGCGGATTACTCCACGCGGAGCCAGCACCGAACGCACGCTCGGCCAGCACGCCCGCGGCGTCACGCATCACAATGATCTCGAAGGCGCCCCAGCCGATCAATTGCAGTACATTCAGCAAGGCCGGCAGCAAGGCGCCTTTGCTGCCCAGGCTAAGCTTCAGGGCGGCCATACTCGAACGACCAGTATCGCTACCGATCACCGCCACCGCCCCGAGCAACAGCACACCCACGGCCGTGCCGCAGGCAATTGCCAACAGTGCGCCACTCATGCCCAGCCCGGGCGCCAGTAGAGCCCCCAGCTGCAAGACCATCAGGCCAATGCCGAGGGAAAACCACAGGGAGAACATGTCCCGCGCACCCAGCACGCGCTGGTCGCTGGCCACACTCTGGTGTGGGGAATAGGTGTGGGTTGTGCTCACGGTAATAGCCACCTCAGAAAATTAAAAACCACCCAGGGCACGCATGCCGTGGGTGGTGTTCGATCAAGCCGAATCGAGGCCTTAGACCTTGTGGTACAGCTCACTGCCTTGGGATTTGAACTCGGCCGCCTTGGCCTGCATGCCCAGCTCGGCCTCATCCAGTTCCAGCGCGGCGATACGCTGCTCTTCGGCGTAGACCCGCACCTCCTGGGTGATCTTCATTGAGCAGAACTTCGGCCCGCACATCGAACAGAAATGCGCGACCTTGGCCGAGTCCTTGGGCAGTGTTTCATCGTGGTACGAGCGCGCGGTGTCGGGGTCGAGGCCGAGGTTGAACTGATCCTCCCAGCGGAATTCGAAGCGCGCCTTGGACAGTGCGTTGTCGCGAATCTGCGCGCCCGGATGACCTTTGGCCAAGTCCGCAGCATGGGCGGCAATCTTGTAGGTGATGATGCCGGTCTTCACATCATCCTTGTTCGGCAGGCCCAGGTGTTCCTTGGGCGTGACGTAGCAAAGCATGGCGCAACCGAACCAGCCGATCATCGCCGCACCGATGCCGCTGGTGATGTGGTCGTAGCCCGGCGCAATGTCGGTGGTCAGCGGGCCGAGGGTGTAGAACGGCGCCTCGTCACAGCATTCGAGCTGCTTGTCCATGTTCTCCTTGATCAGCTGCATCGGCACGTGGCCAGGGCCTTCGATCATGGTCTGCACGTCGTGCTTCCAGGCGATCTTGGTCAGCTCGCCGAGAGTTTCCAGCTCGCCAAACTGCGCTTCATCGTTGGCATCGGCAATCGAGCCCGGACGCAGGCCATCACCCAGCGAGAAGCTGACATCGTAGGCCTTCATGATTTCGCAAATGTCTTCGAAATGGGTGTAGAGGAAGTTCTCTTTATGGTGCGCCAGGCACCACTTGGCCATGATCGAACCACCGCGCGAAACGATGCCTGTGACGCGCTTGGCGGTCATCGGCACATAACGCAGCAACACGCCGGCGTGAATGGTGAAGTAGTCCACGCCCTGCTCGGCCTGCTCGATCAGCGTGTCGCGGAACAGCTCCCAAGTCAGCTCTTCGGCCGCGCCGCCGACTTTTTCCAGGGCCTGGTAGATCGGTACGGTGCCGATCGGTACGGGCGAGTTACGGATGATCCACTCGCGGGTTTCGTGAATGTGCTTGCCGGTGGACAGGTCCATCACCGTGTCCGAACCCCAGCGAATGCCCCAGGTCAGCTTGGCCACTTCTTCTTCAATACTTGAGCCCAGCGCCGAGTTTCCGATGTTGCCGTTGATCTTCACCAGGAAGTTACGGCCGATGATCATCGGTTCCAATTCGGTGTGGTTGATGTTCGCCGGGATGATCGCGCGACCGCGAGCGATCTCGTCACGCACGAATTCAGGGGTGATGATTTTCGGCACGCTGGCGCCGAAGCTGTGGCCAGGGTGCTGCTGAGTAAGCAAGCCCGCTTCGCGCGCCACTTCCAGCTTCATGTTCTCGCGGATGGCGACGTATTCCATCTCGGCGGTGATGATGCCTTTGCGCGCGTAATGCATCTGGCTGACGTTGGCGCCAGCCTTGGCACGGCGCGGGTTGTTGACGTGAGCGAAACGCAGCTTGGTTAGCTCGGCATCAGCCAGGCGCTGCTGGCCGAAGTTGGAGCTCAGGCCAGGCAGGCGTTCGGTGTCGCCGCGCGCCTCAATCCACGGCGAACGCACATCGCCCAGGCCTTTGCGCACGTCGATGATGACCTTGGGGTCGGTGTACGGGCCGGAGGTGTCATACACCATCACCGGTGCATTGATCTCGCCGCCGAAGTCAGTGGGTGTCACGTCCAGGCTGATCTCGCGCATAGGCACCAAGATGTCCGGGCGCGAGCCCTGCACATAGACTTTCTGCGAACGCGGAAACGGTTGGATCGACTGCTGGTCGACCTGGGCGGATTCACTCAGGATCGGATTGAGGTTTTTTTCTTGTGTGCTCATCGGCGGCTCTCCAGGGCTATATGTCGGAGCGAACCTGGACGGATGAGCGGCGTTGAGGCGCACCTGAGGCGGTGCCAGAGGCTCGCCAGGGGAATGGCGAGCGCATCTTGTTCCCTACGCAGGCCTTAACCTGATCAGGTTCAACGGGATCCGGCAGCTGCCAATCTCAGCCCCTCAATTGGGGCACCCCGACAAGAACGCGGCCAGTCTAATCAACCCCAGCTAATAAAACCAACCCAGGAGTCAAATATTCATGACCCGCGCGTCGGGTCGTGACGAGCACCCATTCAACGACGGATTGTTGCGCCCAGGCAACATAGCTTGTTGCAAACTACACTACAGCCGCCATAACTGCCCTTGACCCTACTAGGCACGGCCCCTTAGCCTTGTCGATTACCGCCAAATTCAGGATTTCCCTAATGTTGCGCAGACTCTCTCTGGCTATCGCCGTGGCCGCCGCGTCCAACGCAATGGCCTGGGCTGAACAAGCCCCGCTGTCCACCAAAACTGACCTGGTCACGGTCTACCAGGAAGCGGCCGCCAACAACGCCGATCTGGCTGCTGCACGCGCCGATTACGAGGCCCGCAGCGAAGTGGTGCCCCAGGCACGCGCCGGCCTGCTGCCTAATTTGTCTGCTGGTGCCAACCTGAGCGACACCCGCACCCAGGTCGACTCGCCGAGCACCACCAGCTCGCGCAGCGGCACTGTGTACCAAGCCAACCTGAGCCAACCGCTGTTCCGCGCGGATCGCTGGTTCCAGTTGCAAGCGGCCAAAGCCAGCAACGAACAAGCGGTGCTGGAGCTGTCGGCCACCGAACAGAACCTGATTCTGCAGAGTGCTGAAGCCTACTTCGCGGTACTGCGTGCGCAGGACAACCTGGCGTCGACCAAAGCCGAAGAAGCCGCCTTCAAGCGCCAGCTGGACCAAGCCAACGAGCGCTTTGATGTCGGCCTGTCGGATAAGACAGACGTGCTGGAAGCCCAGGCCGGTTTCGACACCGCTCGCGCCAACCGCATCATCGCCCTACGTCAGGTGGAAGATGCCTTCCAGGCCCTAACCACCCTGACCAATCGCGATTTCAGCGCACTGGAAGGCATCGAGCACAGCCTGCCAATCCTCGCGCCGACGCCCAATGACGCAAAAGCCTGGGTCGACACCGCTGCCGCACAGAACCTCAATCTGCAAGCCAGTAACTACGCTGTTGACGCAGCAGAAGAGACCCTGCGCCAGCGCAAGTCGGGCCATGCGCCGACCCTGGATGCCGTGGCCAGCTACCAGAAGGGCGATAACAACAGCCTCGGTTTCAGCAACAACGCCGCCAGCATCAACCGGTTCAGCGGCGATGTTGAGCAGCGCTCGATTGGCCTGCAACTGAACATTCCGCTGTACAGCGGCGGCCTGACCAGTTCCCAGGTGCGCGAGTCCTACCAGCGCCTGAACCAAACCGAACAGCTGCGTGAAAGCCTGCGTCGCCAGGTGGTGCAGAACACCCGCAACCTGCACCGCGCGGTGAACACCGACGTGGAAACCGTGCAGGCGCGCAAGCAGTCGATCATCTCCAACCAGAGCGCCCTGGAAGCCACTGAAATCGGCTACCAGGTCGGCACGCGTAACATCGTCGACGTGCTCGACGCTCAGCGCGAGCTGTACAGCTCGGTGCGTAACTACAACAACGCGCGCTATGACTACATCCTTAACAACCTGCGCCTGAAACAGGCTGCCGGCACCCTCAGCCCAGACGACCTGAACGCCCTGGAGCAGTACCTGAAATCCGATTACAACCCGGACGAAGACTTCCTGCCGCCGGACCTGGCCAAGGCCGCCGAAGCCCAGCTGCGTGGCAACTCGCAGTACTGAGTGCTCCGCAACCAAAAAGCCCGCTGAATTCAGCGGGCTTTTTTATGGCGTAAGCCGTTACGGGACCAAGTGAGCACTCAATCGCTATGGCGACTCGACCTTCAGCAGCCGTGCCAAACCCGTCAACAGCCGTGCCAGGGCACCTTGGTTGCCCCGCATAACGGCCTGCCCAGCAGTCCGCATGGCCTCTGCGGTCGCCGGTTCGTGCCATAGCTGTGTAACCCGCTGCGCCAAACCGTGCGCATCCGCCACCTCGCTCAAGGCACCGGCAGTGCGCAACTGCACGGCTATCTCCAGAAAGTTGAACAGGTGCGGGCCGCTCAGCACCGGCTTGCCCAGCGCCGCCGGCTCCAGCAGGTTATGCCCGCCATTGGCCACCAGGCTGCCGCCGACAAAGGCGATATCGGCCAAGGCATAGAGAAACAGCAGCTCGCCCATGGTGTCGCCGAGCAGCACCTGATCGCTCGCCAGCAGCGCTTCGCCAGTGGAGCGGCGCCGCGTGTTAAAGCCTTGCCGCTGGCACAACTCGAACACCGCATTGAAACGCTCGGGATGGCGCGGCACTAAAATCAGCAGGGCATCGGGATTCTGTGTGAGCAGCTCACGGTGGGCGGCGAGAACGATCTCGTCTTCACCAGCATGGGTGCTCGCGGCGATCCACACCGGGCGGTGCGTGGCCTGCCATTGCTCACGCAAGACCGCAGCGCGGGTAAGCAGCTCTGGATCAATCGTCAGATCAAACTTGATCGAGCCGGTGACCTCGACGCACTCAGCGCGCGCGCCCAGGCTGCGAAAGCGTTCGGCTTCCAGCGCTGTCTGCACCGCCAGCAGATTCAGCTCGGCCAGCATCGGTGCGGTGAGGTTGGCAAAACGCGCATAACCACGGGCCGAACGCTCGGACAGCCGCCCGTTGGCCAGCGCCACGGGAACACCGCGTTTGGCGCACTGGTGAATATGGTTGGGCCACAGCTCGGTTTCCATAATCACTGCCAACCGTGGCTGCACCTGATCGAGAAAACGCGCTGCCGCCCAGGGCAGGTCATACGGCAGGTAGCAATGTTGCACACGCCCCGCGTATTCCGCACCGCCAAACATCGCCTGAATACGCTCCGAACCGGTCGGTGTCATGCAGGTGATGGTGATCGGTAGCTGTGGGTAGCGCGCCAGCAGCTCACGCACCAGCGGCGCGGCGGCGATGCTCTCGCCCACCGATACGGCATGCAGCCAGATACCGCCCGGCTTGTGCGGCGGCAAACCAAAAGCAAAGCGTTCGCCGATGCGTTTGGCATAGGCCGGCGCCTGCCAGGCACGCCACGCCAGCCGCCCGGCCACCAGCGGCAGACCAAGATGAAACAACAGGGTGTAGAGGCTTCTATTCATGGCGCGCAGCTTATGCACTTTGGCCACTATCGTCGAGCCAGGCGCGGGCTCGGCTCACGCCGTGACCTGCAGATGCCGAGCAAAGCACTCGGCCAACCACAAGGCCGCGGGGCCCAATGCCTGATCGCGGCGACAGACCAGTTCGACCACCAGCGGCGGCGGCGTCCAGTCGCTGCTCAGTTCCACCAGTTGGCTCTGATACGTCGGGTACTGCACCACATGGCGCGGCAGCCAGGCCCAGCCCAGGTTACGCATCAGCAGTTCGGCCATGGTGTAGAAACTGTCGGTGCGCCACACCGACGGGCTGATTTGCTCACCGCCCGGATAGTGACTGTCTTGCGGGGTCATCAGCAGTTGCCGGTGGCGGGCCAGCTCACGCCGATCAACATGCCCCATACCCGCCAGTGCGTGCCCGGCACCGCACACGGTGACCATTTCGATGGTACCCAGCCGCTGACGTTCCAGCGCATCGGGCATGTGTTCGTGGTGGAACAACAAGCCGAGGTCGGCGCGGTTCTCCAGCAGCTTGCGCGCCACATCCCCTTGCGCACCGCTGGCCAACTGCACCTCCAGCAGCGGAAAGTGCTGCGCCAGCGCCTCAAGACTGTCGAGCACCGGCTGATAAGGCATCGCCTCATCCTGCGCCAGACGCAAACACACCTCCTCACCGCGCACCAGGCCCAGCGCACGCCCTTCCAAACGCTGGCACTGGCGCAACACCTCGCGCGCCTCTTCCAGCAGAGCCACGCCGGCATCGGTTAGGCGTGGTTGGCGGCCGCTGCTGCGCTCGAAAAGACGCACGCCGAGGTCGGCCTCCAGCAACGCAATCGCATTGCTCACCGCCGATTGTGCGCGCTGCATTTGCCGACCCACGGCGGAGAACGACTGGCCATCCGCAACGCTGACAAACAGGCGAATCTGCTCCAGGTTCCACTGCATAACCCATCTCCATAGCGGATAGGTAATCACTTTATCCCATCCGCCAGGTCACTAGAATGGCCGCCAGATAACTATGGAGGCCACATCATGGGCGGCTATCTCTACCTCGCTATTGCCATCACCGCAGAAGTCATCGCCACCACCTCGATGAAGGCCCTGGATGGTTTCAACAAACCCCTGCCCCTGCTGCTGGTCGTGGTCGGCTACGCCATCTCGTTCTGGATGCTCAGCCTGGTAGTGAAGACCATCCCGGTCGGCGTCGCCTATGCGGTGTGGGCGGGCATGGGCATTGTGCTGGTGAGCATCGCCGCAGTGTTTCTCTACCAACAACGGCTGGACCTGCCGGCCATGCTCGGCATGGGCCTGATCGTCGCCGGCGTGGTGGTGATTCAGCTGTTCTCGCAAAGCGTCGGCCACTGAGAACCTGCCCAACGCCTGCTGCGCTTCGGCCCTGCGCCGTTAAAAACAGGCCGGGACGCGGCGTCTCGGAATGCTCATTTACACCAGTAAACTCCGCTTCCTCGCCTGTTTTTGCCTTGCATGGCTCTAGCTCGCGAGACGTTGAGCAGGTTCCGAGGTAAGGCGCTAGCGCGGCCGGGTTATACTGCGCGCCTGTTTTCCCGGTGAGACACCTGCATGTCCGAGGCACTGAGCACTGATGTTTTGATCGTGGGCGGCGGCATTGCCGGCCTTTGGCTGAATGCGCGCCTGCGCCGCCAGGGCTTCGCCACCCTGCTGGTGGACAACGCCCGCCTCGGTGGCGGCCAGAGTGTGAAATCCCAGGGCATCATTCACGGTGGTGCCAAATACGCCCTGCATGGCGCGCTGACCGGCGCCTCCGAAGCCATCGCCGATATGCCGCGGCGCTGGCGCGAAGCCCTGGCAGGTAATGGCGAGCTGGATCTGAGCGGCGTGCGCCTGCTCTCCGATGCCCACTACCTGTGGTCGCCCGGCAGCCTGGCCGGCAATATCACCAGTTTCTTTGCCAGCAAAGCCGTGCGCGGCCGAGTCGATCAGGTCAAGGGCGAGCAACTGCCACCGGCGCTGCAACACCCGAAATTCAAGGGCAAGGTCTACCGCCTGGCTGAACTAGTGCTGGATGTGCCGAGCCTGATCAGCCGCCTCAGTGAACTGGCCGGCGATGGTTTGCTGGCAGCCGAACGCATCGAACCGCTGCGGGAAAACGGCGAGCTGGTCGGCCTGATCATCGATGGTCGTGAGATTCGCGCAAAACGCATCATTCTCAGTGCCGGCCGTGGCAATGCCGAGCTGCTCAGCACCCTCGATCTCAGCCAGCCCGCACAGCAACTGCGCCCGCTGCATATGGTCTTGGTCAAAGGTCCAACGTTGAAACCGCTTTACGCCCACTGCCTGGGCGGTGGACCGAAGCCGCGCGTGACCATCACCACCCACCCGGCGGCCGACGGCCAGTGGGTCTGGTACTTGGGTGGCGATCTGGCCGAAGCAGATGGCGTGGCCCGCGACGAAACGGCGCAAATCCAGGCGGCGAAAAAAGAGCTGAGCGAGCTGCTGCCCTGGGTCGATCTGTCAGCCGCCCAATGGGCCACGCTGCGAGTGGATCGCGCGGAGCCGGCGCAATCCGGCCTGGTGCGCCCAGACAATGCCTTCCTCCACGAGCAAGGCAAACTGCTGGTGGGCTGGCCAACTAAGCTGGCGTTAGCCCCGGACTTTGCCGACCGCGTGCTAGCGGCGCTGAGCCGTGACGGCGTTCAGCCGACCACACATGCACCACTGCCCGCGCTGCCGCGCCCGAGCGTCGCACCACCCGCCTGGGAGGAACTGTTCTGATGCATCCACTGCACAGCCTGCACAACCTGCATCGCCCATTGGGCGCGACCGAGCTGCTGGTTTCGCCGCTGGGCTTGGGCACGGTCAAGCTGGGCCGTGATCAGGGGGTGAAATACCCCAACGGTTTCACCATCCCCGATGACGCCGCAGCCCGCGAACTCCTGGCCCAGGCCCATGATCTGGGCATCAACCTGATCGACACCGCGCCGGCCTACGGCACCAGCGAAACCCGCCTCGGCCCGTTGTTGCGCGGCCAGCGCCAGCAGTGGGTGATTGTCAGCAAGGTCGGCGAAGAGTTCGACAACGGCCAATCGCACTTCGACTTCAGCCCGGCGCACACGCGCTTCTCGGTGGAGCGCAGCCTGAAGCGCCTGGAAACCGACTTTATCGACCTGGTGCTGGTGCATTCCGACGGCAACGATGTGGCCATTCTGCGCGACAGTGGCGTGTACGAAACCCTGGCTGAGCTTAAGCGCGAGGGCAAGATTCGCGGCTTCGGCCTCTCTGGCAAAACCGTTGCAGGCGGCCTACTGGCCCTTGAGCAGGGTGACTGCGCGATGGTCACCTACAACCTCAACGAACAAGGCGAACAGGCCGTACTGGACTACGCCGAACTGCACGGCAAAGGCATTCTGATCAAAAAAGCCCTGGCCAGCGGCCACGCCTGCCTGGCCCCTGGTGTCGACCCGGTGCGCGCCAGTTTCGAGCTGATCTTCAGCCATCCGGCCGCCTGCAGCGCGATTGTCGGCACCATCAACCCGCAGCACCTGGCGCACAACGTCGCCACGGCCGCCGCTGTAATTCAGGATATTGCCTGACGGCCCTCACCCGACGATCTGTGCCAAGCTCTCAGGCCATGCCCACGCCCATGTCCGCGAGGAGTTGCAATGCCGCGCACCCTGATCCGCAAAGACCCCAGCAGCTTCAAGACCCTGCAACTGTTTGTCGAAGCCAGCCAGGAAGGCCTGAGTTACCAGGGCCTGGGCATGCCGTTGAACTTTAGCCAGATGCTGGAAAAGCGAAAACCTGTGGTTGTGGCCGACAGCCAACGCTTTGCCGTGGAACTGGCCAACCTGGGCGTTTCGGTGCGCCTGACCCTCAGCTGGCAGGGCCGCGAATACTGGATACTGGTGCGCCAGCGTCGCGCGGATCGCGGCGATGTGGTGCTCAAGCTGATCTCCGGCTACGTGCCGGCCCATGAGCTCAACCTGCCGCTGCTCACCGCGATTCAGGAAGTGGCCGAAGAATGCCTGCTGGAGACGCCGGAAGGCTGGCTAAGCGGGCGCTTTGGCGACACCTGGCTGCCGACGCCCTACCAGAGCAGTCTGCACTACCGGGAAACCGCGCACTTCAGCCTCAGCCCGCTGTCCGGCGCGGCGCGCCCAGTGCAATGCGGCAACCTCAAGCTGCTGGAACGCCCGCGTGCCTATGTGCACCTGCCAACCGCCTCGTTGCAGCTGGTCTACGACCTGCGCCTGGATTTGCCCAAGGAAACACGTCAACTCAGCCTGCTGCATGTCGATGAACACCTGGAAGATGGCCAGCTGATCGCACGCCTCAACCGCGCGAGGCCCGATCTGTTTCTGATTCCGCTGGACCAAGGCCGGCCGACCGCCGAGCTGCTGACCCTAAAGCAGGGCCAGCTCTTACCCGCCAGCACTCGCGGTCTGTGGCTGGCCGAAAGCTTTGCGCCACAGGATGGCTGGCTAGTGCGCGATGAGCGCATTCGCTGGAAAGATTGGCTGGTGCAGACGCCAAAAAGCCCCGCCTAAGCAGGGCAAAAAGGGACTTCAGGCAAGTGGGCTGGATTCGCCCAGCCCACGTGAACAGCTACTTCAATTCGCTGGAGCTCTTGCCCAGCAATCGCCTCGCGACGATCAGCAACTGGATCTGCTGGGTGCCTTCAAAGATGTCGAGAATCTTCGAGTCGCGCGCCCACTTCTCCAGCAGCTCGTCCTCGCCGTAGCCCAACGCGCCGGCCAGTTCGACACACTTCAGCGTCACCTCGTTGGCCACTCGCCCAGCCTTAGCCTTGGCGATGGAGGCCTCCTTGGAGTTGGGCAGTTTGTTGTCGGCCATCCAGGCGGCTTTCATCGTCAGCAGGCGCGCGGCTTCCCATTCAGCTTCCAGGCGATAGAGCGTCGCTTCGGCATGGCTGACGCTGAGCAACGGCGTGCGGTAATCAAGCTTGCAGACTTTCTTCAGCAGTTCGCGGGTGCGGTCCAGCGAGGCCTTGGCCACGCCTACCGCCATCCCAGCGACCAGCGGGCGGGTGTTGTCGAAGGTTTCCATTACCCCGGCAAAGCCCTTCTGGACGTCGATTTCCGGGTTACCGAGCAAGTTGGCCGCCGGCACGCGGCAATCGCTGAAGCTGATCGCGGCGGTGTCCGAGGCCTTGATGCCGAGCTTCTTTTCCAGCCGCGTCACGGTCATGCCCGGCGTGCCGTGCTCCACCACAAAGGACTTGATCGCCGCACGGCCGAGGCTTTTGTCCAGGGTGGCCCACACCACCACGGCGTCGGCACGCTCGCCAGAGGTGACATAGATCTTCTCGCCGTTGAGCACGTAGTGATCACCATCCTTGATCGCCGTGGTGCGGATCGCCGCCGAGTCCGACCCGCAGCCCGGCTCGGTAATCGCCATGGCTGCCCAGGTGCCGCCGAAGCGCGCTAGTTGTTCATCATTGGCCACTGCAGCAATCGCCGCATTACCCAGCCCCTGACGCGGCATGGCCAGCAGCAGGCCGACATCGCCCCAGCACAGCTCCATCACCCCAAGCAGGGCCGAAAGATTGCCGCCATTCTTGATGCCTTCCTGCTGCTCGCGGGCCGCACCGCGCTTGCTCGCCGAGGTGGCGCCGATGGCGTCCGGCGAGCCGGCGTTCATGCCATCAAGCAGGGCTGCGAGCAGGTCCAGCTCCTTGGGATAGGCATGCTCGGCCTTGTCGTATTTGCGTGAAATCGGCCGGAAATAGTTTTCCGCCACCTGATGGGCCTGATTAACCAGGCCACGAAATTTCTTTGGGGTTTCTAAGTTCATGGTGATGTGCCCTTATAGCTGGAGACCGCCGGCCATAATCGCCAGCGCACGCAAGTCGCGGTACCAGCGCTCGGCTGGATGTTCTTTGGTAAAGCCGTGGCCGCCGAGCAACTGCACGGCGTCGGTGCCGATCTTCATGGCCTTTTCGCTGCACAGCAGGCGCGCCAGATAGGCTTCACGCTGGAACGGCAAACCCTGCTCGGCGCGCGAGCACGCGCGCCAGACCATCAGGCGCATGGCGTCTAGTTCCACGGCCATATCGGCGACCATAAAGGCCACGCCCTGGCGATGGCTGATCGGCTCGCCGAAGGCCACGCGCTCGTTGCAATACGGCACCACATAATCCAGCGCCGCCTGCGCAGTGCCCACGGCCAATGCGCACCAGGCCAGCCCGGCGTAATCGAGAAAACTCTGGTAATTGAACGACTCAGCGGCCAGTCGCGCCTCAACCGGCACCTTGACCCCATTGAGCCGCACGCGCGCCGTACTGCCGGCCTTCAGCCCCATGGCCGGCTGCGGACTACGTTGCAGACCTTTGGCACCGACTTCGACGATAAACAGCGCAGGGCCGTCCGCCGCCTGCGCCGCGACAATCAGGTGACTGGCGCCCAGGCCGCGCAGCACCAAGCTCTTCTCACCGCTGAGTACGTAATGCTTACCGCGCTTACGTGCCCGAGTCGCCAACTTGTGCGGGTCAAACAACGGCGTCGGTTCATTGACCGCAATGGCCATCACCGGCGCAGGCTCCTCACCGACAAAGGCCGGCAGCCAGCGCGCCTGCTGCGCCGCACTACCCCAGCGGCGAATGCAGTTGGCCGCTGACAAGGGCACCAGCAATGCAGCCGCCAAGGATAAATCGCCCTTGCCCAACGCTTCGGCAATCAGCGCATTACTCAGTGTGGTGCGCTCGCCGGCCATGCCGCCCTGCGCCTCACTCACCGCGTAATGCGTCAACCCCAGCTCATGCGCCTGGTTGAGCAACGCCGCAGGCAGCGCCGCCTGTTCATCGGCATCGTGGGCGAGCGGGCGCAGCACTTCACTGGCGAAGGCTTCGAGCATCTCCACCAGCATCTGCTGCTCATCAGACAGGGACAGATCGAACAAGGCATCCGGGTCAGCCGGGCGCGGCAACTTGGCGACTTTGCCCGCACGCTGCGCAGCGGCGCGAAAGCTCGCCCGGCTGCCGGTGTAGATCAGTTTTTCGAAGGGTTTGCGCAGCTTCAAACGGTCCGGCCAGTCAGCCTGGGCGACTCGATTCAGCACTGCCAGGGCACGGCCCTGTACGTCGGAACTCATGGCATCTCACTCCATACGGGGGATGCCACGGATCATGCGCGCGGTCGAGGCAAGCGCCTATGACCGCGCCGACGCGCTTGACTGGCAAAGCAGCCAGTCAGTGCTGCTGGAAAATCTCTCTGAACATTGGCACCAGGAGGCGATTACCAAATTCACTGAGATGATCAGGATCTCGGTACAGCGGCCGGCCACCCTGTGCACTGCGGCAAAGCCCATCCGAGCACAATGCAGGCAAGGGATCTAACAACCGAGCACCACATTTCTCAGCAGCCTCGTCCTGCAAGGCCCAGACAAATGCATGGCGCTTTTTATATTCGGCGATAGACAAACTAACCTCACGCTCCTGGCCAAGCATCATTGCACGCCCCATACGAGTCGGAACATCGACTGCCATTTCAGGGGTAGGACGAACAATATAAAACGGATGGTGCTCAGCCAAGCGACATGCAGTTTCCAGATAGCGCTCACGGAACTGATCCAGGAAGGCATCAGTAAACTGATCTGACGCTTCACCGAAGTGGAACGTAGGTTTATCGCCAGTCGTTAGACCTCCCCGAATGTACTCGGATGTACGCCCGACCATTACGATCGGAACACCTGCCGGGTAGCTAGAGTACTCCTTCTCCAAATCTTGGTTGAGTTTCTCGCAATACGGCTTGTCATTCGCAGTGCGCATGCCAAAAGCCACCAAACAGCCACTACCACCGCGAAATAAAATGCCGCCTTGATGCTCTGGCAATGCCGCCTGCAATGCCGTGACCACCGCATCAGCATGGCTATCACCAATCAAAACCGCACGAACAGGCTCCTCACCATAAATGCAGGATTTTTCTGGATCCAAACACTCTTTCAAACGAGGATTGTAATTGTCGCGCTCAGCCTCGATCACGGCCACTGCGTCAGGCAGGCGGTCAGGAATACCGCTACGACGGACCTGCTGAGCAACGGTGGCAGTCAGCGCCAGCACTACGATCAATACGATTCCAGCACGCCCAGCAGACAACAGGCTTAAACGACGTCGAGCAGGAACCTCTACGAGACTGTACGAGAGATGCCCCAGCAACAATGAGGCGATAATCGCTACGGCAACCCAAAGGGGATCGCTAAGTTTTTCCAGATAAGCCAACGCTACCACTAACGGCCAGTGCCAGAGGTAAATTGAATAAGAACGGGTACCAAGCCACTGCGCCGGGATATTAGCGGTCCACAGTGATTGACCGCGTGCAGCCAACAACACCAGAGCCGCGCCGATTACTGGAAGAATAGTCCAACCACCCGGCCACACACTGTTCTTATCGAGTAATGCGATGGTCGCAATGATCAGGCCAAAGCCCACAAGCTCAAGCAGCTTTTGCACCATGCTGGGCCACGCCCGCTGCCCCAACATAAATACCAGAGCACCCGCCAGCATCTCCCAAGCACGTGTTTGAATCAGGTAAAACGCTTCACTGGGTGCAACTGCAGTGCGCCATATGCACAAACCTAACGAAAGGACAAAAAGCAAACCGAGCAAAATTGTAGCGGCACGGCGTCCAGGTAAAAGCTTGTTCACCAACATCAAAGCCAACGGTAGAAGCAAGTAGAACTGCCACTCTACTGACAGCGACCACGTGTGCAGAAGCCACTTCTCCTGAGAGGCAACATCAAAGTAACCTGATTCATCGAAGTATCGTAAGTTTGAACTAAACGTCAGGCTTTCTCGTGCATGTTTGCCCAGCTGCTTATATTCCTCCGGCATCAGGAAGAACCAGCCAAAAATCAGGACGACCACACAAAGTACAACCAGCGCGGGGAAGATACGACGCGCACGTGCAAGATAAAAACGCCAAATAGAAAAATCATTGCGTTCAATGCCGCCAATGATGATCCCGCACATCAGATAACCGGAGATGACGAAGAACACGTCCACTCCAGCAAAACCGCCACTGATGCCAGTAACGCCAAAGTGATAAAGCACTACTGCCATCACCGCCCAGGCGCGCAGTCCATTGATATCCTGCCGAAACTCCTGCGCTACTGCGCCTGCGGCTGCACTCACCTTGTTTCTCCCCCATGCATCAAAAACGTCACAAGACGCGTTTCTCTTTTAGTTATATGAGCTGACGGTCCCAGCGAACACCTCTCTTTACAATCTTTGCTGGCACACCAGCAATCACACAATTACCCTCATCGAAAGCTTTAGAAACGAGTGAGCATGCTCCCACAACCGTTTCTTGGTGAAGTACCGTCCCTTTGAGAATCTGTACATCACGCCCAATCCAAACCCGATCCGCGATAAATACATCACGCGAAGGGTTGATACGTTTGCCGCTTTCTACATCGATGATCGAATGCTTATCGCCAGTACGGATAAGGATGTCCGTGGAAAGCATGCAGTCATTACCAATGTCGATGCTCGCGGCTTCGTCAATCAGCAGATAAGCGCCTTCCACAGTGGTATCAACACCGATGCAGATATGCTGACCAGATGTATGGCGAAGATAAATTTTCCCTGAGCTAAAACGCGTGCGAGCACCAATTTCGACGAGGTTATTCTCTCCATCAATACGAATTTCGCAGTGACTGATTTCCACCCCATCTCCGATAATTAATCGGTTATTGCGGCCACCCAGCTTGATGGTAACTTTCTTCATCAAATATTCAGCACTTTGGGGAAGCTCGATAAAGTTACCGGCTTTGATCTTACGTCGATTTTTATAGGCCAAATTGCGCAGTAATAGATACAGCCGATCAAACATACCTCAGTCCTTCTGACGGATCTTTTCAACAATCGCGGTGGTAGAGCTGTTCTCTACCAGCCCCAGTACCCGTACTTCGCCGCCATAGGCCCGCACCATATCGCCGCCCACCACGCCCTCAATACCGTAATCACCGCCCTTGACCAACACATCCGGCTTGACCGCGCGCAGTAGGCTTTCCGGGGTGTCTTCGCTGAAGCTCACCACCCAATCCACCGCGCCCAGCCCCGCCAGCACGGCCATGCGGCGGTCCACGGCGTTGATCGGCCGACCCGGCCCCTTCAGGCGGCTGACCGACGCGTCGTCATTCACCGCCAACACCAGACGATCACCTTGCGCGCGGGCCTGTTCCAGATAGGTGACATGCCCGGCATGCAGGATGTCGAAGCAGCCATTGGTGAAGACAATCTTCTCGCCATGGGCGCGAGCGTCTTCGATGGCCAGCAACAGCTGATCGAGGCTCAGCACACCGCGCTCGGAGCCGGCATCACGCTGGATTGCGCGGCGCAGCTCCGGCGCGCTAATCGCCGCAGTACCCAGCTTACCGACTACAATACCGGCAGCCAGATTGGCCAGCGCCACCGCATTCGGCAGTTCCTCGCCCGCTGCCAGACTGGCGGCCAGGATAGAAATCACCGTATCGCCCGCACCGGTCACATCGAACACTTCACGGGCACGCGCCGGCAGGTGCAGTGCCGGATGCTCTGGGCGTAGCAAGGTCATGCCATGCTCACCACGGGTCACCAGCAACGCGCCCAGTTCCAGTTCTGCCATCAGGGTCGCGCCCTTGGCCACCAGCTCGGCCTCATCACGGCAGTGGCCGACTATGGTTTCGAATTCGTGCAGGTTCGGCGTGATCAGGCTGGCGCCACGGTAGATGGAGAAGTCTTTACCCTTGGGATCAGCCAGCACGGCAATGCCTTTGCTACGCGCCAGTTGCACCAATGCCTGATGGTTCTGCAGCGCGCCTTTGCCGTAGTCCGAGAGAATCAGCACTTTGATGCCGTCCAGTTGCGCTTCGACGCTCGCAGCCAAGGCGGCGCAGTCTGTGCGGAACGGCTCTTCGAAGTCCATGCGCAGCAACTGCTGATGACGGCTCATCACGCGCAATTTGACGATAGTCGGCTGGTCTTTGATCGTCTGGAAGAAGGTCTTTACGCCAACCGCCTGTAGGCTGTTGCGCAGGCTTGCGGCGGCTTCATCCCCACCGGTCACGCCGATCAAGGTGGCCGGTGCGCCGAGGGCGGCGATGTTCAGCGCGACGTTGGCCGCGCCGCCCGGACGGTCTTCGATCTGCTCGACCTTGACCACAGGCACCGGCGCTTCCGGCGAAATCCGCGAAGTGCCGCCATGCCAATAACGATCGAGCATGACATCGCCCACCACCAGAACGGCGGCCTGGTCGAAACGCGGCATGGACACTTTCATAAACACTCCAGAAACGGCAGAACAGATTGCCGTGATCATAACATTGGCAGGCCACTGCGCTGGCTAACCGCCGAGCGTGCGCACCCAGAACAGTTCATGGCGGCGCACCGCCTTGCGGAAGAATTCGTCTGCACCGGTAGCGGGCCAGCGCCGCCCAACCAACACATGCTGAATCCAGCGGCGGATACGCCGTTTAAGCGGCAACGGGCCTTGTAAATCGTGCTGCATGGCCAGCGCCATGGCTTTATCCAGTTGTTGCGCGGCATCCAGGCAAGGGCTCCACAGCCCATCAGCCGGTAGCGCCTCAATGGCCGGCGGCAACGCGATGCCAAAACCCGCCGGCCCCATCGGCCAGCGGTCGTTATCGTGCAGGTGGTTGGCGTACAGCAGCAGCGTTTTCGGCTTCCAGCTACTAAGCTCAATCGCTTCTAACAGCGCTTGGGTGCTGGCAACATGGTCGCTGTGCGGGTCCAATTGCGGGTGCGGGGTGACGACAACCTCGGGCTGGTAGTGCTCAAGCGCAGCCACCAGATCAGCCAGCAGATTGCGCCAACTGGGCACACCATCGGCATCACCGGGCAGCGACAAAGCATTGTTCGCACGCACGCTACGAATATCCGTTTCGCCGGACTCCCGCGAACCAAACGCTTGCTCAGGCTGCGCCTGCATCGCCGGCAACTGCAGGCAGTAGTAGCCAAGCTGCAGGCACTGGCTTTGCGGCACACCGCCCCACAGCGGTACCGCCAGGCTGTCCCAGGCGCGCAAACGGCCCTTGAGCTGCGCAGCAGCCGCTTGCTCCAGCCCCAGTTTTTGGTAGGACTCAGCTTCAATTTCGCCCTGCGTGAGGGTCAGGATGCTGACCTCACGCGCCCGGCTGTATAGGCCAAACGCGGCCAGTTCGGCGTCGTAGGCGTGCGGCGCGACAATCATCAAACGCGGCTCGGCGTAGTCCGGATTGAGCTGCGCATGGAGCGTGACATGCGGATCCAGGCGGCAAAACCGGCCACGCAGCGACAACTTGCCCTGCGCCAATAATTCGCCCTGACCAGACAGATTCAGGTAGCGCCGCCCCTTCACGCCCCGCTCAAAGTCCTGACGGTCGTTGCCCATCAGCACATAAGGATCGAACCAACGACCCAGCCAACTGGCTTTTATGTGCACCTGCAGAACCAGGGTATCTGCCGCCACGTCACCTTCTAACCTCAAGTAACCGGCATCAATGCGACCATTAACGGTACGGGTCGGCTCGGCAAAGGCGTAGCTGTAGTCATCGCTGGGCGAATAGAACAGGTGATCGGCAAACCAAGCCTCATGGGCGACCCAGCCGAGCAATAGGAGGACCGGCACCCACCACCAGGCGACCAGTACGCCGACGAGCGCCAACCCAGCAAGGGCCAACAGCAACGCGATGCGCTTGTGCCGGCGATGGCGATGGCGCATGAGCAGGATCTGTTTACGAGCCGACATGATCAAACCTGATAAACCGCGACGCGGTTGCACCAGCGGTCTTTGTATTCGCGGTCAGCCCGGCCGAAGGAATAGCGCAACGGCTTGCCCAGCGCGCGAGCTTCACTCCAGGCGGTCTGCGTATTGATAAAGCTCAGCACGCTGCCAGGGCTGAACTCGCGATTTTGCGGATCAACCCCGCCGTTGATGTATTCCAGACTGACCCACTGCGGCGCCTCGACACGGTACAGCACTTGAATCGCCACTGGCTGGTCGTTCAGGTAAATCAGTGAGCCGGTCATAAAGTCGCGCATCAGGCTGAATACCTCGGCCAAACACGCCTTACCGGTGGCTTCAAAACCCCAGCGACGCTGAAACAGATCGGCATAAATCAGTGCCTGCTCGGCAGCGGAAAGCTCCAGCACCGACCGAATCACTCCGCCGGCCTCTTCCAGCAAACGCTGCTCGCGACGCTGGTTGTAGCGGAATTTCTTGCTGTATTCCTCAGGCTCGCGCGCAAAGGCTAGACCCTGGGGCTGCTCACGCAGGGTGCTGATCGCACCGGCATTGAGCATGGAGATGTAACGACCACGGTGGCGCAGCGAGACATTGGCTGAAGGCGCTGCCGGAAGAATCAATTCCGCATTACCGAGGTCGAACAGACCGCGTTTACCCTGCTGTTTGAGCACATCCTTGGACAACGCCAGATGCCGCCCCCAGGTCGGAATCGCCGCCTGCAACTCCCCGCCCGAAAACCAGCCCAAGTAGCGTACAGCAATCCCCGCCAGGTCAGACAACCGCTCCAGCACCTGCGGATGAGTGGCAACACTGCCACCGAAATGCTGCCAGGCTTCGGCATAAGCAGCCGCATCAATCGACGTCCAGCCACGCTCACGCCAGACACGCAGATGGTTAAGCATCAGGTGTTCGGCCCCACGCTAACATCATCAGCCTCAACAAAGTCCCGAGCATGCAACCGTGCATAGTAGCCATTCAGCGCCAGCAGCTCGCTGTGCGTACCACGCTCGACAATATGCCCCTGATCCATCACGAGAATAAGATCAGCCTTCTCGATAGTGCTTAGACGGTGAGCAATGACCAGGGTAGTACGCCCTTTCATGACCTCGTCCAGAGCACCCTGAATATGTCGTTCAGACTCAGTGTCGAGTGCAGACGTGGCCTCATCGAGGATCAACAGCGGCGAGTTTTTAAGCAATGCACGAGCAATAGCCAAACGCTGGCGCTGGCCGCCAGACAGCAACACACCATTTTCACCAACTAGCGTCTGGTAGCCGTCCGGCATACGAGAAATAAACTCGTCAGCATAAGCTGCCTCAGCGGCTCGCCGAATATCTGCCAACGGCGCGCCTGAAAGATCACCATATGCAATATTGTTGGCAATCGTATCGTTGAATAGTGTGACCTGCTGGGTAACCAATGCAATATGACGCCGCAGATTGCGCAGACGATAATCTTGCACATCAACGCCATCAAGAAGAACACGCCCTTCAACATGCGGGTAAAAACGTGGAATCAGGCCCGCCAATGTCGATTTACCGCTGCCGGAACGGCCGACCAGAGCAACCATCTGTCCAGACTCTACGCTGAAGCTGATATTGTCTAATACGTTCTGTTCACAGCCTGGGTAGCGGAAAGAAAGGTTGCTGACATCTAAGCGGCCCTCGACACGCTCACGCTCGATACTTCCTGTATCCACTTCAACCGGTTCATCAAGCTGTTCGAAAATACTTTCGGCACCCGCAACCCCTTTCTGAACAGTGGAACTCACTTCAGACAATTGGCGAATCGGCTTGGGTAACATACCTGCCAGGGTGATATACGCGATCAAATCACCTGCCGAAGCATCACCGCGCATCAACAAAACCAGAAACATCAAGACTGCCATGGCGGTAAATATGACCATTTGCAGCATTGGCGTATAAACCGCAGCAGTCTTCGTCATGCGCAGCTGCTTATCATTGTTGCTTAAGCTGGAATCAAGAAAACGCCTTTGCTCATAGGCCTCGCCACCAAAGCTGCGCACCACTCGATAGCCTTGAATAGTTTCAGAGGCCACATGGGTAACATCCCCCATGGCGACCTGAATTTTCTTGCTCTGTTTACGAAACTTACGGCTCGAACTGCTAACCATCAAGCCAATTACGGGTAATATGGCAACCATCACCAAGGTTAATTTCCAGTTCATCCACAACAACGTGGCAAATAAGAAAATTACGGTCATCCCCTCACGGATTACCACTTTGATGGCATCTGTGGCAGCACCAGTAACCATGGTAACGTTGAAGGTGATACGCGAAATCAAGTGCCCTGAGTTGTGCTTATCAAAATAGCTGTTTGGCAAGATCAACAGGTTATTGAACAAGGCCACCCGCAAATCATGCACCAAACCCAAAGAAACACGCGCTAAAAAGTAGTTACCCAAGAACGAACCAATGCCCTGCCAGATAGCGATTAGAACAATCAGCATTGGCACCGCTTGCAGTAAACGTAAATTTGCCAACCAAGGCACCTCAGACAACCAAGGCACCTCAGCAAACAAACTAGCATCGGGATTGGACAACCCATCTACGAAAAATTTCAGCATGTAGCCGAGCATCGGTTGGGTCGAAGAAAAGATAGCAAAGCCAACGATACTGATCATGAAGAGCCCGACATAGGGTTTCACGTAGCTCAGTAGGCGCAGATAAATCGCTAAACTGGAAGGAGGTTTTTGCGCAGCATCGCTCATGAAATGGCCCAAGCTTCAAAAGACTCGAATTGTAGCATGGCACCTCTGGCGACCGAGAAAGCACAGTCGGTTAAGATGGCCTCCCAACCACACGAGATGCTTTATGCAAACCCTTGCCCCCGAGCACTACCAACAGATGCGTGCAGGCGCTCAAGTTCTAGAGGCTGATAGCTTTGGCGACAAGGTTCTGCGCCTCAAAGATGGCAATTTCCTCAAGTTGTTTCGCCGCAAGCGATTACTTTCCTCGGCCCTGATTTGGCCATACGCACAGCGCTTTGCCGACAACGCGCAAAGCCTGCAGCAACTGGGAATTCCTTGCCCGCAGATCATTAGCGTGTATCGATTGCCCTGGCTCAAGCGTGATCTAGTTCACTATCGACCACTTCCTGGGCAGACACTGCGCCAACTGCGCGACAGCCAAGACATGCCATCGGATCTGCTTGAAAAGCTGGCCCAGTTCATTGCCCAACTTCACGCAAAGGGCATCTATTTCCGCTCGCTTCACCTAGGCAACGTGGTTCTTACACCGAGCGGCATACTGGGTCTAATCGACATCGCAGACCTCAAACAGCAGCGCAAGCCACTCAGTCCTGCCCAGCGATTGCGTAATTTCCGTCATATGCTGCGCGACAGCAAAGATCGCGAATGGCTACGCTCTAATGGCAACAAACGCTTCGCCAGCGCCTACCATGTAGCCAGCGGCCAATCATTCAACCTAAACGACCTAGAATAACCAACGTCCACACATGCAAACGGGCCTCGAAAGGCCCGTAATCAGTCACTCACAACGAATCAATTACCGATCACCAGCACTGCATCGTCCTTACGA
Organism: Pseudomonas sp. WS 5011; assembly: GCF_012985775.1. Taxonomy (NCBI): domain Bacteria; kingdom Pseudomonadati; phylum Pseudomonadota; class Gammaproteobacteria; order Pseudomonadales; family Pseudomonadaceae; genus Pseudomonas; species Pseudomonas sp. WS 5011. Next base: position 167,829 of record NZ_JAAQXA010000008.1, read on the forward strand.
TTGGCAAAACGTGCCAGAACACGCAACTCATGTTGCTGCAGCCACGCCAACAACCAAGGCTCATCGCCATCGGCTTCGATCAACAAGTAGCGGAACGCGTCTGGGTCGGCCAGCGCCCGTTCCAGAGGTGGACTGATCGGATAGCCCCGCCCCGCATAGTAGGCAATTCGTGGGTCATCATAATAAATCGACGAATCGGACGCGACGTTCTGCGACAACCACTGGCCCGCCTCAATGTAGTGCGTTTTCTTCGCCCCAAGAGAAACAACGTTCGCCAGCATCACCAGCAATGCTACAACGACTAAACCTTTCACCAAGCGCGGATGACGCTGAGCGAAAAGGTAGAGCAACAACGCAACGTGGGGCACCACTAGCAAGTTCAGAAAGCTGCCATAACGAGAAATGGTGAACTGTTCCTGAATAAAGAACACCATCAGTACCAGCAGATAGAGCAGTGCCGCCCATGCGAATAAAGGAAAATGGCGTGCGGAAAGGAACAGTTGTTTCCAAGTAACGCGGTCTAACAACAGCAACGCGAACGGACCGAGCAAAGTACCGAATTTGATCAGTAACGTAGCAAGCATGCCAAAAAAGATAATCGTCCCAGCATCATCCCGCGAATACTTGTAGGTCATGCTGTCGCCGAGCTGTTCGGCAAAAACACTAAAGGACTGGAGCAGGTGTGAAGGGTTGAGCAAATTGGCGTAATAAACTAGGCGTGAGACCGGTAAAGCAAAGACTTCAACAAGCAGCAGCAGCCCCAAGCCAGCGATGCCAGCTAGCAAAACCAATAACGCATAAAGTTGCGCAGCCCGAGCACGCTTTTCCTTGCACAGCAAACTAGGCAACTGCCAAAGGGCGAGCGCCGGTAGCAATAACAACGCCTCTAGACGAAATAGGGCTGCGCACAAAATCGCCGGAAACAGGCTCAGCGCACGCCACCACCCGCCTGCCACCTGCCAACGCAGGGCAAACCAGAAGGTCAAGACGCTGAAAAACCAGAAACCGAATTCCCGCAGAATATCACCACGAAACTCATTGAACGCTGGCATCGCCAGTACGACCAGACTGGCCCACCAAGCGGCTGCCGGAACGCGACGGCGAACGTTATCGACCAACAACGCGCAAGTTCCAGCCATAAATACCGCGCACCACAGGTAGGCCGCCAACTCCAGCGGGACTCCCAGGTACTTATGCGTACCAGCGAGCAGCAAGATGAACCACGGCCAATTGAATTGCGCCTGTGCGACAGCAATACCATGCTCGCTCGTTTGTTGTGCTATATCGAGATAAAAAGCCGCGTCTTTACCAACGGTCACCACACCTGCAACAGCAATCAACGACAACACCAAGCTGCTGACGAATGTTACGAGCGCCGGCGATTTAACAATCCATCCTAGTAAGAAATTCTTGGCCTTTTGCACAGAAAAATCCTGCTAATTATTTCAAAGTTTAAATATTAAATTGACTTTTGGATAAGCCTGCATTGTTTCTCGGTGATATAAACTTGATTAGCAGGGATACTTTTATTGACGAAACTCATGGCGCCCAAGGTGACATTGTCACCAATGTGGATATTACTGCCGATAATGCAGCTATTGGCCCCCACATCAACGTTATCCCCAATTATCAATAACGCATCACTTTTAAAGTCCGTACCAATCGTTGTGTTCTGCCGAATAGTAAAGTTTCGCCCAATACGCACAGTGCGAAAAATAACAATTCCCTGCATATGGCTTAAGCGTAAGCCTTCAGCGATTTCCGCGCCGAGCATTATTTCAATACCGTGACGTTGTATCAGTCGATTGTTGATCCCCTTGGCGAGGGACTTGAACATCCGATTACGCTGCCAAGACAGATGTTCGGCCAATCGAAACCAAAAAAGAAAATGAGCCGGCCGATTACGCCGTATACGGCGCCAGAGCCGCACCCAGGAAAATTTTTTGTCTATCCCATCCAGTACTTCGACCTGCCAGTAGTACCTCAAGGGTTTACGCTGCATGTCGTCGCCCATCACTCCCCTCCGAGCCATAGCTTGATGGCTTTACGGGTGTAGGACCAACGTAGCACGGCTCGCCAGTCAGCTTTCAATGCCTGCCGATAAAACTCGCGAGCCTTTTGGTTTTCCCCCGCCGTCACGAACGTCCGGAACAAGGACAAATAGCGCTGCGCAGTAAACGGCTTCTTCAATACCTGCATCGCGGCAGGTAAACGGCCACTGTCGAACACTTCCCCGATCAGTTGCTCCCCGATCTGCATGCCATAACTCAGGTTGTGCCGCAGGCTGTCGTCGTGTTTGTAAATAAGGGCCAGAGGGCTATGCAACAAAGTGCAAGGATAGGCAGCGAAAACCTGAGCGAATACTGGAATATCTTCGGCATTGCGGAAACGCTCCGGATAGCGGCCGAGCCCGAAAACCTCACGATGCATGGCACAAGCGCCATTCGACACACCCAAAGTCTTTTCCAACAAATACCCTTTAACCCGCGCTATTGCCGTAGCAGGTAAAGGATCGGGAGCATGCTCTTTACGCCGCCCATTCGCGTATACAGAAATATGCCCGCCAATGATCAACCTGCTATCAGGGTTTTCAGCGATATGCCTGAGCAACAATGCCAACGCCCCGTCGACCATTTCATCATCAGCATCGAGAAATACCAGATAAGCGCCGCGAGCCTCATCAATGCCGCGGTTCCGGACCGCAGCCAATCCCGCATTGACCTGACGAATAGCTCGAAACCGACCAGGGTATGCTTGTTCAAGAGCCGCCATTACAACTGCTGTATTGTCGGTCGAGCCATCATCGATAATGATCAACTCGGCATGCTCATCTAATTGACGCAGTACAGACTCAGCAGCCCTAGGCAAGGTCTCCCCATAGTTGTATGCGGGAATGACGACGCTGATCTGCACCTCAGACGTTGTCATACCAATCCTTGCCGTCCTTGACCACCAGGATGTCTTCCATGATCAGGTACTGCAGGTCGGAGCCGTAGAACATGTTCAGCGCATCGGTCGGCGAGCAGATCATCGGCTCACCACGGCGGTTCAGCGAGGTGTTCAACGACACGCCGTTGCCGGTGAGTTTTTCTAGCTCCAGCATCATGTCGTAATAGCGCGGGTTGTATTCGCGTTTGAGCACCTGAGCACGTGAGGTGCCGTCTTCGTGCACCACTTCGCTTACACGGGTCTTCCACTCGTCGTTGACTTCAAAGGTGAAGGTCATGAACGGGCTCGGGTGATCAACCTTGAGCATCTGCGGACCAACGGTGTCGAGCATCGACGGGCAGAACGGCCTCCAGCGCTCGCGGAACTTGATCTGTTCGTTGATACGGTCGGCCACGCCCGGCACGCTCGGGCAGCCGATGATAGAACGACCACCGAGGGCGCGCGGACCAAACTCCATACGCCCCTGGAACCAGGCCACTGGGTTGGCGTCGACCATGATCTTGGCGATGCGCTGCGGCATGTTGTCGATCTGTTTGAACACCGGCTTGCTCGGGTGACGAGCACAGGCGGCGATCACATCTTCGTTGCTGTAGGACGGGCCGAGGTAGACGTGCTCCATCTTTTCCACCGGCACGCCGCGCTGGTGCGATACATAGGCGGCAGCGCCGACAGCTGTACCGGCATCGCCGGAAGCGGGTTGTACGAACAACTCTTTCACGTCGTCGCGGGCAATGATCTTCTGATTCAACTTGACGTTCAGCGCGCAACCGCCGGCAAAGGCGATCTTGCCGGTTTCGCGGATGATGTCACCGAGGTAGTGCTCCATCATCTGCAGCGCCAGTTTCTCGAACAGTGCTTGCATGCTGGCCGCGTAGTGGATGTAAGGGTCATCAGCGATATCGCCATGACGCTTGGGCCCCAGCCACTCGATCAGTTTCTTGGAGAAGTAGAAGCCCTTACCGTTCTCTTTATAACGACGCAGACCAATGACGTTGGCGTACTCGGTATTGATGATCAACTCGCCGTTCTCGAACTTGGCCAAACGCGAGAAATCGTACTTACTGGCATCGCCATAAGGTGCCATGCCCATGACCTTGAACTCGCCATCGAGCATCTCGAAGCCGAGGAATTCGGTGATCGCGCCGTACAGGCCACCCAAAGAGTCCGGGTCATAGAACTCTTTGATTTTGTGAATCTTGCCGTTCTCGCCGTAGCCGAAGAAGGTGGTGGCGTACTCACCCTTGCCGTCGATGCCGAGAATCGCGGTTTTCTCGGTAAAGCCCGAGCAGTGGTATGCGCTGGCGGCATGTGCCAGGTGGTGCTCGACAGGCTCGATCTTGATCTTTTTCAGGTCGAAGCCGAGTTGCTGCAGGCACCATTGAATGTGTTTGTAGTAACGCTTATAGCGGCGGTTACCCATGAGGATGGCGTCCAGCGCACGATCCGGGGCGTACCAGTAGCGCTTGGCATACTTCCAGCGTGCTTCGCTGAAGATGCTGATGGGGGCGAAAGGAATGGCCACCACATCAACATCACTCGGTTTGATCCCGGCTTGCTCCAGGCAGAACTTGGCCGATTCGTAGGGCATGCGGTTCTTCGCGTGCTTGTCGCGCACAAAGCGCTCTTCTTCGGCGGCCGCGATCAGCTTGCCGTCGATATATAGGGCGGCGGAAGGGTCATGGCTGAGGGCGCCGGACAGGCCGAGAATGGTCAGTGCCACTGGTTTTGCCTCTTCTAGTCTGCTGAGCCGACGGCGGGCGTCAGCGGTATACGTTGGTTGAGCAACTGGTGCAGCGCCGAGTCGGCGGGCCAGTTACGCAGAAAGCGGGCGCGGTCGCGGGCATAGGCCTTGGCGAAACTACGCGCACTGCGGTGCTGCTGCATGGCGTCGAGATCGATTAGCGACCAACGACCCAGACTTTCATCCCAAAACAGATTATGCCCCTTGAAATCGCCATGGCTGATGCGTTCACGCAACAAGGCAGCGAACAAACGATCCAGCGCCAACAGCTCGGTTTCCGGGGGTGTTCCATCTTGGTATGGCTGAAAGCGCGCGATTATATCCTGCCCGCCGCAGTATTCGGTAATCAGGTAGGCGCGCCCACGTAACCAGCACCAGCGCCGCTCCAGCACGGCCAGTGGCTGTGGCGTGACGATGCCCAGCAGCTGCAGACGATTGCCCTCGACCCAGCTGTGCCAGGCGCGACTGGGCCGCCAGAAACGTTTCAGCCAGTGGCCGAGGTTTTTCACGTTGTAGCGCTTGACCACCAGTTCACGATCGGCCTGGTGGACCAGAGCCACCGTGGCGGAGCCGCCTAATTTCAAGGCCCGCCCTTCCGCGAGCAGAGCGTCGGGCTGATCGAGCAAGGGCGCAAGCTCAGCGGCACACTCACGGCGCACTACGCGCAAACCGAACGCGCCAACCCGGGCACTGAACAGGCTGCAATCGCGGGCAATCTTCTTCATATAGTCGCGCAGACGCCAGCGCCTGACCTTGGCCACCTCAGCCAGCAGCGCTTCCAGTGGCAGCGCGTGCTCGCCATTGGCCAGCAGGTAGTGCACCAGCAACTCTTCAACAAAGGGCTGCACGTCAGCAGGCAGCTGGGCGAAGAACATACCGAGGTTCTCCAGCACCCGCGTCCGCGACAACGGCTTGCCGGCGACTTCGACGCACACCCCGCCGCCATCGATAATCGACACACTACCGGCATGACGCAACAGGTTGTCCAAGTGCAGATCGGACTGCCACAGGCCGCTGGCGTGCATCTGTGCGATCACGGTCAGGGCCTCGCCGAGCACAGCCTGCTGCGCCGCACTCAGCAGCGGCTGGCCCTCCACAGCTCGCCAGGTATCCCACAGGCTTTGCGCATCATCGAGGTAGTCGAACAACAGCCAACCGCCTTCACCTGCCTGCCAGCCCTGAGCCAACAGCTCGGGGGTTTGCAAACCTTGCCCAGCAAGAAGGTGTGCACCCTGAAGCTCGCGCTGAAAATGCCGCTCGGCCTTGCCGCCAACCAGCAACTTGGCTAGCACCGGCCGTCCGCGCCACAGCGCAAGCGCGACGTAGCGTTGATCCGGCAGCACGCGCAACAAGCGCTGCAGCTCCAGCACTTCGCCCGCCAGTTCGAGACGCAGCGGCAGTGCCGGAGCGCGACCGGCCTGGGCCAGCTGGGCAAGATCCATCAATGCGCCTCCTTATGCCGCCGGCGCGCGCCCAGCTGCTGCCACCAGCCCTCCAAGTCGCCCGCAGCCCCCAGGTAGGACAGCAGCAACTCGCGCACCTCGGCCTCGGTCCAGACGCTGGCACGACGCAACAACGGCTCCAGATCCTTGATCCGGTCACGCTGACCGAACAACAGTGGGCGGGTCTTTTCCAGGTCGATCAGCTGCGCGGCAAAACCCGCGCCGTCCGCCTTGAGGAAAATATGCTTGGGGTAGAAACAACCGTGCATCTGCCCTGCACCGTGCAGCTGCCGCGCCAGTTCGCCGCAGGCGCGCAGGATGGTCTGGCGAGTAGCGCTAGGTGCAGAACTCCAGCCCTGCAGCCAATGTTCGAGATCGTGCCAGCCGTCCAGTGCGCGAGTCAGCAGGATGGCGCGCCGCTCGCCGGGGAAACGTCGCTCAGCGAAGAAGGCCGCCTGCAACGCCGGGATACCCAGCCGACGATACGCCTGGATATTGCGAAACTCGCGAGCGAAGGTCGGCTCGCCAAAAGGATGCAGCAAACTGCGGGTCAGGTGGTTGCTCTGGCGCTTGAGGTAGAAGGCCGCACCGCCCAGCTCCAGGCGATACACACTGCTCCAGCCGCCGCGTTCGGTATTGGGTTCATCGACCGCCTCCAGCTGCAAGGCCCACAGCGCCTCAAAGCTGGCCAGCCCCTCACGTTCGAGAGCGGCACGATCCTCGGCCGCGATAAAATCACTCATTCCCGCCCCTCGAAGAATTTGACGATGCGGCGCACCTTGCGCTTATCCGCAGCACTCAGGCGCTCGCGACCACGGTACTGCAGATAAAAGCGCAGTCGCTGAGTACGGCTCAGGTGGTGTTTGGCCACTTTATCCAGGCAAGCAAGGTCCTTGATCATGCGGTAGCGGAGCAACGGCCCCCACCAGAACGCTCCGGTCGGGCAATCGATAAAGAACAGCTCCGCCCGGTCGTTGACCAGCAGATTGCGCCATTTCAAATCGTTATGGGTGAAGTGGTGATCGTGCAGGGTGCGAGTGGCGCGGGCCAGTTGCACACTGACCTGCTCGACCCATCCCCGGTCGGCAAGGCGCTCGTCCTTACGCCGCGCCAACAGCGCCATATCCTCGGTACGGGGCAACTCGCGGGTGATCAGCGCGCCACGCACGAAGGATCCAGCCTTGCGTTCCAGACCATAGGCCACGATAGATGCAGTGGGGATGCCCCACTTGGCAAAATACTTGAGGTTCTGCCACTCAGCCTTGACCCTTGGCCGACCGATATAACGGCGCACCCCCTTGCCCGCGCCCCAGTAGCGTTTGACGTAATAGCACACGCCATCACGCTCGATACGTACCACTTCCGACAGCGGGTCGCGGGTCAGCCGCTGCCCCTTAAGGGCAAACACCCGCTGCAGATCGGCCAGTTCATCGCGCAACGCAGCGGGACAATGCTCGGTTATCCGCCACTCACTCATTGCACGGCCCCCGGCGCATATTTACGGACGTAACGCTCTAGCAGGCGCTGCGCCTTGGTTTCCAGCCAGGTCAGCAGCCGCGCCTCTTCGCCCAGGATCTGTCGCAACGGCTGCGGCCCCTTCAGTGCAGCGAAATAAGCGCGCAGAAAACGCAGCTTGTCGCGTTGAGTCAGACCGATATCCAGTACGGAGAAATACAGCGCGGCCAGGTCCTTGTTGCGCCAGCGCAAGGGCAGCTGATTGCGGACTTGGGCGCGGTGCAGGTCGATCACTGACAGGCGGAAATCGTCCGCGGTTACCGGCTTATCGGTGTGCAGCAGAAAATGGCAGATGTAGCAGTCACGGTGGTTGACCCCGGCGCGGTGCATGCTGCCAACCATGTTCGCCACTTCTTTGATCAACGCCCACTTCAGCCGTGGCTCGGGCGGTTGCTGTGCCCAGTTCAGGCTGAGTTGTTCGAGGTCGGTGGTCGGCGCCAGTTCTTCGGTGACGATAAACGAATGCTGCGCCGCCGGGTTGCTGCCGCGCTCGCCGTAGGCCACGGCGGTCATGGTCGCCACGCCGACGTCGGTCAGGCGCTGAATGGCTTGCCACTCCTGGCGCGCACCGAGCACTGGCAGTTTTGCAGTGAGCAGGTTTTTGACGATCTCGCCCCAACCGATGCCGCGGTGGATCTTGACGAAGTAACCGCGCCCGTCGACTTCAGTGCGCAGCGTGCGGCGGCCTTCCAACTCGCGATAGACCTGCCCCTGCAAAGCCTCGACGGCGACGAAGGCATCGCGGCCGGCCCACAGGCTTCTAAAGGGTTCAGCCAGTACCAGTTTCATGGACGCTTCGCCAGAATGATGTCGGCCGCGTGTTGCGGCATGGAATACAGATCGGCGCTGTCGGCATAAGCCAAACCGTTGCGCCCCCAGAAGGCACGACGCGCATCGTCGGCAAGCATATCGGCGAGCAGATGATTAAGCCGCTCCTGCTCGAACGGCCCACTCAGCACCCGCCCGGCATCCGCCTCGGCGATGTAGTGGGCATAGCCGCACACGTCCGTTACCAGCACCGGCAGGCCGGAGACCAGCGCCTCCAGCAGCACGGTGCCGGTGTTCTCGTTGTAGGCCGGGTGGATCAGCAGATCGGCACCCAGCAGGAAACGCGGAATATCGCTGCGCCCCTTGAGAATCTGCACCTGATCGGACACACCCAGCGCCTTGGCCTGCAGCTGGAACGAGCGCGGATCGTCCTGACCGATGGCGATCAGTCGGGTGCGTTGCTTCAGCTCACGCGGCAAGGCGGCCAGGGCTTTGAGGCTGCGATCCAGACCCTTGGTCTTGAAGCCGGAGCCGATCTGCACCAGCAGCAGGTCGCTATCCGACAGCTTGAATTCAGCACGAAACTCGGCGCGAATCTCAGCGGCATTGGCCGGCGCGCGGCGGTCTGCAGCGATGCCCGGCGGCAGCAGGTGAAAGCGCTGCAGCGGGGTGTGGTAATGCTTGATAAACAGCGGTTGCTGCACTTCGGAGATCATCAGAATCTCGGTTTTCGATTCAGGGGCAAACACCGCCCGCTCGTAATCGGCGAAGTGCTTGTAACGGCCCCAGCGCTTGTACAGCGGGTTGCGCAGGGTCTGCGCCTTGTCTTCATAGCAACCATCGGCGGCGTAGTAGACGTCTAGGCCGGGCATCTTGTTAAAGCCGATCACCCGATCCACCGGGCGCTTGGCCAGGTCGGCCTCGACCCAGGCAGTGAGCTTTTCATTGCGTTTGTGGTTGAACAGCGCCTTGACCGGCACCACCACCACCTCGAAGCCCGCCGGCACTTCGCCTTCCCAGATCGGTGTGTAGACGCGAACGGCATGACCGCGCGCCTGGCACTCCAGGGCGATGCGCATAAAGTCGCGCTGCAGGCCACCGAAGGGGAAGTATTTGTAGAGGATAAACGCGAGCTGCATCAGACAACGTCCTCGGCCAGCAACAGGGCCTGCAATTGTGTGGCGACACGCTCCGCATCCAGACCGTCGAAACAGGCTTTGTGTCGATCACCCGAGCCCGCATTCGGCCCCGTCGCGCACAGGTGCACCTGACCACGACCATAGGCACCGACGCGCCCCGGCAGGGTCGGCCCGTACAGGGAAATACTGGGCACATCCAGCGCAGCGGCCAGGTGGCCCAGCCCGGTATCCACCGCCACGCAGGCGCTGGCCCCAGCGATGACCTTGGCCACACCTGCAAGATTTAATTTGGGCAACACCGCAGCGTTTTCAATGCCAGCAGCGATCCGTTCGGCGCGTGCCTTCTCGGCTTCATTGCCCCAGGGCAGGCGCACCGCCCACCCCTGAGCGCTCATCTGCTCGGCCAGCGCACGCCAATCGGCCTCCGGCCAATGCTTGCTTGGCCAGGTGGTGCCGTGCAGAAACAGCAAGTAAGGCTGCGATACGGAGTCGGCCAGCTGCATGCGGTTCAGGCCGTAGTCGCCGACGCCAGCTGGCAGCGCATAGCCCAGCGCCTGGGCGAATAACTGGCGGGTGCGCTCAAGGGCATGCTGCTCGCGCGGCACGGCATAGGCGTGATCATAGAAGCGACTGGCCAGCGGCTCGCGCGCGGAATCGCGATCCAGGCCAGCGATTGGCGCCTTGACGTAACGGGTTAGCCAGGCGCTTTTCAGCAGCCCCTGGGCATCGATGACAAGGTCGTACTTGGTTTCGCCAAGCCGCTGCTTAAAGCGCTTCCACTCGCCATTTTTCAGGGTCTGCCAGAGGTGTTTGCGCCAGCGGCGAATCGCCACCGGGATAACCTGTGCCACGGCTGGGTGCCAGGCGGGAATCTCGGCAAAACCCTCCTCCACTACCCAATCAAACTGGATGCCGGGAATCGCCCGCGCAGCATCGGTGAGCGCCGGCAAGGTGTGCACCACATCGCCCAGCGAGGAGGTTTTGATCAACAGTACCCGCAAGCTATTCAACCTCGACAGGGTCGCCGACCAGGCGATCCAGCGCCTCGATCACCGGGCGCGGCTTGAGCTGGCCCAGGCAGTTGTAATGGCCAAAACGGCAAGTACGGTCGAAGCAGGGGCTGCATTCCAGCCCTAGGCGGACGATTTCCACCTGCTCGGCCAGCGGCGGGGTAAAGCCAGGCGAGGTCGAGCCGTAGACCGCTACCAGCGGACGATTCAGCGCCGCAGCCACATGCATCAGGCCAGAGTCGTTGGACACCACAGCGCCGGCGCAAGACAGCAAATCGATGGCTTCGGCAAGGCTGGTTTCGCCGGCCAGGTTCACCGCCTCCTCGCGCAGGCCGGGAATCAGCCTGCTGCGAATGTCCTCGCCAACCGGGTGATCGTTCTTCGAACCGAATATCCACACCTGCCAGCCGGCGCGGATTTTCAGCTCGGCAACCTTGGCGTAATGCTCGCTCGGCCAGCGCTTGGCTTCACCGAACTCAGCCCCGGGACACAGCGCCAATACCGAGCGATCCATGCTCAGGCCGAACTTGGCCAAGGCGGCGTCGCGGCTCTGTGCATCGATCTGCAAGGCTGGGCGTGGATAAGGCTGCGCCAGCTCCGCACCCGGCTCGAAGGCCAGCGCCATAAAGCGCTCGATCATCAGCGGGTAGCGCTCTTTATCCAACGTGCGGATATCGTTGAGCAGGCCGTAGCGCAGCTCACCCTTCCAGCCGGTGCGCTTGGGGATACCGGCGAAAAACGGCACCAGCGCGGACTTCAGCGAGTTGGGCAGCAGAATCGCCTGGTCATACTGGCCGGCCAGGGACTTGCCGATCTTGCGCCGGGTCGCCAGTTCGAGCACGCCATGGCCGAGCGGAAAGCTCAGGGCCTGACGCACTTCGGGCATGCGTTCGAGAATCGGCCGGCTCCACTCGGGGGCCAGTACATCGATTGCACAGCCGGGGTGGCGCTGTTGCAGACACTGAAACAGCGTCTGCGCCATCACCATGTCGCCCACCCAGCTGGGGCCTACGATCAGTATTTTCATGCCACTTCCAGAAACGACCAAGGAGGCTTTCGCCTCCCGGACAGACTCAACGCTCGACTATCAACCTAGCCTGCATCGCCGGTGGAGCCCCATCCGGCATACGCGAGCGGCTTATTTAACCAGGGTGCGCCACTCGGCGTGGGCATCGGTTTTACCGGTCACCATGTCGAAATAGGCGGTTTGCAGCTTCTCGGTGATCGGCCCGCGACGGCCTGCGCCAATCTGCCGGCCATCGACTTCACGAATCGGCGTGACTTCGGCAGCGGTGCCGGTAAAGAAGGCTTCATCGGCGATATACACCTCATCGCGGGTGATACGCTTCTCGACCACTTCCAGGCCATGCTCGGCTGCCAGGGTCAGAATGGTATTACGGGTAATACCGTTCAGGCAGGAAGTGACTTCCGGGGTATAGATCACGCCGTTACGCACCAGGAAGATGTTCTCGCCCGAACCCTCGGCCACATAGCCTTCGGTATCCAGCAGCATGGCTTCGTCGGCACCACCGGAGATGGCTTCCTGCAGCGCCAGCATCGAGTTGATGTAGTTGCCGTTGGCTTTGGCGCGGGTCATCGAGATGTTGACGTGGTGGCGGGTGAAGGAGCTGGTACGCACCTTGATGCCGACCTGCAGGGCTTCGTCGCCCATATAGGCGCCCCAGCTCCAGGCTGCGACGATCACCTGGGTTTTCAGGCCACTGGCGCGCAGGCCCATGGCTTCAGATCCGTAGAACACCATTGGGCGGATATAGGCGCTTTCCAGGTTGTTCTCACGCACGGCAGCGCGGGTGGCTTCGTTGATCTCGTCTTTGGAGAAGGGAATCTTCATGCCCATGATGTGGGCCGAGTCGAACAGGCGGTCGGTGTGCGCTTGCAGGCGGAAAATCGCCGTGCCTTGCGGGGTGTTGTAGGCGCGCACACCTTCAAACACGCCCATGCCGTAGTGCAGGGTATGGGTCAGCACGTGGGTGGTCGCGTTGCGCCACGGCACCAGCTCGCCGTCATACCAGATCACGCCATCACGATCGGCCATCGACATAGTTGCCTGCTCCTCAAACTCGATTGGTACAACATTGGCCGGCCACACTGGGTGTCCGACATCCTCAAATTCAGCTCAAACCCAGTTCCTGCCAGATGCGCATCACCGTGCGCCGCTCTTCGGCGAACTGATCCCCGCTGACCACCCCAGGTTGCTTTTGCAGGGCCTGGCGGTGGGCCGCCGAGCGGTAGGCCTTGTAGATATCCTGCAGCAAGCGGGCATCTTCGCCCGGTAGCAAGCCGACCCGCTCCAGCCCTTCCAGAATGCGAATATTGTCAGTGAACTCAAGCAATTCCGGGTACTGGCGCGACCAGGCCAGGGCCGCGTATTGCACCATAAATTCAATATCGACGATACCTCCGGCGTCCTGCTTGAGGTCGAACGGCGCGGTGGCCTCGAAGGCATTCGCCGCGGTGCCGGCCGCCGTGGCCTTGCTGCCGAGGTTGTCGCGCATCTTCGCGCGCATCTCGCTAACCTCGGTGCGCAGGGTGGCCAGGTCGCGCTCACGCCCCAGCACGCCGGCGCGCACCGCCTCAAAGGCCTTGCTAACCCGCGCACAGCCGACCAGCACCCGTGCCCGCACCAGCGCCTGATGCTCCCAGGTCCAGGCCTCGCCCTGCTGGTAGCGCTCGAAGGCACCCAGCGAGCTGACCAGCAGGCCCGCAGCGCCGGAAGGCCGCAGGCGCATATCCACCTCGTAGAGCTGGCCGGAGTTGGTCTGGGTGGTCAGCAGGTGAATGATGCGCTGACCCAGGCGATTGAAGAACTGCGCGCCGTCGATGGACTTTTCGCCATCGGTTTCCGCATGCGGGTCGCCGTCGTGGATAAACACCAGATCGAGGTCCGAACCATGGCCCAGCTCGATGCCGCCGACCTTGCCGTAGCCGACGATAACGAAATCCGGATCACAGATGCTGCCGTCGGCACGCCGCGGCGCGCCGTATTTACTCACCGTATGGCGCCAGGCCAGGGCCAGCACCTGATCGAGAATCGCCTCAGCCAGCCAGGTCAGGTAGTCGCTGACCTTCATCAGCGGCAGAGTGCCGGCAATTTCCGAGGCGGCGACGCGCAGTCGGTGCGCCAGCTTGAAGTGGCGCAGCGCTTCCATCTGCTGCTCCAGATCCTCTTCGGGAATGCGCATCAGCCGTTCACGCAGCTCGGCGGCCAGCTCGGGCGCCAGCGGCGGCTTGAACAGACGCCCTTCATTAAGCAGCTCATCGAGCAGCAGCGGGAAGCGGGTGATCTGTTCGGCAATCCACGGGCTGGCCGCGCACAGGGTCAGCAGGCGCTGCAGCGCGCTGGGGTTTTCCGTGAGCAGCACCAGGTAGGCCGAACGCCGCGCCACAGCTTCGATCAGCGGCAATACGCGCTCCAGCACCAGGTCCGGATTGTCATGCTCCACCGCTTGCGCCAGCAGGCGCGGGATAAAGGCATCCAGACGCTCGCGACCGAGGCGCTGCATGGCGCGCACCTGGTTGCCGTTGCGCAGTCCAGCCAGGCGCTGCCAGGCCGATTGCGGCTCAGCAAAGCCGGCCTCGGCCAGTTGTCGGCACGCGGCCTCTTCGTCCTGCACATCATCCCAGAGCGGCAACCACTCGCAGCCCACGGCCTCTTCGACCGGCTCGCCACCTTCCTCCTCATCAGGGTCGGCGATCACCTGGCGGAAGTGCCAGTCAACCCGGCCACGCCAGTGCATCAGCTGCTCGTGGAACGCCTGCCAGTTGTCGAAGCCCATAATAAAGGCCACCCGCGCACGGTCCTGATCGTTGTCCGGGAGCATCTGCGTCTGCCGGTCATCGATGGCCTGCAGCGCGTGCTCGGCATAACGCAAGAAGGCGTAACCGTCGCGCAGCTCATCGGTCACCGCCGGCGGCAAGTAGCCCTGATCGCGCAGGGTATTCAGCACAGCAAACAACGAGCGCTGCTGCAGGCTAAGGTCGCGACCACCGTGAATCAGCTGGAAAGCCTGGGCGATAAACTCCACTTCGCGAATGCCACCAGAGCCCAACTTAATGTTCTCAGCCATGCCCTTGCGGCGCACTTCCTGCTGAATCAGCTGCTTCATCGCACGCAGCGCTTCAATCGCCGAGAAATCCAGATAACGCCGGTAAACGAAGGGCCGCAGCATCTCCAGCAGCTGTGCGCCAGCGGCTTGGTCACCACCGACCACCCGCGCCTTGATCATCGCGTAGCGTTCCCAGTCGCGACCCTGGTCCTGGTAGTACTGCTCCAGCGCATTAAAGCTGAACACCAGCGAGCCGGAGGAGCCGTAAGGGCGCAGGCGCATATCGGTGCGGAAGACGAAGCCCTCCACCGTGATCACATCCAGCGCCTTGATCAGCTTCTGACCGAGACGGATAAAGAACTCCTGATTATCCAGCGGGCGCTTCACCCCTTCGGTTTCGCCGCCTTCGGGGTAGCCAAAGATCAGGTCGATGTCCGAGGACAGGTTCAGCTCATGGGCGCCCAGCTTGCCCATGCCGAGGATGACCATATGCTGCGCCTGGCCGCTGCGCCGGCCGATGGGCGTGCCGAACTGCGCGCAATGCCTTGGATAGAGCCACTGATAGGCCAGATCGATACAGGCATCGGCCAGATCGGAAAGGTCGCGGCAGGTTTCGATCAAATCCGCCTGGCGACTGATATCGCGCCAGATGATGCGCAGCTGCTGACGATTGCGGTAGCGCCGCAAGCGCCGCCCCAGTTCGTCGTCATCGGCGCACGCCTCCAACGTCAGCGCTAATTGCCCGCGCAATTCGCCCGCCCCGAGACTGCGTTCCAGTTCACCACTGGCGGCCAGATCGAGCAGCATCTGCGGATCGCGCATGCCCTGCTGCACCACGAAATCACTGGCAGCGCCCACACGCTGCAACGCCTCCACTCGCGAGCGCGGCCAACCTGCGAAAGCCGCTGCAGCCTCACTGGAAAGCTCAGCAAATGCGTGCTGCAGGGACTGTTCGGCACGCAGTGCGAGGGGGGACAAGGCAGCAGGCAAAGAGGCCAGCGCGGGCAGGCTCATGGTCTATCCTTTTTAGCGGTCTGTCAGTGCAGCGACCATGGATGGCACACCCAGCGCTAGAGCGGGTCGAATCACTGGCAGAAAAATAATTGTAGTTTTACTACCAAAGATTGTATCCAAAAGGCTGAAATCGGCGTCGGAATGTAGTAAAACTACACGCAGCCGGTCCTACCCCCGGTCAATCCAAGAATTCACGCGGCCACTCACGAAGTCGGCCACGAAACCTGGCCTCCGATTCTGGAAGCCTTTCCGCCCTGGAGCAAGCCATGCAAGACCTCGATCCCGTCGAAACCCAGGAATGGCTGGACGCCCTTGAGTCCGTCCTCGATAACGAGGGTGAAGACCGCGCACATTACCTGATGACCCGTATGGGCGAGCTGGCCACCCGCAGTGGTTCACAGCTGCCGTATGCGATCACCACGCCCTACCGCAACACCATCCCGCTGACCCACGAAGCACGCATGCCTGGCGACCTGTTTATGGAACGCCGCATTCGCTCGCTGGTACGCTGGAACGCGTTAGCCATGGTCATGCGCACCAACCTGAAAGATTCGGACCTGGGCGGCCACATCTCCAGCTTCGCGTCCTCGGCGACCCTGTATGACATCGGCTTCAACTACTTCTTCCAGGCCCCTACCGAGGAGCACGGCGGCGACCTGATCTTCTTCCAGGGCCACGCATCGCCCGGCGTTTACGCCCGCGCCTTTATGGAAGGCCGCATCACTGAAGACCAGATGAACAACTTCCGTCAGGAAGTCGATGGCAAAGGCCTGTCGTCCTATCCGCACCCGTGGCTGATGCCGGACTTCTGGCAGTTCCCGACGGTCTCCATGGGGCTGGGCCCGATTCAGGCGATCTACCAGGCACGCTTTATGAAGTACCTGGAAGCGCGCGGCTTTATCCCGGCCGGTAAGCAGAAGGTCTGGTGCTTTATGGGCGACGGCGAGTGCGACGAGCCGGAGTCCCTCGGCGCGATCTCCCTGGCTGGCCGCGAGAAGCTGGACAACCTGATCTTCGTCATCAACTGCAACCTGCAGCGCCTCGACGGCCCTGTACGCGGTAACGGCAAGATCATCCAGGAACTCGAAGGCGTGTTCCGTGGCGGTGGCTGGAACGTTAACAAAGTGGTCTGGGGCCGTTTCTGGGACCCACTGCTGGCCAAGGACGTCGACGGCATCCTGCAGCGCCGCATGGACGAAGTCATCGACGGCGAATACCAGAACTACAAGGCCAAGGACGGCGCGTTCGTCCGTGAGCACTTCTTCAACTCGCCGGAACTCAAGGCGATGGTCGCCGATCTGTCCGACGACGAGATCTGGAAGCTCAACCGTGGCGGTCACGACCCGTACAAGGTCTATGCGGCCTATCACCAGGCGGTCAACCACAAAGAGCAGCCGACCGTAATTCTGGCCAAGACCGTCAAGGGTTATGGCACCGGTGCCGGTGAAGCCAAGAACACCGCGCACAACACCAAGAAGGTCGATGTCGACAGCCTCAAGCAGTTCCGCGACCGCTTTGACATCCCGGTTAAAGACGACGAGCTGGAAAACCTGCCGTTCCTCAAGCCGGAAGAAGGCAGCGCCGAAGCCCGTTACCTGAGCGAGCGCCGCGCCGCCCTCGGTGGTTTCGTGCCACAGCGCCGCGCCAAGAGTTTCAGCATCCCGACGCCACCACTGGATACCCTCAAGGCCATCCTCGACGGCTCGGGCGACCGTGAAATCTCCACCACCATGGCTTTCGTGCGCATCCTTGCGCAGCTGGTCAAGGACAAGGACATCGGCTCGCGCATCGTCCCGATCATCCCGGACGAAGCGCGTACCTTCGGCATGGAAGGCATGTTCCGCCAGCTCGGTATCTACTCCTCGGTCGGCCAGCTCTATGAGCCGGTGGATAAAGACCAGGTGATGTTCTACCGCGAGGACAAGAAGGGCCAGATACTCGAGGAAGGCATCAACGAAGCTGGCGCGATGAGCTCGTTTATTGCGGCCGGTACTTCGTACTCCAGCCACAACCAACCGATGCTGCCGTTCTACATCTTCTATTCGATGTTCGGTTTCCAGCGTATTGGTGACCTGGCCTGGGCCGCTGGCGACAGCCGCACCCGTGGTTTCCTCATCGGCGGCACCGCCGGCCGTACCACGCTGAACGGCGAAGGCCTGCAGCACGAGGACGGCCACAGCCACATGCTGGCAGCGACCATCCCCAACTGCCGCACCTATGATCCGACCTACGGCTACGAGCTGGCGGTGATCATCCAGGACGGCATGAAGAAGATGACCGAGCAGCAACAGGACGTCTTCTACTACATCACCGTGATGAACGAGTCCTACCAGCAGCCCGCCATGCCGGCCGGTATCGAGGAAGGCATCATCAAGGGCATGTACCTGCTCGAAGAGGACAAGAAGGAAGCCGCGCACCACGTGCAGCTCCTCGGTTCCGGCACCATCCTGCGTGAAGTGCGCGAGGCGGCGAAGATCCTGCGTGACGAGTTCAACGTCGCTGCAGACGTATGGAGCGTGACCAGCTTCAACGAACTGCGCCGCGACGGCCTGGCCGTGGAACGCAGCAACCGCCTGCACCCGGGCCAGAAGCCCAAGCAGACCTACGTGGAAGAATGCCTGAGCGGCCGCAAGGGCCCGGTCATCGCCTCCACCGACTACATGAAGCTGTTCGCCGAACAGATTCGCCAGTGGGTACCGAGCAAGGAATTCAAGGTGCTGGGCACCGACGGCTTCGGCCGCAGCGACAGCCGCAAGAAGCTGCGCCACTTCTTCGAAGTGGACCGCAACTGGGTTGTGCTGGCTGCCCTGGAAGCACTCGCCGACCGTGGTGATATCGAACCTAAGGTGGTGGCCGAGGCCATCGTCAAGTTCGGCATCAACCCGGAAAAACTCAACCCACTGGACTGCTAAGGAGCGAAACGATGAGTGAATTGATTCGCGTACCCGACATCGGTGGTGGTGAGGGTGAAGTAATCGAACTGATGGTCAAGGTCGGTGATCGCATCGAGGCTGATCAGAGCGTGCTGACCCTGGAGTCGGACAAGGCCAGCATGGAAATCCCCGCGCCGAAAGGCGGCGTGGTGAAAAGCCTGAAAGTAAAGCTGGGCGACCGCCTGAAAGAAGGCGACGAACTGTTTGAGCTGGAAGCCGAAGGCGCTGCCCAAGCAACCGCGGCGCCTGCCGCAGCACCGGCTGAAGCGCCCAAAGCAGCAGCTACCGCACCAGCCGCTGCACCTGCGCCAGTCGCGCAGGCCAGCAGCAGCGTGCAGGACGTACATGTGCCGGACATCGGCTCGGACGGCAAAGCCAAGGTCATCGAGATTCTGATCAAGGTCGGCGATAGCGTCGAAGCTGATCAGTCGCTGATCACCCTGGAGTCGGACAAGGCCAGCATGGAAATCCCCTCGCCGGCTGCCGGCGTGGTGGAAAGCATAAGCGTCAAACTGGAAGACGAAGTTGGCACCGGTGATTTTATCCTCAAGCTGAAAGTGGCCGGCGCCGCTGCGGCTCCAGCAGCCGCAGCGCCAGCACCGGCCGCTGCACCCGCAAGTGACGTGCACAAAGTTCCGGCCGGCGCGCATCCTGCGGTCGCTGCCGAAGTTGGTGCAATTGCCTCGCTGGCAGCCGCTGCTGCCAACGTTGCCGCCGCGCCCAAGCGTGACGGCGCCAAGGTGCATGCGGGCCCGGCTGTGCGTCAGCTCGCTCGCGAGTTCGGCGTCGAGCTGTCCGCCGTACCGGGCACCGGACCGAAAGGCCGCGTGCTCAAAGAGGATGTGCAGGCTTACGTCAAAACCATGATGCAGAAGGCCAAGGAAGCACCAGCTGCCGGTGCAACCGGTGGAGCCGGTATCCCGCCGATCCCGGTGGTGGACTTCAGCAAGTTTGGTGAAATCGAAGAAGTGGCGATGACCCGCCTGATGCAGGTCGGCGCCAACAACCTGCATCGCAGCTGGCTCAACGTGCCGCACGTGACCCAGTTCGATTCGGCCGATATCACCGAGCTGGAAGCCTTCCGCGTCGCGCAGAAAGCCGTGGCGGAAAAGGCCGGGGTCAAACTCACCGTGCTGCCACTGCTGCTCAAGGCCTGCGCCTTCCTGCTCAAGGAACTGCCGGACTTCAACAGTTCACTGGCGCCGAGCGGCAAAGCGATCATCCGCAAGAAATACGTGCACATCGGCTTTGCCGTGGACACTCCGGATGGCCTGCTGGTACCGGTGATCAAGAACGTCGACCAGAAGAGCCTGCTGCAGCTCGCCGCTGAGGCCGCCGTGCTGGCGGAAAAGGCGCGCACCAAGAAGCTGTCAGCCGACGATATGCAGGGCGCCTGCTTCACCATCTCCAGCCTCGGCCACATTGGCGGTACCGGCTTTACGCCGATCGTCAACGCGCCGGAAGTGGCGATTCTCGGTGTGAGCAAGGCCACCATCCAGCCGGTCTGGGATGGCAAAGCCTTCCAGCCCAAGCTGATGCTGCCGCTGTCGCTGTCCTACGACCACCGCGTGATCAACGGCGCCGCTGCGGCGCGCTTCACCAAGCGCATGGGTGACGTACTGGCGGACATCCGCACCATGCTGCTGTAACGCATCAACTTTCGAGCAGCCACGCTCGTACCCTCGACCCCGCCCAGTTAGGCGGGGTTTTTTTTAGATTTAAGCCAGCGGTGGAACTATGGGAGACGATCAGCCTTTCTGCAGATTACGGATCAGAAAGCTCAGTGCTTTGGCCAGTTCGGCAGAGCCCTTGTGATCGCGCACGATGGTCAGCATTGGGCTGCCGTCGTTGGGGTTGTGCAGCACGCAGCTGATGCCGCTACTCGGGCATTCGTAACGCACGAAAGGGTCGACGCCAAACAGCGGCACCCGCTGGTTGCGCACGGCAATATCGGTGCCTTGCTGGCTACGGGTTTCTTCACGTAGTAGCAGCTCGCCGGACTCGCCCTGACGCAGCTGATAGAGCAGGTCCTGACGCTGCGCCTGGCCGACCTGATAAGCGGCGCGCAGGGCGTAGGTTTTAAGCAGATCATTGCAATGCGCCAGCAGCGCTTGGCGGTCATTCTCGGTCAGATAAAGGCGTTTCAATTCGAGCAGATAATTGCCCTGTTCGGCACTGCTCAAACCCGTGTCAGGCTCAGCTGCGAACGCTGTCGAGGTGACCATACAGCTGCTCAGCAGCACTGCGGATATTAGTTTTCTTGTCAGTCGCAATTGCATGATGCACCCTTACCCGACGCTATAAATGAAGTGAGTCGATTACCGCTTCGATCAGCATACTGGAAGCCAGCCACCGAATGAAAAGCCATCCCGATGCCGCAAGTCGTTTAGCGGCCGAGGTTGTGACGCAGTTGCCAGTGCCTTCGCGCCTCGGCCTACTGCGTTTCGAGCGCTTGAATGAAGCCAGCTGGGCCCTGCTGTACCTCGATTCAGGCTGCGAACAACAGTTCGGTTTGCCGGCCCATGAACTCTGCTCCCTGCTCGATGCGCCCTACGCCAGCCTGATGGAACCCGCAGCTCGCCACCAGCTGCATGACAACATTGCGCAGCAGCTGGCCGCCCGCCACCACTACAGTGTGCAGTACTGCCTGCACACACCGCGCGGCAGCCTGACGCTGATGGAAGTGGGCGAAGCCTTCAAGCAACGCGGCCGACACCTGCTACGCGGCTACCTGCTGGTGATGAACGAGCAGAGCGCTCCGTCGCCACAAACCCTCGAGCTGTACCAGCGCAGCCAGGCCGAGCTGCAGGCGCAACAGCAACGCACACAAGCCCAGCAACAGTTGATCGTCACCCTCGCGCGCCATCATTACGGCGACAGCAACCCCTTGCGTGAAGCCGCCGAACTGATCAGTAAAAGCGCTTGTGAGTTGTATGGCGTCAGCCGCGTCGGCATCTGGAACCTCAATCAGCACATGCTGCAAGCGGTGGCCCTGTATCAACAGGATCAGGGCCGGCATGTCGAGCAACCCGACATCGACGCCAGCCCCTACCCCGCCTACCTGCAGGCGCTGCACAGCGGCCGGGCGCTCGACGCCCATGATGCCTACCAGGACCCGCGCACCCACGAGCTGAGCAACAGCTACCTGAAACCCATGGGCATCGCGGCGATGCTCGATGCCAGCATCCGCATCGCCGGTGAAGTGGTGGGCGTGCTGTGCCTGGAACATAGCGGCTCGCCACGCACTTGGCAGGCTGACGAAATCGCCTTTGCTGGCGAACTGGCCGATCAATACGCTCAGGTGCTGACAAACCAGCAACGCCGTTCTGCAACCAACGCGTTGTACCTGTTTCAACGCGCCGTCGAGCAAAGCTCAAGCGCCTTTATCCTGCTCGACCGTGATGGCCTGGTGGAGTACGTAAACCCGAGCTTTACCGCCATTACCCTGTACAGCGCCAGCGAAGTCCAGGGGCGCCGCCTGTCCGAAATACCGGCATTGGAAAACCTCAGCGACCTGCTGTTTGACGCCCGCTCCAGCCTGGCCGAACAGAACAGCTGGCTGGGTGAATTCAAGAGCCGCCGGAAAAACCTCGACCCCTACTGGGGGCAACTGTCGTTGTCCAAAGTCTATGCCGACGATGGCAGCCTGACGCACTACATCGGCATCTACGAAGACGTGACGGCGAGCAAGCAGGCGCAGCAGCATATTGAGCGCCTGGCCTTTCGCGACAATCTCACCGGGCTCGGCAACCGCTACGCCTTTATCCGCTCACTGGAAGATCACTTCAGCGCGCACCCCGGCAAACCGATCAGCCTGCTGCTGGTGGATATCGACAATTTCAAACGGATCAACGACAGCCTCGGCCACCAGACGGGCGACAAACTGCTGGTCAGCCTCGCGCGCCGCTTGCGTAACACCCTGCACCCCAGCAGCGTATTGGCCCGCTTTGCCAGCAACGAATTTGCCGTATTACTCGACCTCAACCAGGCCGACAGTCAACTGGTGGCGCAAAAGCTGCTGCAGACGTTGGACAAGCCACTGTTCGTCGACAACCAGCTGATCAACGTCACCGGCTCCATCGGTCTGGGCTGCGCGCCCGATCACGGTGATGACCCGCAAACCTTGATGAAGCACACCGGCTTGGCGCTGCATAAAGCTAAAGCCAACGGCAAAAATCAGCTGCAGGTGTTTACTGATGCACTGAATGCCGAAGCGCACGACAAGCTGTTCGTTGAGAGCAACCTGCGCCGCGCGCTGATGCAGAACGAGCTTGAGGTGTTCTACCAGCCCAAGCTGTGCCTAAAGCGGGGTCGACTGCTGGGCTTGGAAGCGCTGCTGCGCTGGAATCACCCAGACAAGGGCATGATCAGCCCGGACAGATTTATCAGCGTGGCGGAAGAAACCGGCCTGATCATCCCCATCGGCAAATGGGTCACTCGCCAGGCGTGCCGCATGAGCAAACAGCTGATCGCCGTCGGCCATGCGCCGCTGCAGATGGCCATCAACCTGTCGCCCAAACAGTTCTCCGACCCGGACCTGGTGGGTGAAATCGCCGCCATCCTGCATGAAGAACAACTCGACCCGGCCCTGCTCGAACTGGAGTTGACCGAGAGCCTGCTGCTGGAAGCCACTGACGACACCCGCCATCAGCTCAGTCGCTTGAAAAGCCTGGGCCTGACCCTGGCCATGGACGACTTCGGCACCGGTTATTCTTCACTCAGCTACCTGAAGAAATTCCCCATAGATGTGATCAAAATTGATCGCAGCTTTATCAAGGACATCCCGGAGAATCAGGACGACATGGAAATCACCTCAGCGGTGATCGCCATGGCACATAACCTGAAACTCAAGGTGGTAGCCGAGGGCATTGAAACACCTGCGCAGCTGAACTTTTTGCGCCGCCAGCAATGCGACATCGGCCAAGGCTACCTGTTCGACAAACCTATCGCCGGTCGCGACCTGCTGGAAAGGCTCAAGCGCTATCCAAACAAAGGCTAGCCGGCTGTAACAAGCCCGCCTTATAACGGTCTATGACACACATGCTTCTGCTGAGGAAATGGCTCATGGTTCTGCGTTCGCAAATTCTCGCCCACAAACTCGAACTGCCCACCGCCGAACAGGCCCTGCCCGGCCGGGCAGACGTGATGAAGGTGCCGACTGCGCATTTCGTCAATGGCAATGCGCTGCAGGGGCCATTTCCTGAAGGCCTTGAGCAGGCGGTATTCGCCATGGGCTGTTTCTGGGGCGCGGAACGGCGCTTCTGGCAGCAGCCGGGGGTGTGGAGCACGGCAGTCGGCTATGCCGGCGGCCATACGCCGAACCCAACCTATGACGAAACCTGCTCAGGCCTGACCGGCCATACCGAAGTCGTGCTGGTGGTATTCGATCCGCAGGTCACCAGCTACGCCGCATTGCTGAAAGTGTTCTGGGAGGCGCACAACCCGACCCAAGGCATGCGCCAGGGTAACGACACGGGCAGCCAGTACCGTTCGGCGATCTACTGCTACGGCGCCGAACAACTGGCCGCAGCACAGAGCAGCCGGGCCAAATTCCAGGCGGAATTAAGCAAAAACGGTTACGGCGCTATCACCACCGAAGTACGCGAGGCGCCACCGTTCTACTACGCTGAGGCCTATCACCAACAGTACCTGGCGAAGAACCCCGGCGGCTATTGTGGCCTGGGTGGCACGGGCACTTGCCTGCCAGACTGAAGACACCTGACGCAGAAGGAACCCCCATGGAACTCAGCAGCCTGACCAACCAGGTGGCGTCCCAGGCCTCGGCGCAAGCCTCCGCCATGGCCTCGCTGCTGTTACTGCGCAAGACCCTGGAACTGCAGGCCGCCAACATCGGTGGCCTGATTGAGGCCGCCACGCCAGCCAGCCTGCCGAGCAACCCGCCCAATCTGGGCAATAGTGTCGACGTCGTGGTTTAGCCCGCTGCATCCGCCGTCGCATTGGCGGCGGTAGGCGCTTGTGCCTTCCAGCTTTTCAACAACTTGCCCACCCTGTAACCGCGCCAGCCGAGCATCCGCGATGCGGTCATGACCCCGGCCATCAACGCGCCGCCCACGCCAGCCGTCACCGTATCCGCCCCGGTCAGGTACAGGCCCTTGATCGGCGTCTGGGTGTGAATCCAGTGCTGCTCGAAACGCTCGACCGTGTGATCAATCCCGTAGATTTCACCCTGTTCGTTCCACTGGTACCACTCAGTGGACAGCGGCGTGCCCAGCTCGCAGAAATCCAACGCACCGCGCAGTTGCGGCTGATGCTGGTAGAGGGTTTCCAGCAGCTGCGCAGTCAACTCGGCCTTGAACGCCTCGTACTCGGCACCGCGCTTGCCCCAGGTGGTGCCCTTCCACTGGGCGAACCACTGCGGCTGGGTCGGCGCGACGATTTCCACCGTGGCCTTGTTCGGGTAATGCGCATCCCAGGCCGGGTCTTTGGCCGAGGGGAAGCTGATGTAGATCAGCGGCATCGCCGGATTCTGTCCGGCCATAAAGCTGCTGACGTTGTGGTCGTGATCATGACTCGGGTAGACCCAGTAGTTGGTCTTCGGCAGCTTCAACTCGGCGGCGCTACCCTTAAACCCGGCGTACAGGCACAGGGTGGCGGCCGACAGTTTGACCTTGGGCAGTTGCTCCAGCAGGCCATGGTCGCTCGCAACTTGCGGTTCGAGCAGACGGGTATAGGTCGGCACCAGGCCGGCGCAGCTGACGATCTGCGGCGCGCGAATCTCGACGCC
The DNA here is from genome assembly GCF_012985775.1 of Pseudomonas sp. WS 5011. Lineage (NCBI taxonomy): Bacteria > Pseudomonadati > Pseudomonadota > Gammaproteobacteria > Pseudomonadales > Pseudomonadaceae > Pseudomonas > Pseudomonas sp. WS 5011. Next base: position 193,152 of record NZ_JAAQXA010000008.1, read on the forward strand.
GTCTTTCTGCAAACGCACACCGACCGCACGGCCCTTTTCGACCAGGATCTTGTCGACCCCGGCATAGGTGAATACATGACCGCCTGCCGCCTCGATCACCGGGATGATGGTCTCGGAAATCTTTGTCGCGCCGCCCACCGGATAGTTGCCGCCGGTGATGTAGTGCTTGGCGACCATAGCGTGCATCACAAAGGCGGCTTCGGCCGGCGGCAGGCCGTAATCACCCCACTGCGCGGTCAGCACGCCGATCAACTCCTGATTGTCGGTCAGACCTTCAAGCACTTCACGGGTGGTTTTGAAGAAGTAATCCGGCAGCCACAGACGGCGCAATTTGCCGTAGAGCATACCCAGTGAGCGCGGCAGCGCCTGACCCGCAAAAAAGCGCGGCACCTTGGCACTGACCTCGCTGAGCAGATCGACATAGCGGTCGAGCACTGCGGCCTCGCCGGGGAAATGGCGCGCCATCTCCGCTTTGAATTCATCACGCCCGGCCACGTAGTCATAGGTCTGTTCGCCCATCACGATGCGGTCGTAATGGGCGTCCATTGGCGCCCATTCGAGGTTACCGTCGCTGATCACATCGAACACCCGACGGATCGCCGACCAGGGCTTGTGCACCTCGCCGATGTAATGCACGCCCACGTCCCACTCGTAGCCTTCGCGTTCATAGCTGTGGGTATAGCCGCCGGCGGTGTAATGCTGCTCCAGCACGCACACGCGCTTGCCGAGCTTGGCCAGCAGCGCGGCGGTGGTCAGGCCGCCGATACCGGAGCCGATGATGATGGCGTCGTAATCGTTGCGCGCCAGACGCGAACGAAAGCGGGTTCCTGTGCGTTTCATGGGCAGCTCCGTGGTTATTTTTGTTATGCAAGTTTTTGCATAATAGGCAAGCATTCACCACCCATGCAACTTTTTGCATATCCCGTATACTGCGGCGCATCTCAGGCAGCAGCCGTTAAAGTCCGCCCATGTCACTCAAGCACGCCATTTTGATCCTGCTCGAAAGCGAGCCCGGCAGCGGTTACGACCTGTTCAAGCGCTTCAAGGATGGCCTGGGTTACTTCTGGAACGCCAAACACCAGCAGGTGTACCTGGAGCTGAAAAAGCTCAGCGAAGCCGGCTGGCTGGCGTTTGAAGCACAAACCCAAGACACCCGCCCGGACAAAAAGAACTACCGCCTGACCCCAGCCGGCCATGCCGAACTGCTGCGCTGGCTGGGCGAGCCAGTGCAGCCGAATACCATCAACGATGCGCTGCTGGTAAAGCTGTATGCCGGCGCACACACCTCACCCGACAACCTGCGTGAAGAAATGCAGCGGCATATCGCCGTGCACCGCAAAACGCTGGACAGCCTGATGAGCATTGAGCGCGACTACCACGGCTTACCCGCCGAGCAGCGCCACGCTCTGCGCATGCCTTACTTAACGCTGCGGCGCGGCATTCTGGGTGAACAGTCCTGGCTGCAATGGGCAGAGGAAGTCGAGCACGCGCTGCAGGACACAACGCCAGCCAGCCCGCCACCCGGTAAATAGTGCAGAAGCGGCTGTCGCCTACTGCCACGAGGTAGGCAAACCGCTAGACTGCAAGCCATTAGCCATCATCCTCGACACCCGCATGCCCGCACCCTCAGCCTACATATCCCCCGACCAGCTGTGTGTCGGCCTGTATATCCAGCTTGAACTGGCCTGGTGGGAACACAACTTTGCCTTCAGCAACTTCAAGATCAAGGATGAAAACCAGATCAAGGCCCTGCGCGCCTTGGGGGTTGCACGCCTGCGCTATGACCCCGAGCGCAGTGATTGTGAGCCCCTGAGCGCGACCGAACCCACAGCAACGGTCGTCACCCCAGTACCGGCAGCACCGCCCTCGCCACAGCAGCAGGCCAGCCTGGCCCGTGCGGAAAAACTCAAGGCCCTGCGCAAACGCCTGGCCGAAGTGGACCGCAAATTCGTTCAGGCCAGCCAACAGGTCAAAACCCTCAACCAGACGCTACGCAGCCGCCCAGAAGAAGCCTGCAAGCAGGCTGGCGAGGTGGTCGGCGCGATGGTCGATACGCTGCTGGGGGGCAGCGGCGCCGTGCTGCACACCATCAACAGCAAGGCCGCCGAAGACAATTACCTGCACTCCCTGAACGTCACCGTACTGAGCCTGATGCTGGGTCGCCAACTCGGCCTGGACAGCGAGGACTGCCATGTCCTCGGCATGGGGGCGCTGCTGCACGATGTCGGCAAACTGGAGGTGCCCAGCAAGGTCCTGCTGAAAAGTGAGCCGCTGACCCGTCCGGAACAGCAGCTGCTGCAGCTGCACTGTGAATTTGGCCTGCGCATGGGCCACAAGCTGATGCTGGATGATGAAGTGCTGCGCGTCATCAACGAGCACCATGAATACTGCGACGGCAGCGGTTACCCGCGTCAGCTGCGTGAAGCAGCCATCGGCCGACTAAGCCGTCTGGTGTGCATCACCAACCAGTTCGACAACCTGTGCAACCCGCTCAACCCGCGTGATGGCCTGAGCCCGCACGAAGCGCTGGCGTTGATGTTCAAGCAATACAATGCGCGCTTCGACGCGGTGGCGCTGAAAGCCTTTATCCGCTGCATGGGGGTGTATCCACCGGGCTGCCTGGTGCAGCTGGATGACCAGCGATACGGCCTGGTCTTGGGCATGAACCCAAGCCTGCCGCTGAAACCGACGCTGGTGGTCTACGATGCCGAAGTGCCCAAAAACGAGGCGCTGATCATCGACCTGGAACAGGAAACACGCCTCGGCATCGCCAGCAGCCTGCGCCCGGCGCAGCTGCCGCGCGAAGCGCTGGAGTACCTCAACCCACGCCAGCAGCTGAGCTACTTTGTCGAACCGAGCAAAGGTCGCTAGCCCGCGCTGCCTTCCTCAATCAGCCAATCCAGGCGCCAGCCGCCCTGGCTTTGCCCGAGCAGCTGAGCGAGCCATGGCAGGATCTGCTTGAGTTCATCTTCCAAGCCCCATGGCGGATTGCTGATCACCAGGCCGGAGCCATTCAAGCGTGCCGCTTCGTCAGTGGGGTGCACATAGAGTTCGATGCGCAGCAGCTTGGGTGCCTTGCTCTTTTGCAGGTCACTGTAGAAACGCCGCAGCTGGCGCAGGTCCTTGATCGGGTACCAGATCGCCACCACAGCCTGGCGCATACGACTGATGGCTTCGCTCAGGGATTGCGCGCAGCGTTCCATCTCATCGACCTGCTCGAACGGCGGATCGATCAACAGAAGGGCGCGCTTCTCGCGGGTTGGCAGCAGGGCGCGTGGCACATACCAGCCCTCGCCCAGGTGCACGGCCACGCGGCGGTCGCCGTGCATGTTTTCCTTGAGCAGACGACCGTCTTCCGGGTGCTTCTCGTTCAAGTGCAAGCGGTCTTGCTCGCGGGTCAGCAGGCGCGCCAGCTCCGGCGAGCCGGGGTAATGACGCAGCTCGCCATCCGGGTTCATCGCCCGAATCACTTCCAGATAATCCAGCAGCGGGTCCGGTACATCGGTGGCCTGCCACAGCCGGGCGATACCTTCCAGCCACTCACCCGTGCGGCTGGCTTGATCGCCGCGCAGGTCATACAGACCGATACCCGCATGGCTGTCGAGGTAGGCGAACGGCGCCTCCTTGCGTGACAGCAGGGCAATCAGGCGAGTGAGGACATAGTGTTTCAGCACATCGGCATGGTTGCCGGCATGGAAGGCGTGGCGGTAGTTCATTGGGCGGACTCCTGTGGCCGGGCAGTTTACCAGTTTGCCAGGCGCCGGATGGATCAGTACGGTGGCCACTGATCCATCCGGCAAAAGAGAACCCACATGTCATTGCAAGACCTATTGGGCATTGAGCTACCGCTGATCCAGGCCCCCATGGCTGGCGTGCAGCTGCATGGTTTAGCCGCTGCCGTATCCAACGCCGGAGCGCTGGGTTCGCTGCCCTGCGCCATGCTTGATGCCGCTGGCCTGCGCAAGGAGCTGCAGGCGCTCAGCGAGAAGACGCGCAGGCCCTATAACCTGAACTTCTTCTGCCACACCCCGCCAACAGCCGACGACACACGCGAAGCCGCCTGGCGTGAGGCGCTGAGTCCTTACTACCGCGAGTTCGACATTGATCCCGCGACGATTGCCAGCGGTCCCGGCCGCCTGCCGTTCAGTGCCGAGATGGCCGATCTGCTCGATGAATTCCGGCCGGCCGTGGTGAGCTTTCACTTTGGCCTGCCCTCGGCTGAGCTGTTGGCGCGCGTAAAAGCGTGCGGGGCCAAGGTGCTCAGTTCGGCGACTACGTTTGAAGAGGCGTTGTGGCTCGAAGCCAATGGCGCAGATGCGATCATCGCCCAGGGCCTGGAAGCCGGCGGCCATCGCGGCATGTTTCTCAGCGATGAGTTGAGCAGCCAGCTCAGCACCTTCGCCCTGCTGCCACAGATCGTCCAGGCGTTACGCGTGCCGGTGATTGCCGCCGGCGGCATCGCCGATGCTGCCGGAGTGCGCGCGGCCATGGCGCTTGGCGCGGCCGGGGTGCAAATCGGCACCGCCTACCTGTGCTGTGATGAAGCCAGCACCAGCGCCATTCACCGTGCCGCCCTGCACAGCCCGGCAGCACAGCACACGGCCCTGACCAACCTGTTCAGCGGCCGTCCGGCGCGTGGCATCGTCAACCGGGTGATGCGCGAGTTGGGCCCAATCAGCCCGGCGACACCCGCCTTCCCACTGGCGACGGCAGCCATTGCGCCGTTGCGCAGCAAAGCTGAAAGCCTGGGCAGCGGTGATTTCTCTCCGCTCTGGGCGGGGCAGAATGTCAGCGGCTGCAAGAATATCGGCGCCGCTGAGCTAACCCGCGAGCTGGCGCAGGGCTTTGTCCAATAAGCACGTCCCTTGCTGCACAGCCCCGTCGGGGTGGATGACGTCTTTTCATCTACCTTGGCGATCTGCTGGATGGATAAAGCGTCACCCACCCTACCCGACCGCTCCGGCCCAACGCCCCGTTATCACGCTTATTAATAGTGCTGGGAGCCGCACGTGCAGCTGCTTAGACTCGGCTCATCGCAACCGGAGGTACACCCATGTCCGAGTCTCTGCTCAGTTCCCGCAACCTGGCCTTTGAGCTGTATGAAGTGCTGGACGCCGAAGGCCTGACCCAGCGTGAGCGTTTCGCTGAACACAGCCGCGAAACCTTTGACGCGGCCATCGACACCGCCCGCAGCATCGCGGAAAACCTGTTCGCCCCGCACAACCGCAAGAATGACGAACACGAGCCGGAGTACGTCGACGGCGCGGCGGTGCTGATCCCCGAAGTCAAACCGGCGGTGGATGCCTTCCTCGAGGCCGGCTTCCTCAACGCCACCCGCGAGTTCGACGTCGGCGGCATGCAGCTGCCCAACCTGTTGTCGCAGGCCTGCTTCGCCCACTTCCAGTCGGCCAACGCGGCGACCACCTCGTACCCGTTCCTGACCATGGGCGCGGCCAACCTGATCGAGAACTTCGGCACGACTGAGCAGAAGCAGCGCTTTCTGCAGCCGATGATCGACGGCCGCTTCTTCGGCACCATGGCCTTGACCGAGCCCCATGCCGGCTCCTCGCTGTCGGACATCCGCACCCGCGCCGAACCAGCCGAAGACGGCACGTACCGGCTCAAGGGCAACAAGATCTTTATCTCCGGCGGCGACCACCCACTGTCGGAAAACATCGTGCACATGGTCCTGGCCAAGTTGCCGGATGCCCCGGCGGGCGTTAAAGGCATCAGCCTGTTTATCGTGCCGAAGTTTCTGGTCAATGATGACGGCAGCCTGGGCAAGCGCAACGACGTGGTCCTGGCCGGGCTGTTCCACAAGATGGGCTGGCGCGGCACCACCTCCACCGCGCTGAACTTCGGTGATAACGGCGATTGCGTCGGCTACCTGGTGGGCAAACCGCACCATGGCCTGAGCTACATGTTCCAGATGATGAACGAAGCGCGCATTGGCGTCGGCATGGGCGCGGTGATGCTCGGCTACGCCGGCTACCTGTACTCGCTGGACTATGCCCGCCAGCGCCCGCAAGGCCGCTTGCCCGATGGCAAGGACCCGACCTCCAGCCAGGTGGCGATCATTGAGCATGCTGACGTACGGCGCATGCTGCTGACCCAGAAAGCCTACGTGGAAGGTGCCTTCGACCTCGGTCTGTACGCCGCGCGCCTGTTCGACGACACCCTGACCCTGGAAACCGAGGAAGAACGGCGCATCGCCCTGGAGCTGCTCGACTTGCTTACCCCGATCGTCAAATCCTGGCCGTCGGAGTTCTGCCTCAAAGCCAACGAGCTGGCCATCCAGATTCTCGGCGGTCACGGCTACACCCGCGATTACCCGGTGGAGCAGTACTACCGCGACAACCGCCTCAACCCGATCCACGAAGGCACCCACGGCATCCAGTCCCTCGACCTGCTCGGCCGCAAGGTCTCGATGAACGGCGGCGCGGCGCTCAAGCAATTGCTCAAGCTGATCCACGGCACCTGCCAACGCGCCGAAGCCCACGCTTCGCTGACCGCCCTGCGCCAGCCGCTGGAGCAACTGCTGGCACGCCTGCAAACCGTGACCCTGGCGCTGCTGGGCGACCTGATGAGCGGCAAGGTCAACGAAGGCCTAGCCAACTCAGCGCTGTACCTGAAGGTGTTCGGCCATACCGTGATCGGCTGGCGCTGGCTGGAACAGGCAATCCGCGCAGAGGAAGGCTTGGCGAAAGGCAATCCCAGCGATGTCGACTTCTACCAAGGCAAGCTGCAGGCCGCGCGTTACTTCCTGACCTGGGAAGTACCGAGCTGCCACCACGACCTGGCGATTCTCGAAGCCCGCGACGACACCTGCCTGGGCATGCAGGACACCTGGTTCTAAACCCAGCGAAGCGCTGTTGAAACTGACGCCCCGCTGAACGCGGGGCGTTTTTTTTGAGCGCGGTGTGAAGGCAGCGGTTAGAATCTCTGGCACGGGCCATGCATAGTGGCACGCTCACCAACCCGCACGGAGTACGCGCCTTGGATGCCAGCACCATCAATAATCTGTTTTTGATCGGTGGCGTTCTGGTCGCAATGAGCATCCTGGTCAGTGCATTCGGCTCGCGCTTCGGCATCCCGATTCTGGTGATATTTCTCGCTGTCGGTATGCTCGCCGGCACCGATGGCCCTGGCGGCATTGTCTTCAACAACTACCCACTGGCCTATCTGGTCGGCAACCTGGCGTTAGCCATCATCTTGCTCGATGGTGGCATGCGAACGCGGGTCTCCAGCTTTCGCGTCGCCCTGTGGCCGTCCCTCTCATTAGCCACCGTTGGTGTATTGATCACTGCGGGTTTGACCGGCGTAGCAGCGGCCTGGCTGTTCGACCTGAGCTGGATGGAAGGCCTGCTGATCGGCGCCATCGTCGGCTCCACCGATGCCGCTGCGGTATTCAGCCTGCTCGGCGGGCGCGGCCTGAACGAACGGGTTAGCGCCACCCTGGAAATCGAGTCCGGCAGCAACGACCCGATGGCGGTGTTCCTCACCGTCACCCTAATCGCCATGCTCGCCAGCGGCCAGGATGGCCTGAGCTGGGGCTTGCTGGTGCAGTTGCTGCAGCAGTTCGGCATCGGCGCGCTGTTCGGCCTCGGTGGCGGCTGGCTGCTGCTCAACCTGATCAACCGCATGGAACTGGCCAACGGCCTGTATCCGCTGCTGGTGGTCAGCGGCGGTTTGATCATCTTCGCCATCACCACCGCCGTCGGCGGCAGCGGCATTCTGTCGATCTACCTGTGCGGCCTGCTGCTGGGCAACCGGCCGATTCGCTCGCGCCACGGCATCCTGCATATGCTCGACGGCCTGACCTGGCTGGCGCAGATCGGTATGTTCTTGGTTCTCGGTTTGCTGGTCACCCCGCACGAGCTGCTGCCGATTGCCTTGCCGGCTCTGGGCCTGGCGCTGTGGATGATTCTGTTCGCCCGCCCACTGTCGATCTTTATCGGCCTGCTGCCCTTCAAGGCCTTCCATGACCGCGAACGCGCCTTTATCGCCTGGGTCGGTCTGCGTGGCGCGGTGCCCATTATCCTGGCGGTGTTCCCGCTTATGGCCGGCTTACCGAATGCCCAGCTGTTCTTCAACGTGGCGTTCTTTATCGTGCTGGTTTCGCTGCTGTTGCAGGGCACCAGCCTGCCGTTTGCCGCCAAGTTGCTGCGCGTGACCGTCCCACCAGAGCCCGCACCGGTATCGCGCGCTGGGCTGGACGTGCACCCGACCAGCCAGTGGGAGCTGTTTATCTACCGCCTCGGTGCGGAAAAATGGTGCATCGGCGCGCCTTTACGCGAACTGAAGATGCCCGAAGGCACGCGTATCGCCGCGCTGTTCCGTGGCAAGGAACTGCTGCACCCCTCCGGCAGCACGACTCTGGATGCCGGCGACCTGCTCTGCGTGGTTGGCCACGAACATGACCTGCCCGCCCTCGGCAAACTGTTCAGCCAGGCGCCAACGCGCGGCCAGGACCTGCGCTTCTTCGGTGACTTCGTACTGGAAGGCGATGCCGAACTGGCCGCCATCGCCGCACTCTACGGCCTGCAACTGGAAGGCGCCGAAGGCCAGCTGCACCTGGGCCGCTTTATCGCCCACAAGATTGGCGGCTCGCCAGTTATCGGCGACCAGGTGGAATGGCAAGGCCTGACCTGGACCGTGGCCGCCATGGAAGGGAACAAGATCCGCAAGGTCGGCGTCAGATTCCCCGAAGGCAGTCGCCCAGGCCCTGGGCTCTTCCTTTAAGCGCCGGGTTACGCGCCAGCGCTGTTGCGTTAAAAAGCGCAGCACAAGAGCGTAATCTAGCGCCCAAGAGCCGTTACATGCGGCACAGGCGCTTAGCCAGGCGCCTGTTAAACTCAGCCTCTTTTCGAGCCAACGATCGTCACTATGCCCTCTCTTCGCACTTATCTTGCCGTCGCACTGCTCGGGCTGTGCCTGAGCGCCCCGCTGCTCCAGGCTGCCGAGCCACCTAGCCGGGCTGACGTACAAAGCAGCCTGGACAACCTGGCCGACCGCAAGCTGCCGGAAGCCGAGCAACTGGCCGTCAAGCAGACCTTGGAGAAAACCCTTGCGCTGCTGGATGAAAAAGCCGACAGCGAGCAGCGCCGCGCCGACCTTGAGAAACAGCTGCAGCAAGCCCCACGCCTGATTGGCGAGGCGCAACGCGATTACGAGCGACTGAAAAACAGCACACCCACCCAGGTCAATCTGCGCTACGGCAAAAGCACACTGCCGCAGCTCGAGCAATTGCTCGCCGATCGCAACGCACAACTCAACGAGTGGCAGAAGCAGATCATCGAGGCCAATAGCCTGGTGATCACCGCGCAGACTCGCCCGGAACGCGCCCAGGCAGAAATCAGCGGCAACCAGACCCGCAGCCAGGAAATCAACAGCATCCTGAAAAGCGGCCGCGATGCCAGCAAACCGCTGAGCAACGAGCGGCGTAACCAGCTGAATGCCGAACTGGCCAAGCTTGATGCGCAAACACAGCTGCGCCGCCAGGAACTGGCCGGCAACAGCCTGCTGCAGGACCTCGGTAACAGCCGCCGCAGCCTGCTGGAAGAGCGCATCAAACGCCTTGAACAGGAACTGCTCGACCTGCAGAACCTGATCAATGAAAAGCGCCGCGACCTCTCCGAACAAACCCTCGCCGAACAGTCACGCGAGGTCGAAAAGGCCGGCACCGACAGCCTGCTGGCACAGGAAAGCGCAATCAACCTGAAGCTCTCCGATTACCTGCTGCGCGCCACCGATCGGCTCAATGAACTGACCCGCCTGAATCTGCAGACCAAGCAGCAACTCGACAGCCTGAGCCAGAGCGACCAGGCCCTGGAAGAACAGATCAGCGTGCTGCAAGGCAGCCTGCTGCTCTCGCGCATCCTCTATAAGCAGCAGCAAGCCCTGCCGACGCTGAAGATCGACAGCAACCTGCCCGATCAGATCGCCGACCTGCGCCTGTACCAGTTCGAGCTCAATCAGCAGCGCGAAGCCATCAACAACCCCAGCGTGTATGTCGACAACCTGCTCAGCGCCCAGCCTAACGAGGCCGGCAACCAGGCCCTGCGCACCGACCTGCTGGCCATCGCCGATACCCGCCGCGAGCTGATCGACCGCCTTAACCGTGAGCTGAACGCCCTGCTCAATGAGTCGATCACCCTGCAGCTGAATCAGAAGCAGCTGAAAACCACCGCAGAAACCCTGCGCGCCACCCTCGACGAGCAGATGTTCTGGATCCCCAGCAACAAACCGCTGGATCTGGAGTGGATCAAGTCCGTGCCGCGCCTGCTCGAACGGCAGATTGCCGAACTGCCCTGGGGCTCCAACCTGCGTCAGCTGGGTGCAGGCCTGACCGAGCGGCCACTGTTGTTCCTGCCCCTGCTGCTGCTGATTGCGCTGTTGCTGTGGCGCCGCGGCTACCTGTATCGCAAGCTCGCAGAACTGCATCAAGACATCGGCCACTTCAAACGCGACAGCCAGTTGCACACGCCGATGGCGATCATGCTCAACGTATTGCTGGCCCTGCCCGGCACGCTGTTCCTGGCGCTGTGCGGCTTTGCCCTGCAAATGGATGCCCGCGGACAGAACGCCAACCTGGGTGAGGCGCTGTTCCAGATGGCCCAGGCCTGGCTGGTGTTCTACACCCTGTACCGCATCCTCGCCGATGGCGGCGTGGCCGAGCTGCACTTCCGCTGGGGCCGCTCACAGGTGGCCTTCCTGCATCGCCAGGTACGCCGTCTGGGTCTGGTAGTCATGGCCATGGTCGCCGTGGTCACGGTGGCCAAACACCAACCGGCCGGCCTGGGCGATGACGTGATCGGCCTGACCGTGGTGCTGACCTGCTACGCACTGATGGTCTGGCTGCTGCACAAACTGCTACTCACCGGCCCGGCACGCGAGCATGCCTCAGCCTTCCGCATGCTGATCGGCATCGGCCTGAGCCTGCTGCCATTGGCGCTGATCATCGCGGTCGGCCTCGGCTACTACTACACCGCACTGAAACTCAGCGACCGTCTGATCAACACCCTGTATCTGCTGGTGATCTGGCTGGTCATCGAGGCCACCTTCGTGCGCGGCCTGGGCGTGGCAGCACGTCGCCTGGCTTACCAGCGCGCCACGGCCAAACGCCAGGCACAGAGCAAGGACAGCGGCGAAGGCACGGAAACCGTGGTCGAGGAGCCGACCCTGGATATCGAACAGGTCAACCAGCAGTCGCTGCGCCTAATTCGCCTGGCCCTGCTCGGCACCTTTATCGCGGGCTTGTACTGGGTCTGGGCGGACCTGATCTCGGTGTTTGCCTACCTCGACAATATCGCCCTCTACCAATACAGCAGCGGCAGCGGTGATGCCGCCACTCTGGTGCCGATCAGCCTCAGCGATGTGCTCGGCGCACTGATCATCGTCGGCATCACCATCGCCCTGGGGCGCAACCTGCCCGGCCTGCTCGAAGTACTGGTGCTCTCCAGGCTGAACCTGGCTCAGGGCAGCGCCTACGCCACCACCACCCTGCTGTCCTACCTGATCGTAGCCATCGGCTTTGTTACCACCCTGTCGACCCTCGGCGTCAGCTGGGACAAGTTGCAATGGCTGGTCGCCGCCCTGTCGGTGGGCCTGGGCTTCGGCTTGCAGGAGATCTTCGCCAACTTTATTTCCGGCCTGATCATCCTGTTCGAACGCCCGGTGCGCATCGGCGACGTGGTGACCATCGGCAACCTGTCCGGCACGGTGAGCAAGATCCGCATTCGCGCCACCACCATCACCGATTTCGACCGCAAAGAAATCATCGTGCCGAACAAGACCTTCGTCACCGACCAGCTGATCAACTGGTCGCTCAACGACACGGTTACCCGGGTCATCGTGAAGATCGGCGTAGCCTACGAAACCGACCTGCCGCTGGCGCGCAAGCTGATGATGCAGGCCGCCGAGGAAAACCCGCGGGTACTGCGCGACCCAGCACCGCTGCTGTTCTTCCTGACTATCAGCGCCAGCACCTTCGACTACGAGCTGCGCTTCCATGTGCGCGAGCTGGGCGACCGCAACGCCGCCACCGATGAAATCCTCACGCGCATCGCCCTGAGCTTCCGTGAGCACAACGTGGAAATGGCCTTCAACCAGGTCGAGGTAATGATCAAGAACCTGCACGGCCAGGAACTCAACCTGACCACCGGACAAATGGTGGCCGCCACAGCGGCAGCCGATGCACAGCAGGGACAATTACCACCACCGACACCTGCAATCGACCCGCAGTAGCCTGCCGCCAGGCCCGCCAGCGCGGGCTGCCACCTCATCACTGCCGGGCCGTATGTGCCCGGCTGGAGCCTGACCGTGAAGCCGCTTATCGAGCTGCAGTTCGACAACCGTTTTGCCCGCCTCGGCGACGTATTTTCCACCCACGTACTGCCCGAGCCGATTGCCGAGCCGCGCCTGGTCGTTGCCAGCCCGGCCGCCATGGCCCTGCTTGATCTGGACCCGAGTGAAGCCGAGAGCGAGGTGTTTGCGCAGATCTTCGCCGGGCACAAGCTGTGGAGCACCGCCGAGCCACGCGCCATGGTCTATTCCGGGCATCAGTTCGGCGGCTACAACCCGCGCCTGGGCGATGGCCGTGGCCTGCTGCTGGGTGAGGTCATCAACGACGCCGGCGAGTACTGGGACCTGCACCTCAAAGGCGCCGGACAAACGCCCTACTCGCGCATGGGCGACGGCCGCGCCGTACTCCGTTCATCGATCCGCGAGTTTCTCGCCAGTGAACACCTGCACGCCCTCGGCATCCCCAGCTCGCGGGCGTTGTGCGTGACCGGCTCCAGCACGCCGGTCTGGCGGGAGAAACAAGAACGCGCGGCGATGGTACTGCGCCTGGCGCCCAGCCATATCCGCTTCGGTCACTTCGAGTACTTCTATTACACCCAGCAACATGAGCAACTCAAACAGCTGGCCGAGCACGTGCTGCACTGCCACTACGCCGACTGTTTGCAGCAGGAACAGCCGTATCTGGCAATATTCCGCGAAGTCATCGAACGCAACGCCACGATGATCGCCTACTGGCAGGCCTACGGTTTCTGTCACGGGGTGATGAACACCGACAATATGTCGATCCTCGGCATCACCTTCGATTACGGCCCCTACGCCTTTCTCGATGATTTCGACGCCCAGCACATCTGCAACCATTCCGATGACACCGGCCGTTACTCGTTCAGCAATCAGGTGCCCATTGCCCAGTGGAACCTCGCCGCCCTCGGCCAAGCCCTGGTGCCGCTGGTCGATGTCGACGCGCTGCGCGAGACGCTCGGCCTGTTCCTGCCGTTGTACCAGGCGCATTACCTCGACCTGATGCGCAAGCGCCTGGGCCTGCTCAGTGCCGATGAGGGCGATGAAGCCCTGGTGCAGCGCCTGCTGCAACTGATGCAGAGCAGCGCAGTGGATTACACCCTGTTCTTCCGCGAACTCGGCGACAGCCCGGCCGCGCAAGCCGTAGCGCGTCTGCGCGACGATTTCACCGACCTGGCTGGTTTCGATGCCTGGGCAGCTGACTACCTCGCGCGCAGTGCACGCGATGGTGACGACACGGAGCAACGCCGCATGCGCATGCACGCGGTCAACCCCAAGTACATCTTGCGCAACTACCTGGCGCAGCAAGTGATCGAGGCCGCCGAGCAAGGCGACTACGCCCCGGTGCGCGAACTGCATCAAGTGCTATCGCGGCCCTTCGACGAACAGCCAGGCTTCGAACGCTACGCCCAGCGACCGCCGGAATGGGGCAAGCACCTGGAAATCAGCTGCTCGTCTTGAGCAGCGCTCAAGCCCCCAACATCCACTCCAGCCCCATGGCCACATGCAGTTCGGTGCTGTCGAGCAGCGGCAGTGGGGCATCCAGGCCATCGAGCAGCAAACCGATCTCGGTGCAGCCGAGGATGGCCACCTCGGCGCCCTGGGTTTGCAGCGTGCGCAAGCAGTCTAGATAGAACGCCCGCGCCTGCGGCAGAAACTGGCCCTGGCACAGCTCGGCAAAGATCACCCGGTCGATTTCCGTCATCTGCGCCGCGTCCGGCGTAATCACCTCAATCGCAAAGCGCTCGGCCAGGCGCTGGCGGTAGAAGTCCTCCTGCATGGTAAAACGCGTGCCGAGCAAAGCCGCGCGGCGCACACCCAGGCGTTGCAGGGCCTGACCAACCGCATCACCAATATGCAGCAGAGGTATCTGCACCGCCACCTCAATGGCCGGCGCCACCTTGTGCATGGTGTTGGTGGCCAGCAGCAGGGCCGTGGCCCCCGCCTGCTCAAGCCCCTGAGCCGCCTGCGCCAGCATCTGCCCAGCCGCCTGCCAGTCGCCACACCGCTGCAGCTCGGCGACCTCGGCAAAGTCCACTGAATGCAACAGCAGCGGTGCCGAATGCAAACCGCCGAGTCGCTCGCGCACACCCTGGTTGAGCAAACGGTAATAGCTGGCCGTGGACTCCCAACTCATGCCACCCAGAATGCCTAGCTGACGCATATCACCTCCTGCCCGATAAAGCCTTGAGCCTAATCCGCCACCGTTCCAGCGCACAGGCACAGTGCCCGCTAGAGCGGCCGGTACAGCCTTATCTATTAAATCGAAAAGGCATATAAACCTTTCCAAACATTCTTAGACTCTCTAAGCAGCAACCCTTATCTTCTCCGCCTTGCGTGGCCGCCCCGTCTGGATTGGCGTGCCCGATACCTCACACGAGATTCAACGCTAAGGATGTTCATGTTCTGGGACTCTCTTCCTCTGCCCTTGCTGTTTGTCGGTGCCCTGCTGATCTGGGTGCTGTACGCCTTTGTGCGCGAGAAGTGGAGCCCGGACATCGTCGCGGCCATCGCCGTGGCTGCGCTGCTGATTACCCAACTGCTGACGCCTGGGGAAGTACTCAGCGTACTGAGCAACTCGGCGCCAGTGACCATCGCCTGCATGTTCGTACTCTCAGCGGCACTGGAGCGCACCGGCTGCATCGACGCCCTGGGTAACTGGCTGGGCGATCTGGTCGGTACCAGCCCGATTCGCGTACTCACCGGGCTGACCGTCACCGCCCTGGTGATTTCCGCCTGCCTGAACAACACACCGGTGGTGGCCATTCTGACTCCGGTGGCGATTTCCCTGGCCCGCCGCGCCGGCACCTTGCCGTCGAAACTGCTGATTCCGCTGTCCTACGCCACCATCCTCGGCGGTACCCTGACCATGATCGGCACCTCGACCAATATTCTGGTCGACGGCGTGGCGCGCAAGGCGGGCCTGGAGCCCTTCGGCATCTTCGAGATTACCGGCGCAGGCCTGATCATGGCCGCCTTCGGCATGGCCTACCTGCTGACCATCGGCCATCGCCTGTTGCCTGAGCGCGAAACCCTGTCCAAGCAGCTGCGCCCGAACCTTGACCGCACCTTTATGACCGAGCTGCTGGTACCGCATGACTCGCCCGTAATCGGCAAGACCCTGCACGAAGCCAACCTCAACGGTGGCAGTGGCCTGCAGGTGCTGAAAATCTTCCGTGACGAGCAAGAGCTCACCGAGCCGGCCCACGACACCCTACTGGTGGCGGGCGACCAACTGGTACTGCACGGCCAGGTCAAGGATGTGGTGGAGCTGCGCGAAAGCGGCCACCTGATTTTCAACCGCAGCGATGCCTTCGAAACCATCAGCAGCCACGACGTGATCCTCGCCGAGGCCATCGTCGGGCGTAACTCGCGCTACAGCCACCGGCCGATGCGCGACCTCGACCTCACCGCGCGCTACGGCATCGCCGTGCTCGCCGTGCACCGTCAGGATGAGAACATCCAGGGCAACCTGGATGACTTCGAACTGCAGTTCGGCGATGTAATGCTGGTGGAAGGTACGCCGACGCAGATCAAGCGTTTCGCCGACAACGGCGAGCTGATCAGCCTCAATGCCGTGCAGGAGCGTGCCTTCCGCCGCGACAAGGCGCCGATTGCGATTATTGCCACCCTGGCGGTGATGATCCTCGCCGCGTTTGGCGTAATGCCCATCGAGGGCCTGGCGATCATCGGCGCGGTGACCGTACTGGCGACCCGCTGCCTGGACGTGGAAGACGCCTACAAGGCAGTAGACTGGAAAATTCTCAGCCTGATTTTCGGCATGCTGGCTATCAGCATCGCCATGGATAAGGTCGGCCTGGTCAGCCTGATGGTCAGCAATGTCATGGGTCTGATGCCCTGGGCCGGGCCACTGCTGATGCTGTCGTTTATCTACCTGTTCACCTCGATTCTTACCGAAGTGCTGTCAAACAACGCTGTAGCGGTACTGGTCACGCCGATTGCCATCGGTATGGCCCAGCACCTGGGCGTAGACCCGCGCGCCTTTGTGGTCGCAGTGATGTTCGCCGCCAGCGCCAGCTTCGCCACGCCCATCGGCTATCAGACCAACACCTTCGTCTACAACGCCGGCGGCTATCGCTTTACCGACTTTATGAAGGTCGGCATTCCACTCAATCTGCTGCTGTGGGTTGTGGCCAGTTTTGTAATCCCCTGGTTCTTCCCGCTAACACCGGTTTAACAGGCCGTTGAAAACGTAGGCGAGGCAGCCAGCGCAAGGCGCTACGCCAGTAACAGCCTTCGGCTGGTCAAAACGGCGAAAAAGCGCAGTTTACGAGCTGTAAATGAGCACTTGATTCGCTTCGCTCACCCCTTCGGGGCCGTGCTAACGCACGTTCAACCGTTGGCTGTGAGCCTGTTTTTAACGCCGCGATGGCAACGCAGGTAGTTTTCAGCGGCCTGTTAGCGGCATAAGCGGCAAATACATCGATCTAACCCAAGGCCCGTTTCATTGCGCCAGCGCATTGACCGGGCCTTCTTGCTTTGGCCATGCTGCGGGTCTTTCAAACTGCCCTGAAGGAACGCGCGCATGAAATTGGAAACCCTGGCCATCCACGCCGGTTACAGCCCTGATCCGACCACCAAGGCCGTGGCGGTGCCGATCTACCAAACCAGCTCCTTTGCCTTCGACGACACCCAGCACGGTGCCGATCTGTTCGACCTGAAGGTCGCCGGCAACATCTACTCGCGGATCATGAACCCGACCAACGCCGTGC
The DNA here is from genome assembly GCF_012985775.1 of Pseudomonas sp. WS 5011. Lineage (NCBI taxonomy): Bacteria > Pseudomonadati > Pseudomonadota > Gammaproteobacteria > Pseudomonadales > Pseudomonadaceae > Pseudomonas > Pseudomonas sp. WS 5011. The sequence goes on from NZ_JAAQXA010000008.1 coordinate 210,206, forward strand.
TCGAAGAGCGCGTGGCTGCGCTTGAAGGCGGTGTCGGCGCGCTGGCCGTGGCCTCGGGCATGGCCGCCATCACCTACGCGATCCAGACCGTGGCCGAGGTTGGCGACAATATCGTCTCGGTGGCCAAACTCTACGGCGGCACCTACAACCTGCTGGCCCACACCCTGCCGCGCTTCGGCATCCAGACCCGCTTTGCTGCCCATGACGACATCGCCGCCCTCGAAGCGCTGATCGACGACAAAACCAAAGCCGTATTCTGCGAGTCCATCGGCAACCCGGCCGGCAATATCGTCGATCTGGCCGCACTGGCCGCCGCTGCGCACCGCCATGGCGTGCCGCTGATCGTCGACAACACCGTGGCCACGCCGATTCTCTGCCGCCCGTTCGAGCATGGCGCCGATATCGTTGTGCATTCGCTGACCAAGTACATCGGCGGCCACGGCACCAGCATCGGCGGCATCGTCGTCGACTCCGGCAAGTTCCCCTGGGCGGACAACAAGGCGCGCTTCCCGTTGCTCAACACCCCGGATCCTTCCTATCACGGCGTGACCTACACCGAAGCCTTCGGCCCGGCGGCCTTTATCGGCCGCTGCCGCGTGGTGCCGCTGCGCAACACCGGGGCAGCGCTGTCGCCGTTCAATGCCTTCCTGATTCTGCAAGGCCTGGAAACCCTGGCCTTGCGCATGGAGCGCCACTGCGAGAATGCGCTGAAGGTCGCCCATTACCTGCAAAATCATCCACAGGTGGCGTGGGTCAAATACGCTGGCCTGCCCGATCACCCCGAGCACGCACTGGCGCAGCGTTTCTGCGGCGGCAAGCCGGCCTCTATCCTGTCCTTTGGCATTGTGGGCGGCCAGGCTGCAGGCGCATGCTTTATCGATGCGCTGCAGTTAGTGGTGCGTTTGGTGAATATCGGCGATGCCAAATCGTTGGCCTGCCACCCGGCCTCGACCACTCACCGCCAGCTGAATGATGAAGAGCTGGAGCGCGCCGGCGTACCGCGTGACATGGTGCGCCTGTCGATCGGTATCGAGCACAGCGACGACATCCTCGCCGACCTAGCCCAGGCGCTGGACGCTGCGGCGGGCTGATCGCCCTTGATATCCGCATAAGCGACTCCAGATAAGGGATAACCGCCTCTGGAGTCGCCCATGTCCAACCCTCTGCTGATCCCTTGTCCACACTGCAACGGCCTTAACCGCATTCCCGCCGAGCGCCTGGGCGATGCGCCGCGCTGCGGCCGTTGCAAATCGGAGGTGCTACCCAGCAAACCCTTCGACCTGACCCAGGCCAACTTCGACGCGCAGAATAAAGGCGACCTGCCGTTGCTGATTGATGTCTGGGCGAGCTGGTGCGGCCCGTGCCGCAGCTTTGCTCCGATCTATGAACAGGCCGCCGCGCAGCTGCAAGGCCACTGCCGCCTGGCCAAGCTGGACAGCGAAGCCAACCCGCAGCTGTCGGCTGAAATGGGCATTCGCTCGATCCCGACGCTGATCCTGCTCAAGGGCGGCATCGAAGTGGCTCGCCAGAGTGGCGCGCTGCCCTTGCCGCAATTGCTCGGCTGGTTGCGTCAGCAGGGCATCTGAGCGAATTGGTCAATCGACCGGCAGCCTTGCGGTCATTACCCTGCCATCGACCAACCCTTAGGCTGGCTGCACAACAATAATTGTGGAGCCAAGCATGACGATGCCTATCGAACTGGTGCGCCAGCTCACCGAAGAACAGATTGCCTTTGTCCAGCGCAGCGGGCTCAAGGCCGAAGTGCTGGAAGTCGGCCACGTGCGCCTGCGCATGCCGCTGGCGGGTAACCAGAACCATATCGGCAGCATGTACGCCGGCGCGCTGTTCACCCTGGCAGAAATTCCCGGCGGTGCGCTGTTCCTCACCAGCTTCGATGCCCAGCGCTTTTACCCCATCATCAAGGAAATGAACCTGCGCTTTCGCCGCCCGGCAACCGGCGATATTCGTGTCGAGGCACACCTTGCAGCAGAGGAAATCCAGCAGCTGCAAAAACAGGCAACAGAACTGGGCAAAGCCGAGTATGTTTTACAGTTGCAGCTAACCGATGAGAGTGGTGAAGTAGTGGCCGAGAGTCGCGGCCTTTACCAATTGCGCGCACGCTGACACCTGACCTTGCCCTAGGTCAAAAGTCCAGCTATGACTCGAGGTCACAATAAATGTGCCGACATGCATCGGCAGGAGAACGCCGACCATGCCCAGCCACATCCTTATTGCCCACGACCTGCGCGACACTGCCGATATGGCGCTGTGCCGCGCCACGCAACTGGCCAAGCAATTCAGCGCCAAACTGACCATCCTGCATGTGCTCGACCCGAGTAAAAGCAGTCAGGAGCATGAGCAGGCCAAGCAGGCGCTGGACCGCAGCCTGACCCAATACGCCCCACCCGGCAGCCAACTGCTGATCCGCACCGGCATCAAGCCCTCGGAAGTGGTGCTGCAACAGCTTAATGAGCTGGGTTGCGACTTACTGGTACTCGGCGGCCATCACCAGCGCCACGACTTCTTCTCCGGCACCAGCCTCGACCGCATTGCCCGCAACTGCCCGGTGCCACTGCTGCTGGTAGCGCGTAACGATTTCAAGCCATACCAGCGCGCACTGGCGGCCATCGATTTTTCACTCTGCGCCTGCAGCGCCCTCGGCCAGGCCTACCGCCTGCTGCCGGAAACGGCCGAACTGCACGCCCTGCACGTCTTCGAGCCAGACAAGGGCACGCCCAAGCAGGTTGAAGCGCAACTGAACACGCAAAAAGCCCTGATCAACCAGTTGCTGGAAGATGAAGCGCAGAACCTACCGGAGAAAGGCCCGACCCTGACTCATTCGGTGGAGCAAGGCGGCATCCTGCGTTGCCTGCAAGCGCGCCTGAAAAGCACCAACACCGAACTGCTGGTACTCGGCAGCCACGGCCGCAGCGCACTGTCGCAAGCATTGCTCGGCAGCCTAGCGCAGCATTTCCTGCACAAGGCGCCCTGCGACATCTACGTCGTCAGGTAGGTTTTCTTCGCCCAACAAAAAAGCTGCCTAGGCAGCTTTTTTGTTATCCAGACTCAACTCAATCAGCACTGTTGAGCAGGTCATGCAGCTCGACAAACTGCTGAGTCAACTTGTGGTTGCGGTCCAGATAGATCAGCGGCGTGCAGGCCTGGTGAGATTCGCGCATCTTCACCGAACTCATCAGGTTGACCGGCAGCACCGGCAGACCCTCGGCAATCAGCTCATCGAGCAGCTGCTGCGGCAGGCTGGCGCGCGGCTGGAACTGGTTGACCACAATGCCTTCGACTTCCAGGCCCTCGTTGTGGTCTTCCTTGAGTTCCTCGATTTCGCGCAGCAGGCCATACAGCGCCTGGCGCGAGAAGCTGTCGCAGTCAAACGGAATCAACACGCGGTCAGCCGCGATCAACGCGGAGACGGTGTAGAAATTCAGCGCAGGTGGGGTATCGAGGTAGATGCGCTCGTAGTCTTCACTGAGGTCTTCGAGCAGTTTGCGCAGCTTGTTGATCTTGTGTTTTTGCTCAAGCTTCGGCTGCAGGTCGGCCAACTCGGCGGTGGCGGTGACCACATGCAGGTTGTCGAACGGCGTCTCGTAGATATCCACGCTGCCTTTCTTGCCGAACGGCGCCGATGACAGCGTGCCTTTAAAGAACTCGGCAATGCCCATGGGGATGTCCTCACCGGTCAGGCCGGTGAGGTAATGGGTCGAATTGGCCTGGGCATCTAGGTCGATCAGCAGCGTGCGATAGCCCTGGGAAGCACTGACCGCGGCCAGGTTGCAGGCAATACTGGACTTCCCCACACCGCCCTTCTGATTGAAGATCACGCGCCGCATGAAATACCCCCTGAATCCCGCATAAACCCCGAAATGGTCCCGGATTCTATGCAAACTACGTGACAAGGGCGAGATTTTCGGCAAAACCCCGCCGCCTCCGGTCAGAACAGTAGGCCATAGATTTGCGCACGGCCCGTACGGTCTGGATAATGCCAGCACTTCGCCATGCCTGCTGCCAAGCCCTCCGCTGGTTGCGGCTGGCGGCAGCCGACATGGATGCCCACCGCGTGACACATTTCAGGATCGAACAATGGCGTGCCTGGGCTCCTGGCCTGGACAGCACGGCTGACTGGTGCGCCTGGCATCAGGCACCGTCGCGCCTGGTGGATGCGGGCCAGCAACCGGATGTCAGCGCGCTGCCGGCCATGCAGCGCCGCCGCCTGAGCCGCCTGGCGCGGATGGCCTTCCACGTCGCCTGGCCGCTGGCCGAAGCGCACCCGCAATTACCGATGGTGTTCGCCAGCCGGCATGGCGAAACCCCGCGCACCCTGACCATTCTCAGTGATCTGGCGCACAACGAGCCGCTGTCGCCGACCCAGTTCAGCCTCTCGGTGCACAACGCGATCATCGGTCTATGGTCGATCCAGCGCGGCGATCACAGCGAAATGACGGCCATTGCCGGCGCCGGCGACGGCCTGGAAAACGCCATATTGGAAGCCTGCGGCATGCTCCACGACGGCGCACCAGCAGTGCTAGTGGTGATTGCCGAAGAAACTCCGCCCGAGCTTTACGCGCCATTTATCGACGACGTCCCGTTCCCCTATGCCGTTGGCCTACTGCTGACGCCGGGCGATGACTGGCAGCTGCACCTGAGCCGGGGCGACGGCGCCGGCAGCGAATGGCCCCACGCTCTCAACCTGGTCCGCGCCCTGTGCAGCGACCAGCCGACCCTGCAGCACCACTGGAAGAACCGACAATGGACCTGGTCACGCAACAAGGCCTGAGCCGTTACAGCCCGCCCTATGTCTGGCGGCTGGTGGCCACGGCCCTGAGCTTCAGCCTGTTCGGCATCGGCGGTGTGCTGCTGCGCGTGCTGATCTTCCCGCTGCTGACCCTGCTGCCAGGCGATGCCCTGAGCCGGCGCACCCGCGCCCGCGCGGTGGTGAGCAAAACCTTCTACCTGTTCGTGCGCTTTATGTACCGCAGCGGCGTACTGACCTACGAAGTCGAAGGCATCGAACGCCTCGGTCAACCGGGACAAATGGTCATCGCCAACCACCCCTCGCTGATCGATGTGGTGGTGCTGATCGCCTTTATTCGTGATGCCAACTGCGTGGTCAAACAAACCCTGTGGGACAACCCGAGCATGCGCGGCCCCCTGCGCGCGGCCCACTTCATCAGCAACAGCGGCAGCATGGACATGCTCGACGAAGCCGCCGGCGCGCTGCAAAGCGGCCAGACCCTGGTGATATTCCCCGAAGGCACGCGCACCACGCCGGGGCAGGCCCCGGAGTTTCACCGTGGTGCAGCGGCCATCGCGATTCGTGGCGCACGCATCGTCACCCCAGTGGTGATCAGCGTCAGCCCCACCACCCTGACCAAAGCCGAGCCCTGGTACAGCATTCCGTCGCGCCGTTTTCACATTCGCCTACGCGTAGGCGAGGATATTGACCCACAGCAGTTCAATGCCATGGGGGCGCCGCCGATAGCCTCGCGCAAACTCAACGATTTTCTGCACCAACACTTTATGAAGGAGCTCGCCAAAGATGAGCGATTTACAGCTGGAAATTAAAAACCTGATTATCGATGCCCTGGGCCTTGAAGACATGGCGGCCGAAGACATTGCCGCCGACCTGACGCTGTTCGGCGAAGGCCTCGGCCTGGACTCGGTCGACGCCCTGGAGCTCGGCCTGGCGATCCAGAAGCGCTTTGGCATCAAGATCGACGCTGAAGCCAAAGACACCCGCAAGCACTTTGCCAACGTAGCCAGCCTGGCGGCATTCGTGTCATCGCAACAGACCGCCTGAGGGAGCCGCCGATGCAAACCCGTGAAGAGATTTTCGAGACCTTGCGCGATGCCCTGGTGGAGCTGTTCGAGTTGGACGCCGAACGTATTACGCCGCAAGCCAACCTCTATCAGGACCTTGAGATCGATAGCATCGATGCCGTGGACCTGATCGACCACATCAAGCGCCAGACCGGCAAGAAGCTTGCGGCCGAAGAGTTCAAGGCAGTGCGCACGGTGGGTGACGTGGTCGAGGCGGTGCTGCAGCTGGTTAACGCTCCAGCCAGCGAATAATGAGTCGTCTATTTGGCCTGCTCCTGCTGCTGGCCGGACTGCTCTACCCCTTTGCCGTGTACTACGGCATGGAGCACCTGTCGCCACGCCTGTTCGCCCTGCTGCTTGGTGGCCTGTGGCTGGCCCGCGCGCTCAGCCAATGGGGCAAGCCGGGCAACCGCTGGATGACCGCTGTGGCCCTGGGCTTTTGCCTGCTTCTGGGCCTGGCTGGTGAGCCAGAGCTGCTGCGCTGGTACCCGGTGCTGCTTAAGGATGGTCTGAAAAAGCCCTGTATTTCAGGCTGACTTCAGCCCCTGCCGATTTTGAAAGCGGCAAACCGATCAAAAACGACCAGATCACCCGCTAATTTCTGTATTTCTAACCGCCGCGAGCACCTCGCGGCGGCTATTGCCCATATTACGGGCGCATCTCTCCCGCATTCGTCAGTAAATGTCTGCGTGCCATCCACAGATTTGATAACGCAAACAGCGTCACCAGTTGTGCCGTGTTCTTGGCCAGACCACGGAACCGCGTCTTCACATAACCAAACTGACGCTTGATTACCCGGAACGGGTG
>NZ_JAAQXA010000088.1:0-580 GCF_012985775.1 Pseudomonas sp. WS 5011
TCCTTGAAACCGCGGGTGGTGACAGCCGGGGTGCCGATACGCAGGCCGGAGGTGACGAACGGGGAGCGCGGGTCGTTCGGCACGCTGTTCTTGTTCACGGTGATGAAAGCGCGACCCAGGGCGGCGTCGGCGTCCTTACCGGTGATGTCCTGCTTGATCAGGGACAGCAGGAACAGGTGGTTCTGGGTACCGCCGGAAACCACGTCGAAGCCGCGCTCGATGAACACGCTGGCCATGGTCTGGGCGTTCTTCAGGACCTGCTGCTGGTAGGCCTTGAACTCGGGTTGCAGGGCTTCCTTGAAGCACACGGCCTTGGCGGCGATCACGTGCTCCAGCGGGCCACCCTGGGCGCCCGGGAAGACGGCGGAGTTCAGCTTCTTCTCGATCTCTTCGTTCTTGCGAGCGAGGATCAGGCCGCCGCGCGGGCCGCGCAGGGTCTTGTGGGTGGTGGTGGTGACCACGTCGGCGAACGGCACCGGGTTCGGGTAGACGCCAGCGGCGACCAGACCGGCCACGTGGGCCATGTCGACGAACAGGTAGGCACCGACCTTGTCGGCGATGGCGCGGCAGCGGGCGAAGT
>NZ_JAAQXA010000009.1:0-190470 GCF_012985775.1 Pseudomonas sp. WS 5011
TGCCACCCCTGCGTCGCTGCGCTCCGACTGCCCGGCCGGATGGCCGTGGAACAGGTGGCCAGATGGCCCTGGAATGCCTGGCCAGATGAGAGCGGACTGGGTGGCCGGATGGCGTGGAATCCGCACCTTTATCGAAGGTACTGTGCCGGTAAGAGCCGCAGCCGGTGAGCACTATGTGCTGCTATTGACTAAGGATGAAGATCGCAGCCTGCAAACCCTGGATAACAAACCCTTCAAGCGGCCCCTGCAGGCGCTGGCAGTCGATGAGGCTGGTATGCAGACCCATGCACACAGCGATGAAGGCGCATTCGAATTGGCGATTGTGCGTTAGCGACCCAATCAAACAGCCATAAAAAAGCCCGGACTTGTCCGGGCTTTTTTGTTTGTGTGATCAATCAGATTTGCGCAATCGAGACATGGCCAAACAGCTCTTGCGAGAAGCGCACGCGCTCTTCGGCGGTTTCGACGATACCTTTTTTCTGCAGTTCGGCGATACGCGCCTCGACTGCGTGGGCGCGGTGGGTGAGGCCGCAGTCGTTGGCGATCTGGATGTTCAGGCCAGGGCGGGCGTTGAGTTCGAGAATCAATGGGCCCTTGTCCTGATCCAGCACCATGTCCACGCCGATATAGCCCAAACCGCAGAGCTCGTAGCAGCCGGCGGCGAGCTTCATAAAGCCGTCCCAGTTGGGCAGTTGCACACCGTCTACCGCATTGGTGGTGTCCGGGTGCTTACTGATCTTGTTGTTCAGCCAGGTGCCGCGCAGGGTCACGCCGGTGGCCAGGTCTACACCGACACCAATGGCGCCCTGGTGCAGGTTGGCCTTGCCGCCGGATTGGCGCGTCGGCAAGCGCAGCATGGCCATGACTGGATAGCCCATCAGCACGATGATGCGAATGTCCGGCACGCCTTCGTAGCTGATGCTCTTGAAGATCTGGTCGGGTGTGACCCGGTATTCGATCAGCGCGCGATCACGGTGACCGCCCAAGGAGTAGAGGCCTGTCAGGATACTGGAGATCTGATGCTCGATCTCCTCGTGGCTGATGATCTTGCCTGAGACCGTTTTGTACTTCTCTTCAAAGCGATCCGCGATCACTAGGATGCCGTCACCGCCAGCGCCTTGCGCTGGCTTGACCACGAAGTCCGGGCGATCACCGATGATTGCACGCAGGTTATCGATGCCTTTTTCGGTATCGATGATGCCGTACATTTCCGGCACATCGATACCCGCTTCGATAGCGCGCATTTTGGTGATGATCTTGTCATCGACGATCGGGTACAGGTGCCGTTTGTTGTACTTCAGCACGTAGTCCGCGTTACGCCGATTGATGCCCATGATGCCTTTGGCTTCCAGGGCTTTCCACGTCTTGATCAGACCGAACATGGCATTAGTCCTTGAGGAAGGCTTTGAAGCGGAACAGTTCGGTCAGGCGGTAGCCACGGTAGCGACCCATCGCCAGCATGAAGCCCACCAGAATCATCAGTACGGCCGGGAAGGTGAACACGAAGTAGTTCAGTTCCGGCACGGTCATCAGCAGGTGCGCCAGGGTGGCAGCGAACAGGGTGCCGATGGCGACCTTGAAGGCATGGCCGCCGCCGCGCTCTTCCCAAGTGATCGACAGGCGCTCGATGGTCATGGTCAGAATTACCATTGGGAACAGGGCTACGGACAGGCCGCGTTCCAGGCCCAGCTTATGGCTGAACAAGCTGATCACCGCAATCAGCACCACTACAAAGGTCAGCACCACCGATAGCCTTGGCAGCATCTGCAGCTTCAGGTGTTCGAGGTAGGAGCGTAGCGACAGACCCAGAGCGGTTATCACGGTAAACAAGATAATGCCGAAGCCCAACTGGGTTTCACGGAAAGCCAGGGCAATCAGAACTGGGGTGAATGTACCGAGAGTTTGCAGGCCACCGAGGTTACGCAGGATCAGAATCACCAGCACGCCAATCGGGATCATCACCATGATCATGAAGGTCTGCTGAGTTTGCAGCGGCAGGCCGTACAAGCTGTATTCGAGGAAGTCAGCGTCGGTATTTTCGTCGGTCAGCTTGGCCAGGCGAATGGCGTTCATTTCGCTGTTGTTCAGGCTGAAGCTGACTTGCGCCTGCTTGCCACCTTCCAGGGTGACCAGGTTGTCATCGCCAATCCACCAGACCAGACGATCAACCGGTAGGCCTTGCTCGCCGCTTTCTGGGTTGAAATACAGCCAGTTCTCGCCGTTGAAGCTGCGCAGCCACAGTTCTGGGTTTTGCTGGATATCCGCAGCCAGGCGAATGGTGTGTACGCGCTCCATTGGCACATGGGCGATGGACAGCAGCAGTTCGATTACTTTGGCTTTGTTCGGGGTAGAGGCATCGCCGCCCAACAGCAGTTTGACGTTGTCGTCATTGCTGTTGTTAACCCGCTTGATGGTCTCGCTGATAAAGGTTTCAACGTCCGCCGAGTGCTGGCGAATAGGTGCCAGCAACGCTTCGGCAGCAATCTTCTCGGCGCCTTCAACCGGGATGCTGTCGCGGAAGATCGGCCCCTTGGCCTTGGCTTGCTCGCCGCTGTAGCGCTTGGTCAGGACCAAACGGTAGTAAAGAGTTTGCTTGCCACTGGCGCGACGTGCGGACCAGGTGACTTTGCGGTTGCCGTCGGCGCGATTGATGCTCACGCCGTAGTTATTCGAGATAAAGCTCTCATTCAGGCTGACGTAATCCTGGGCCAGCGGCGGCACGAACATCTGCAGCTTTACTGGCTCGCGTGGATTGGCCTGGAACTCGACTTTGGCGTCGATGTTCCACAGGTCATCAGTTTCGTCTTCGGTCATGGGGATGCCGAGGATGAAGATCTGATAAGCCGTGATCAGAACGCCCAGGCTCACGAGGAGTATGACCAGGACTTTCAGATGGAGGGTAAGAGAGCGCATGGGAATTACTCGCCAAGGTTTGCGTCAGGGGCACAAGCAGGTTTGCCTGCTGCGTATTTAAGACTCGGATCGACCAGCGCCGAAAAGCGTTTGAGTGCTTCGGAGCCTATCAACAACGGGTATTGGAAAGCACTGCGGTCGGTCAAGTTCACTTCAATTGTGCGTAGGCTGCTGCCCATGCACACATCCATTTCGATCACGGGGCGTGCCGTATAGGTTTTTTCTTCCTTTGGATCATAGTCGCCTGCGCGGCGTTTGATCTTGCTGATGCGCGCCAGGGGGCGTTCGATCGGGCTGCTATGTGCTTCGTCGATGGCCAGGTAGAAGCGTACCCAGGTTTCGCCATCACGCTTGAAGCGTTTGATGTCGCGAGCACTCAGTGATGCGGTCTTGGCGCCGGTGTCGAGCTTGGCGGCAAGCTTCAGGTCGAGGTCGAATAAACGGACGTATTCATTAAGCCCATAGACTGTCTTCTCCGCAGCGAAACTCAGGCTGGGAGTAAGTAGCAGGCATAGCAGAAGAATGGTGGGCTTTAGTGTCATAAGTCCTGAAGTATGGTGTTGATGAAGGGGCAAGCACATGCAGGGTGCGCAAGCGGCTCTTGGTGCGCCTGGGCTTGGAGTCTAGCAGGCAGTCAGAAATTCCTCTGCTCGTGTTAAACGGGCTGCATTCTAACATGGGGTTTTTCAGTCGTGACAGGCGCTTATAGGCGTTTATGCAAGTAAGGTCGCGACTGCGGGCGACTAAAGTAGTGCTGCGCACTGTCAACAATCTTCTTGGTTTGTTTGACGTCAATGTCTTCTGGGCGTATTTTTCAGGCACTTAATTTGCGCAGTGTCGACAATATGCTTGATGTAATTGAGCCGCTCGAGTCCAGCCAGGAAGATGCTGAAACGCTTTCTGAGCAGGTTTTCCGGCGTATTCAGGCGGCTATCGTCAAGGGCGAGATTGCCCCCGGCAGCAAAATTTCCGAGCCTGAATTGGCGCGCACCTATGGCATCAGCCGTGGCCCGCTGCGTGAAGCGATTCATCGCCTGGAAGGCCAGCGCCTACTGGTGCGCGTGCCGCACATTGGCGCGCGGGTGGTGTCGCTCAGTCACGCCGAACTTATCGAACTCTATGAGATTCGTGAGTCCTTGGAAGGTATGGCCTGTCGCCTGGCCGCTGAGCGCATGAGTCAGGCAGAAATCGATGAGTTGCGCGCGGTGCTCGACCTGCATGAGCAGGACGCTGCCTTCAAGGCGGGCGTCGGTTATTACCAGCAGGAAGGCGATTTCGACTTTCACTACCGGATCATTCAGGGCAGTGGCAACAAGACCCTGACCCAGATGCTCTGCGGCGAGCTCTATCAACTGGTGCGCATGTACCGCCTGCAGTTCTCCGCGACGCCCAATCGTCCGCGTCAGGCCTTTGCCGAACACCATCGTATTCTCGATGCCATCGCCGACCGAGACGGCGAATTGGCCGAGTTGTTGATGCGCCGTCATATCGGGGCTTCCAAACGCAATATCGAGCGCCATTTCTCCAGCAGCACGGGCGCACACACCAAGACAGCCAAACCACGAGGTGAGTCATGAGTCAGCTTTCCCCAGGCCAGCGTTTCCGTCAGGCGCTTGCCATCGAGTCGCCCTTGCAGGTAATCGGTGCGATCAATGCCAACCACGCCTTGCTGGCCAAGCGCGCGGGTTTCAAGGCCATTTACCTGTCCGGTGGCGGGGTCGCGGCCGGCTCCCTCGGTTTGCCCGATCTGGGCATCAACACCCTGGATGACGTGCTCACCGACGTGCGCCGTATCACCGACGTCTGCGACCTGCCGCTGTTGGTGGATATCGACACGGGCTTTGGCCCCAGTGCCTTCAATATCGAGCGCACCATCAAGAACCTGATCAAGGCCGGCGCCGCCGCCGCGCACATCGAGGATCAGGTTGGCGCCAAGCGTTGCGGTCACCGCCCGGGCAAGGAAATCGTTTCCTGCGAGGAAATGGTCGATCGCGTGCGCGCTGCCGCCGATGCCAAGACCGATCCTGACTTCTTCCTGATTGCCCGCACCGACGCGATTCAAGCTGAGGGTGTAGACGCCGCCATCGAGCGCTGCCAACGCTATGTAGAGGCCGGTGCCGACGGCATTTTCGCCGAGGCGGCCTATGACCTGCCGACCTACAAACGCTTCGTTGATGCGCTGAATGTGCCGGTACTGGCCAATATCACCGAATTCGGTGCCACGCCGTTGTTCAGCCGTGACGAGCTGGCCTCGGTCGGCGTGGCCATTCAGCTCTACCCGCTGTCGGCCTTCCGCGCCGCCAACAAGGCTGCAGAAAGTGTCTACACCTCGATTCGCCAGAACGGCCACCAGAAAGACGTGATCGAGCTGATGCAGACCCGTGCCGAACTGTACGACCGTATCGGCTACCACGCCTTCGAGCAGAAACTCGACGCCCTGTTTGCCGCAAAAAAATAACAACGCATGAACCGGATTTGAGGAGATAAGCATGAGCGCAACCCCGGAAACCACCCCAGGCTTCAAGCCGAAGAAATCCGTGGCCCTCTCTGGCACCGCCGCCGGCAACACCGCCCTGTGCACCGTCGGCCGTACCGGCAACGATCTGCACTACCGTGGCTATGACGTGCTGGATTTCGCCAACCGCTGCGAGTTCGAGGAAATCGCTCACCTGCTGGTGCATGGCAAGCTGCCCAACCTCGCTGAGCTGAACGCCTACAAGAGCAAACTCAAGGCCCTGCGCGGTATTCCGGCGGCGCTCAAGGCGTCACTGGAACAGCTGCCGCCCTCGGCCCATCCGATGGACGTGATGCGCACCGCCGTGTCCGTACTGGGCTGCGTGTCGCCAGAGAAGGACGACCACAACCACCCGGGCGCTCGTGATATCGCCGACAAACTGATGGCCTCGCTGGGTTCGGCACTGTTGTACTGGTACCACTTCAGCCACAACGGCAAGCGCATCGACGTGGAAACCGACGACGACTCCATCGGCGGCCACTTCCTGCATCTGCTGCATGGCGAGAAGCCGCGTGAGTCCTGGGTGCGCGCCATGCACACCTCGCTCAACCTGTATGCCGAGCACGAATTCAACGCCTCGACCTTCACCTCGCGGGTGATCGCCGGCACCGGTTCCGACATGTATTCCTGCATCGCCGGCGCCATCGGCGCGCTGCGCGGGCCGAAACACGGTGGCGCCAACGAAGTGGCCTTCGAGATCCAGAAGCGCTACGACAACCCGGACGAGGCCGAGGCCGATATCCGCGCCCGTGTGGAGAAGAAGGAAGTGGTGATCGGCTTCGGTCACCCGGTCTACACCGTGTCGGACCCGCGCAACAAGGTGATCAAGGAAGTGGCGCATGAGCTGTCGCTTGAACAGTCCAACACCAAGATGTACGACATCGCCGAGCGCCTGGAAACCATCATGTGGGACATCAAGAAGATGTTCCCCAACCTCGATTGGTTCAGCGCGGTCAGCTACCACATGATGGGTGTGCCCACCGCCATGTTCACTCCGCTGTTCGTCATTGCCCGCACTTCGGGTTGGTCTTCTCACGTCATCGAGCAGCGCATCGACGGCAAGATCATTCGTCCGAGCGCCAACTACACCGGCCCCGAAGACCTCAAGTTCGTGCCGCTCAAGGACCGCAAATAATGAGCAGCTCAGTCAACACTCATAACCGCAAGCCGCTCGTCGGCACCACGTTGGATTACTTCGACACCCGCGAGGCGGTCGATGCCATCGCCCCAGGCGCCTATGCCAAGCTGCCGTACACCAGCCGCGTACTGGCTGAGCAACTGGTGCGTCGTTGTGAGCCGGAAGCCCTGAACGATGCACTCAAGCAGCTGATTGAGCGCAAGCAGGAGCTGGATTTCCCCTGGTATCCGGCGCGCGTGGTCTGCCACGACATTCTCGGCCAGACCGCGCTGGTCGATCTGGCTGGCCTGCGCGATGCCATCGCTGAACAAGGGGGAGATCCGGCCAAGGTCAACCCGGTGGTGCCGACCCAACTGATCGTCGACCACTCGCTGGCCGTGGAATTCGGTGGTTTCGATCCGGATGCGTTCGAGAAGAACCGCGCCGTGGAGGAACGCCGCAACGAGGACCGCTTCCACTTTATCGAGTGGACCAAGACTGCGTTCAAGAACGTCGACGTGATCCCGGCCGGCAACGGCATCATGCACCAGATCAACTTGGAGAAAATGAGCCCGGTGATCCAGGCGCGCGGCGGCATTGCCTTCCCGGACACCTGCGTCGGCACCGACTCACACACCCCGCACGTCGATGCCCTGGGCGTAATCGCCATCGGCGTTGGCGGTCTGGAAGCGGAAACCGTGATGCTCGGTTTGCCGTCGATGATGCGCCTGCCCGATATCGTCGGCGTCAAACTGACCGGTAAGCGGCAGCCTGGGATTACCGCCACCGATATCGTTCTGGCGCTGACCGAGTTTCTGCGCAAGGAGCGGGTGGTCGGGGCCTGGGTCGAGTTCTTCGGCGAGGGTGCGGACAGCCTGTCCATCGGCGATCGCGCCACCATCTCCAATATGTGCCCGGAATATGGCGCTACGGCGGCGATGTTCTATATCGACCAGCAGACCATCGACTACCTCAAGCTCACTGGTCGCGAGCCGGAGCAGGTGGCGCTGGTCGAGCAGTACGCCAAGACCACAGGTCTGTGGGCCGATGCCCTGGCCACTGCCGAATACGAGCGCGTGCTGAGTTTCGATCTGTCGACCGTGGTGCGCAACATGGCCGGCCCGAGCAACCCGCACAAGCGTCTGCCGACCTCGGCGCTGCACGAGCGTGGTATTGCTGACGAGGCCAAGTTGGCCGCCGGCAAGCTGGAAGAGGGTGAGGGCCTGATGCCGGATGGTGCGGTGATCATCGCCGCCATCACCAGCTGCACCAACACGTCCAATCCGCGCAACGTGGTGGCGGCCGGCCTGCTGGCGAAAAAAGCCAACGCACTGGGCCTGGTGCGTAAGCCGTGGGTTAAGACCTCGTTCGCGCCGGGCTCGAAAGTCGCCAAGCTGTATCTGGAAGAAGCCGGCCTGCTGAGCGAGCTGGAACAGCTCGGCTTCGGCATCGTCGCCTATGCCTGCACCACCTGTAACGGCATGTCCGGTGCGCTGGACCCGGTGATCCAGCAGGAAATCATCGACCGCGACCTGTACGCCACGGCGGTACTCTCCGGTAACCGCAACTTCGACGGGCGCATTCACCCGTATGCCAAGCAGGCCTTCCTCGCCTCGCCGCCGCTGGTGGTGGCCTACGCCATCGCCGGCACTGTGCGCTTCGATATCGAGCAGGATGTGCTGGGTTTTGATGCGAACGGCAAGCCGATCACCCTGAAAGATCTGTGGCCGAGCGACGAGGAGATCGACGCCATTGTCGCGGCCTCGGTGAAGCCTGAGCAGTTCAAGCAGATCTACATCCCGATGTTCGATCTGGGCGCCTTTGAAGAAGCCGAGAGCCCGCTGTACGACTGGCGTCCGCAGTCCACCTACATCCGTCGTCCGCCGTACTGGGAAGGCGCGTTGGCTGGCGAGCGCACGCTCAAGGGCATGCTCCCGCTGGCGATCCTGCCGGACAACATCACCACGGATCACCTGTCGCCCTCCAACGCCATCCTGCTGGACAGCGCTGCGGGCGAATACCTGCACAAAATGGGTTTGCCGGAAGAGGACTTCAACTCCTACGCGACTCATAGGGGGGACCATTTGACCGCGCAACGCGCTACGTTCGCCAACCCGCAACTGGTCAACGAAATGGCCGTGGTCGACGGCGCGGTGAAGAAAGGTTCGCTGGCTCGCGTCGAACCGGAAGGCAAGGTGATGCGCATGTGGGAAGCGATCGAAACCTACATGAACCGCAAGCAGAACCTGATCATCGTCGCTGGCGCCGATTACGGTCAGGGCTCGTCGCGCGATTGGGCGGCCAAGGGCGTGCGCCTGGCCGGTGTGGAAGTGATTGCCGCCGAAGGCTTCGAGCGTATCCACCGTACCAATCTGGTGGGCATGGGCGTGCTGCCGGTCGAGTTCAAGCCGGGTACCACCCGCCTGACCCTCGGCCTGGATGGTACTGAGACTTACGACATCGAGGGCGATGTGTCGCCGCGCTGCGACCTGACTCTGGTGGTCAATCGCCGCAACGGTGAAGTGGTCAAGGTGCCGGTGACCTGCCGCCTGGACACCGCTGCCGAAGTGCATGTGTACAAAGCCGGCGGTGTGCTGCAGCGCTTTGCTCAGGACTTCCTCGAGTCGACAGTAGCCGTTTAAACGCGATCCCGTAGGGTGCGCTGTGCGCGCCACAGGCAACGATGTTTGGGCCGGTGCGCACGGTGCACCCTACGGGTATCTCCGAATTGTTCAGGAGCGATTTCATGGCTTACGCCCCGCAAATCAAAATCCCCGCCACCTATATGCGCGGTGGCACGAGTAAGGGCGTGTTCTTCCGCCTGCAGGATCTGCCACCAAGCTGTCAGGTGCCAGGTGAGGCCCGTGACAAGCTGTTTATGCGAGTGATCGGCAGTCCCGATCCGTACAGCGCGCATATCGATGGCATGGGCGGCGCGACGTCTTCGACCTCCAAGTGCGTGATCCTGTCGAAAAGCAGTCAGCCCGATCACGATGTCGACTACCTCTACGGCCAGGTCTCCATCGACAAGGCCTTCGTCGACTGGAGCGGCAACTGCGGCAACCTGTCTACCGGTGCCGGTGCGTTTGCCATTCATGCCGGTCTGCTTGACCCTGCGCGTATCCCGGAAAACGGCGTGTGTGTGGTGCGTATCTGGCAGGCCAATATTCAGAAAACCATCATCGCCCATGTGCCGGTCAGCAATGGTCAGGTGCAGGAAACCGGCGACTTCGAGTTGGACGGGGTGACCTTCCCAGCGGCGGAAATCGTGCTGGAATTCCTTGATCCATCCGACGATGGCGAGGAAGGCGGCTCGATGTTCCCCACCGGCAATCTGGTCGACGACCTGGAAGTGCCGGGTGTCGGCACCTTCAAGGCGACCATGATCAGCGCCGGTATTCCCACCGTGTTCGTCAATGCCGAGGACATCGGCTATCAGGGCACCGAGCTGCGCGAGGCGATCAATGGCGATCCGGCACAGCTGGCGCGCTTCGAAAAGATTCGCGTGGCCGGCGCGTTGCGCATGGGCCTGATCAAGACGGCCGAAGAGGCATTGACTCGTCAGCACACGCCGAAGATCGCCTTCGTCAGTTCGCCCAAGTCCTACAAGGCTTCCAGTGGCAAAGAGATCGAGGCAGGTGAGGTGGACCTGCTGGTGCGTGCGCTGTCCATGGGCAAGCTGCACCACGCCATGATGGGTACCTGCGCGGTGGCCATCGGCACGGCGGCGGCTGTTCCGGGCACGCTGGTCAATCTTGCAGCGGGCGGTAGTGAACGTGAAGCGGTGCGCTTCGGTCATCCGTCCGGAACACTGCGGGTCGGCGCGCAGGCCAGGCAGGTTGACGGTCAGTGGACGGTGACCAAGGCCATCATGTCGCGTTCGGCGCGCATTCTGATGGAAGGCTGGGTGCGAGTGCCGGGGGATTCGTTCTGATCGGGTGATCTGGAAAAGGCTCGAAGTTGTCGGGCCTTTTCTTTATAGGTCAATGGGTTGTGCGGGTTACTTGAGGCGGCGTTCGACGCCTTTTTCCACCAGGATCTTGGCGGAGATTTCTTCCACCGAGAAATGCGTGGAATTGATGAAGTTGATGTTCTCGCGGCGGAACAGGTTTTCCACCTCGCGCACTTCAAACTCGCACTGGGCGTAGCTGGCGTAGCGGCTGTTGGGTTTGCGTTCGTGGCGAATGGCGGTGAGGCGGTCCGGGTCGATGGTCAGGCCGAACAGCTTGTCCTTGTGCTTTTTCAGCACGGCTGGCAGCTGCAGGCTCTCCATGTCGTCTTCGGTCAGCGGGTAATTGGCGGCACGAATGCCATATTGCATGGCCATATACAGGCAGGTAGGCGTTTTACCACAGCGCGAAACGCCGACCAGAATCAGGTCGGCCTTGTCGTAGTAGTGGGTGCGCGCACCGTCGTCGTTGTCGAGGGCGAAGTTGACTGCCTCGATGCGCTCCATGTAGTTCGAGTTATGGCCAATGGAGTGCGATTTGCCGACCGAGTACGAGGAGTGAGAAGTCAGTTCTTGTTCGAGCGGCGCAAGGAAGCTTGCGAAAATATCGATCATGAACCCTTCGGACTCTGCCAGGATGTCGCGAATGTCCTGGTTGACGATGGTGTCGAAGATGATCGGGCGAGAGCCGTCTTTCTCGGCGGCGCTATTGATTTGTTGTACCATTGCGCGCGCTTTTTCCACGCTGTCGATGTAGGGGCGCGTGAGCTTGGTGAAGTCGATGGTTTCAAACTGTGCCAGCAGACTTTGGCCCAGGGTTTCGGCGGTGATACCGGTGCCATCGGAGATGAAAAAAGCGGTTCGTTTCATTTGCACCATGGGCCTTAAGCTGAGGACGAATCTTGGCTATCATAGGCCCGCCTTTGCAGGGCCGATCCGGCCTGCATTGTTACTTATTTTCCAGGGCCAGGCCACAATCGTGCCGGCATGTATGCCGCCGAGCTTCCCCAGCCCCTTGAGCTTTTCCAACACCTTAGTGGAGAGATCACCTTGGTAGAGTACGTAGTTTCCCTCGACAAGCTCGGCAATCACGATGTTGAGCACGTAGGGGGCAAGAACGCCTCCCTGGGCGAGATGATCAGCAACCTTGCCGGTGCCGGAGTTTCGGTGCCTGGTGGTTTCGCCACTACAGCCCAGGCCTACCGGGACTTTCTTGAACTGAGCGGTCTGAACGATCAGATTCATGCTGCGCTCGACGCCCTTGATGTTGATGACGTCAACGCGCTGGCCAAAACCGGTGCGCAGATTCGTCAGTGGGTGATGGACGCTGCTTTCCCCGAAGAGTTGAACGCCCAGATCCGCACCGCCTTCGCCGAAATGGCCGGTGGTAACGACAATATGGCCGTTGCCGTGCGCTCCTCGGCCACCGCCGAAGACCTGCCAGATGCCTCGTTTGCTGGTCAGCAGGAAACCTTCCTGAACATTCGTGGTGTGGACAACGTGATCCGCGCTGCCAAAGAGGTATTCGCCTCGCTGTTCAACGACCGCGCTATTGCCTACCGCGTGCACCAGGGCTTCGACCACAAACTGGTCGCTCTGTCTGCTGGCGTGCAGCGCATGGTGCGTTCGGAAACCGGCACTGCCGGCGTGATGTTCACCCTCGATACCGAATCCGGTTTCCGCGACGTGGTATTTATCACCGGCGCCTACGGCCTCGGCGAAACTGTGGTGCAGGGTGCGGTCAACCCTGACGAATTCTACGTGCACAAGCAAACGCTGGAAGCCGGCCGCCCGGCGATCCTGCGCCGCAATCTGGGCAGCAAAGCCATCAAGATGATCTACGGCGACGAAGCCAAGGCCGGTAAATCGGTCAAGGTGGTCGATGTGGACCGTGCCGAACGTGCGCGCTTCTGCCTGACGGATGCTGAGGTCAGCGAGCTGGCCAAGCAGGCGATGATCATCGAGAAGCACTACGGTCGTCCGATGGACATCGAGTGGGCTAAAGACGGTGATGACGGCAAGCTGTATATCGTCCAGGCGCGCCCTGAAACGGTGAAAAGCCGCACCAATGTCAATGTTATGGAACGCTACCTGCTCAAGGAAACTGGCACCGTGCTGGTGGAAGGTCGTGCTATCGGTCAGAAGATCGGTGCGGGTCGCGTGCGGGTTATCCATGACGTGTCCGAGATGGACAAAGTCCAGCCCGGCGATGTGCTGGTCTCCGACATGACCGACCCGGATTGGGAGCCGGTGATGAAGCGCGCCAGCGCCATTGTCACCAACCGTGGCGGCCGTACCTGCCACGCCGCGATCATCGCCCGTGAGCTGGGTATTCCAGCCGTGGTCGGTTGCGGCAACGCCACCCAGGTGCTGAAAGATGGCATGGGTGTGACGGTTTCCTGCGCCGAAGGCGACACCGGCTTTATCTTCGAGGGCGAGCTGGGCTTCGACATTCGCAAGAATTCTGTCGACGCCATGCCCGAGCTGCCATTCAAAATCATGATGAACGTCGGTAACCCCGACCGCGCATTTGACTTCGCTCAGCTGCCGAATGAAGGCGTTGGCTTGGCGCGTCTGGAATTCATCATTAATCGCATGATTGGCGTACACCCGAAAGCGCTGCTGAACTTCGCTGGCTTGCCGCCAGAGATCAAAGACAGCGTCGAGAAACGCATCGCCGGTTACGATGATCCGGTTAATTTCTATGTTGAGAAGCTGGTTGAGGGCATCAGTACCCTGGCTGCTGCGTTCTGGCCGAAGAAGGTCATCGTGCGTCTGTCGGACTTCAAGTCCAACGAATACGCCAACCTGATCGGCGGCAAACTTTACGAGCCGGAAGAAGAGAACCCGATGCTCGGTTTCCGTGGCGCTTCGCGTTACATCAGCGAATCGTTCCGTGACTGCTTTGAGCTGGAGTGCCGTGCGCTGAAGAAAGTGCGCAACGAGATGGGCCTGACCAACGTCGAGATCATGGTGCCGTTCGTGCGTACCCTGGGTGAAGCCAGTCAGGTGGTCGATCTGCTGGCCGCCAACGGTCTGGCCCGTGGTCAGGATGGCCTGAAGGTCATCATGATGTGCGAGTTGCCATCCAACGCGATTCTGGCTGAAGAGTTCCTCGAGTTCTTCGACGGGTTCTCCATCGGCTCCAACGACCTGACTCAGCTGACCCTGGGCCTGGACCGTGACTCGGGCATCGTCGCGCACCTGTTCGATGAGCGTAATCCGGCCGTGAAGAAGCTGCTGAGCAATGCCATCCAGGCCTGTAACAAGGCTGGCAAGTACATCGGCATCTGCGGTCAGGGTCCTTCGGATCACCCGGATCTGGCGCGCTGGCTGATGGAACAGGGCATCGAAAGCGTCTCGCTGAACCCGGATTCGGTACTTGATACCTGGTTCTTCCTGGCTGAAGGTCAAGCGCCAGCCTGATAGCGCGTTTAAATCTCTGTTCAAGGGCGGGTTGATCCTGCCCTTTTTTGTGCCAGCACATCCTGTGCTGTCCCCCTCCGGGCCGTCGCTTGCGACGTGAAAGAATTGCTCCCGGCAATTGGTTGTACCAGAGCGAAGATAGATGCAAAGCAGCAGTGAGCTTTTTCCCGTCACCTTGATCAGTGCCGAGTTTCGGGGCGATTTGAGCGAGGATGTCTATCGTCTCAAACCCGGTAACAGCCCGGACAGCAGTGTCGAGCTGGCTCTGACTCGTCTTGGTTGTGCTGGTCATGAACAGGTACGTGGCGTGCCGGTGATTCTGATTCCCGGCAGTTTTTCCAACCGGCGCTTTTGGTATTCCCCCAAATGCATTGGCTTGGGGCCTTACTTGGCGCGCGCCGGTTTTGATGTATGGATTGCCGAAATGCGTGGTCATGGCCTGTCGCCGCGCAATCGTGACTATTCGCGCAACACGGTCAGTGACTACGTGCGTTACGATCTGCCGGCAATTGCTGATTTTGTGCATGAGCAGAATCCGCAGAAGGCTCACTGGTTAGGCCATTCCCTCGGTGGGATTATTCTGGCCGGCGCACTCGGTGGGCAGTATCTGAGTGAAGATAAAATCGCCTCCAGCGTCCTGTTTGGCAGCCAGATCAGCCGGGTTTACTGGCCGTTGAAACTGCCGCCGCTGGAGTGGGGTAGCCGCTTGCTACTCAAACGGTTCTCGGTGATTTCCGGGTCGCGGCTCAAGCGTGGTCCGGAGGATGAGCCGATAGGTCTTGCAGTCGAAAGTTTGCGCTGGCACGGCCTGTTCGGCCGCTTTGGTGATGCTGACCGCGATTGGTGGGCGGGGCTGGCCGAGGTGCGTGTTCCGGTAATGGCCGTGGCCGCGTTGGGTGACCATCAAGACCCGGTCTGGGCGTGTGAAAAACTGCTCAAGCAATTTGGATCGCCCTTGAGTGAGTTTCTCTGTCTAGGTAAAAAGCATGGCTTCAGCGGTGATTTCGGCCATGTTGAGATGCTGGTTAGCAAAGAAGCGCAACTTGAGGTCTGGCCGTTGGTCGAACAGTGGTTGCGCAAGAGTCCGCAGGTCGCTGCTGAGCTGGCGCAAGCCGAGTTAGCGCGTAACAACGAGGTTTCGCCTGAATAGGCAGGCGCTGGCCGGTGTCCGGCCTTTTACTGAAAGCGTGAATCGATACAGATGGGGTGTGTGGCGTTTGCCCGTTGTGCCCCCGTCTGTGGCTCAATGCTGCACAGCAGGGCGTGATAGCTCTGTCAGCTGACCTACAACATCCAAGGAGCTTTGCCATGCATTACATCACTCCCGATCTCTGTGACGCCTACCCGGAGCTGGTCCAGGTGGTTGAGCCAATGTTCAGTAACTTCGGTGGCCGTGATTCCTTCGGTGGCGAGATCGTCACCGTCAAGTGCTTCGAGGACAACTCACTGGTCAAGGAGCAGGTCGACCTGCCGGGCAAAGGCAAAGTGTTGGTGGTGGATGGCGGTGCCTCCATGCGCCGCGCGCTGCTGGGCGATATGCTTGCCGAGAAAGCCGCGAAGAACGGTTGGGAAGGGATTGTGGTGTACGGCTGCGTGCGTGATGTTGATGTGTTGGCGCAGACCGATCTGGGCATTCAGGCCCTGGCCAGTCACCCGATGAAAACCGACAAGCGTGGCATCGGTGACCTCAATGTGGCAGTGACCTTTGGCGGCGTGACCTTCCGCCCGGGTGAGTTTATCTACGCCGACAATAATGGCGTGATCATCTCGCCCTCTGCACTGCAGATGCCGGAGTAGGGCGCTTGCAGGAAACCGTCATGCACGAAGGTGACAACGCGCAATGGGGCCTGGTGCACGCTTTTGTCCTTAATGGTCACGGTGGTGCCCGCAGCATTGCCCGGCAGGAACTGCATGGCCTGGTCCTAAGCGAGCAGGAAAGCCTCTGGCTGCATTGGGATCGCAGTCATCCGCAGACGCAGACTTGGTTGCGTGCAGAAAGTGGTCTAAGCGCTTTTGCTTGCGACCTGTTGCTGGAAGAGAACACTCGCCCGCGTCTGCTGGCGTTGCCTGAGCAGCAACTGTTGCTGTTCCTGCGTGGCCTTAACCTCAATCCAGGGGCCGAGCCTGAAGACATGGTCTCGGTGCGCATTTTTGCCGATGCGCAGCGCACGATCTCCCTGCGCTTGCGGCCTTTGCACGCAACCGAAGCCTTGATCGAGGATTTGCTGGCGGGTAGGGGGCCGAAAACCTCGGCTGAGCTGATTTTGCGCCTGGCGCATTACCTGACCGACAAGATCGAGCTGCTGGTCGGCGAGTTGTCCGAGCAGGTCGACGATCAGGAAGAGCGCGCCGATGCGCTGGAGAGTCAGGCCCCTGATCATGCCGCGCTACTGCAAATCCGCCGGCGCGCCGCCAGCTTGCGACGTTTTCTGTCGCCACAGCGCGATATCTACGGGCAGCTCACGGCCAGTGCTCAGGCCTGGCTGGTCGGTGCCGATAGCAGCTACTGGAACGAGCTGAATAACCGCCTGACGCGCTACCTTGAAGAGCTGGAGTTGAGCCGTGAGCGGGTCAACCTGCTGCTTGAGGCGGAAAATCGGCGCATGGATGAGCGGATGAACCACACCATGTACCGCTTCGGCATCATCACCGGGATTTTCTTGCCAATGAGTTTTCTTACCGGCCTTCTCGGTATCAATGTCGGCGGTATTCCCGGTTCAGAAAGCCCCCATGGCTTTCTGCTGGCGTGTTCGCTGATGGCCGCTGTGGCGCTGGTGCAGTGGCTGCTTTTCCGTCGCTTGCGTTGGATCTGATGTGACTTGCTCTGTACTCGTCTCGTCTAGCCGACACATCCTGTGAGGTGCGCCATGCACGATCCCTTTGAAGAATCACTGCGCGATTTGCTCAAGTCGCCCACCTCGAGTCACGACGATGACGCCTGTCTACATCGCGTGCTGAAAACCGCCAACCGCCAAGTCGGTGCGGGTGATCTGTTTGCCCTGATGGGGCATTGGGCTGGCGCATTGATGCTGGCTTTGAACAACGGCTCGGCGCATGTGGCGCCGGTCTCGCGTCGTAAAACCACCGATTCAACTGTTAATAAGGCTGACTGAGCATGGAATTTACTCAAGTTCTGGTTGATGCGATGGCCAGCGTTTGGTCCCCGATTGCCGCCTTTATCCCGCGTCTATTTGGCGCCATGGTGGTGGTGCTGCTGGGTTTTGTGGTCGCCAAGTTCCTCGACACGCTGCTGTCGAAATTGCTCGGCAAGATCGGCCTGGATCGCCTGATGGCTGGCACTGGCCTGACCAAGTTGTTGAGCCGTGCCGGCATTCAGGTGCCGGTGTCGACCCTGATCGGCAAGATCGTCTACTGGTTCGTGTTGTTGATCTTCCTTGTGACCGCCGCCGAGTCGCTGGGCCTGGAGCGAGTTTCTGCGACCCTTGATGTACTGGCTTTGTACCTGCCAAAAGTCTTCGGTGCAGCTCTGGTGCTGCTCGCGGGCGTGTTGCTGGCGCAGCTGGTCAGCGGCCTGGTGCGCGGTGCCGCAGAAGGCGTCGGGTTGGACTATGCAAGTGGCCTGGGCCGCGTGGCTCAGGGGCTGGTGATCATCATCAGCATTTCGGTGGCGATTGGTCAGCTGGAAGTGAAAACCGACCTGCTTAACAACGTGATCGCCATCGTGCTGATCTCGGTCGGCCTAGCGGTCGCGCTGGCGCTGGGCCTGGGCAGTCGCGACATTGCCAGCCAGATTCTGGCCGGTATTTATGTGCGTGAGTTGTATGAGGTTGGGCAACAAGTGCAGGTAGGTGAGGTCGAAGGGCAGATCGAGGAAATCGGTACGGTCAAAACCACGTTGCTGACGGAAGCCGGCGAACTGGTTTCTGTTGCCAACCGCACATTGCTCGAGCAGCAGGTAAGCAGCCGCTAAGGCTAATCCCTGTTATTGTATGCGGCCAATCCGCAGCCTGATTTACAGGCTGCGCTGGCTTTTGTCCTGACTGTCGGCCCGACTCGTTTTGAATAAAGCCCACTCTGCGTCTCTGCGTTATGACCCCCGCGAACTCTCGGACGAAGAGTTGGTGGCGCGTGCCCACGACGAGTTGTTTCACATAACCCGTGCATACGAAGAACTGATGCGTCGTTACCAGCGCACGTTATTCAATGTCTGCGCGCGTTATTTAGGCAATGACCGTGATGCTGACGATGTTTGTCAGGAGGTCATGCTCAAGGTCTTATATGGCCTGAAGAACTTTGAGGGCAAATCGAAGTTCAAAACCTGGTTGTACAGCATTACTTACAACGAATGTATTACTCAATATCGCAAGGAGCGACGTAAACGTCGCCTTATTGACGCCTTAAGTTTGGACCCGCTTGAAGAAGCATCCGAAGAAAAAGCGCCAAAGCCTGAGGATAAAGGCGGTCTTGATCGTTGGCTGGTGCATGTTAATCCCATTGATCGGGAAATCCTGGTGCTACGTTTTGTCGCAGAACTTGAGTTCCAGGAGATTGCCGACATTATGCACATGGGCCTAAGCGCCACGAAAATGCGTTATAAGCGTGCACTTGACCGGCTGCGCGATAAATTTTCGGACAGCGCTGAAACTTATCTTGAATAAAGCCGTCATAGCTAACGGTTAATTCTGGTAGAATTGCCGGCTGAGTTGTCTTGTGTTTGTCAGACAACTTACTGACCACCAAGATAGGGAACATTAGTAATGAAATTGAAAAACACTTTAGGCGTTGTCATTGGCTCGTTGTTGGCCACATCCTCCCTCAGCGTTCTGGCTCAGGGTCAAGGCGCTGTCGAAGTGGAGGGTTTTGCCAAGAAGGAAATCTTCGACAGCGCCCGTGACTTCAAAAACAACGGCAACCTGTTCGGCGGCAGCATCGGCTACTACCTGACTGACGACGTTGAACTGCGTCTGGCCTACGACGAAGTGCACAACGCTCGTGGCGAAGACGGCCGCAACATCAAGGGCTCGAACACCGCTCTGGATGCTCTGTACCACTTCAACAACGCTGGCGACGCACTGCGTCCTTACGTTTCTGCAGGTTTCTCGGATCAGAGCATCGGTCAGTCCGGTCGCAATGGTCGTAACGGCTCCACCTTCGCCAACATCGGCGGCGGCGCCAAGTACTACTTCACTGACAACTTCTACGCCCGTGCTGGCGTTGAAGCTCAGTACAACATCGACCAAGGCGACACCGAGTGGGCACCAAGCGTCGGTATCGGCATGAACTTCGGTGGTGGCAGCAAGCCAGCTCCAGTTGCTGTTGCTGCTGTTGAGCCGACTCCAGAGCCGGTTGCTGTTGAAGAGCCGATGGAACTGGTTCGCGTTGAGCTGGACGTTAAGTTCGACTTCGACAAAGCCAGCGTTAAAGAAGAAAGCTACGGCGACATCAAGAACCTGGCTGACTTCATGAAGCAGTACCCACAGACCACCACCGTGGTTGAAGGTCACACTGACTCCAAAGGCAGCGATGCCTACAACCAGAACCTGTCCGAGCGTCGTGCAAGCGCTGTTCGTGACGTGCTGGTTAACCAGTACGGTGTAGACGCTGCTCGCGTTAACGCTGCTGGCTACGGTGAAGCTCGTCCGGTTGCTGACAACGCTACCGACGCTGGCCGCGCTGTTAACCGCCGCGTAGAAGCTGAAGTAGAAGCTCAGATCAAGCAGTAATCGATCTGGCTGTATAGAAAACCCGGCTTCGGCCGGGTTTTTCTTTATGGCCCGCAATCCATGGCGGCCCATAAAGAAAAACCCATGTAAAAAAGCTCGCTGGTGGCAGGCAAGGGGAACTTCGCCAAGCGGTTAGGCGCTGATAGCTGTGAGCTGTATGTTCGGTTGAGCGACCACCTCGCCAATCACCAGAATGGCCGGGCTTTTCAATTTGAAGTCGTGGGCGGCTTGTTGCATGGCCGCGAGGCTGCTGCGGCACTCGCGCTGATGTGGCAGCGAGGCGTTCTCGATCAAGGCCACTGGCATGTCGGCGCGCATGCCGCCTGCCAGCAGGCTCTCGCGGATTTCTGCCAGTTTGGCCACGCCCATATACACCACCAGCGTTGTGCCGCTCTGAGCCAGAGCAGGCCAGTTGAGACTGCTGTCATCCTGGGTGTGCGCGGTAACCAAGGTGACACCGCGTGCTACGCCGCGCAGTGTCAGAGGGATGCCGCAGTTGGTCGCTCCGGCCAGGCCTGCTGTAATGCCATTGACCATTTCCACTTCGATGCCGTGCTCGCTCAGCCAGTCGGCTTCTTCGCTGCCACGGCCGAAGATGCAGGGGTCGCCGCCTTTCAGGCGCACGACGCATTTACCCTGGCGGGCATAACGCAGCATCAGGCGATGGATAAACGCCTGTGGCGTGGAGCTGCAACCGCCGCGCTTGCCTACCGGCACGATCCGCGCGTTGATGCAATGCTCCAGTACGGCGGGATTGACCAGGTCATCAATCATCACGATCTCGGCCTGGTTCAGGGCTTTAACCGCCTTGAGGGTCAGCAGCTCCGGGTCACCGGGGCCTGCGCCTACCAGCCAGACTTTTGCGCTCATTTTGATCTCCTCAGCCCGTGTGCATCACCAGCAATGGTTTGATTTGGCTACTCAGCAGCCGTGTAGCAACAGTCATTTAGGGGGCCATCAATCTGCTTAAAAAAACTCACGCAAAACAAAAAATTGCCAGGAGCAATTTTGGACGCCGCCCCGCGACGGCCCGTAGGGTGGCTGCCATGGATCGCTGGCCACAAAAAAGGCGTCCCGCTAGTCACCTAGCGAGGACGCCTTTGTCCAAGTCCCGTTCTATCGGGAAGTGCAACCTTCTTCGTTGAGGCCGCGCTTTATTAAATTGTGCAATTACCAATGCAGACCCTGTGCCAACTTGTATGGTGCGTATTTTCAAGGCTTATCAGCAAGTTACAGCTATTTTTTGAGGGTTTTACGCACCATTTAAAGGCGCTTTGCGCAGTATTGGTGCGCACGTGGCGGCTTTAATGCAGTAGCCCGATCAGCAGGAGCAGATTCAGCAGCAGGGAAAACAAGGCCACGCCTCGCCAGACCAGCAGCGGTTCGCGTTCCAGCAGTGGCCGTGGCCGGCTGCTAAGGGATTTACGTTCCGCCTGCTCTAGAGTTAGCAGCCATTCTTCGGCAGTTTCATAGCGCTGTTTCGGTTCGGCACTGAGGGCGCGGTTGAGGCTGTCGTCGACCCAGCTGGGTAAATCTGGGCGATAGCGGCTGGCTGGAGTCGGCTGGCTGAAGCGTGGATGCTGGAAGGCTTCAATTTCACCATAGGGGTAATGCCCGGTAAGCAGAAAATACAGCGCCACGCCTGCGCTGTAGAGGTCCTGCTGCGAGCTGGGGGCGACGCCGGTAAAGGCTTCCGGAGCTATATAACTGGGCGTGCCGGGCAGCTCGCAGGGTTCATCGCGGGTCAGGCCGGGGCAGTAGGCCAGGCCGAAGTCCAGCACGCGCAGCTCGCCGTCATCGCCCCACAGCAGGTTTTCCGGCTTGATATCGCGGTGCAGGATGTTGCGCCGATGCAGCATGCCTAGGGCTTTAATCAGCCGTGGGGCGATGTCCAGCCATTCCGGAAGGCCCAGCGGGCCACTTAGGCGCAGGTGTTCGGCCAGGGTTTGCCCGGCGTATTCGCGCTGCACGTAGTAAAGATGCTGACGCAGCGGCAGCGGGTGCACTTCGGCGAAGAAGCGTCCGGCCACGCGGCGCACAAACCATTCTTCAAGCAATAGTGCATGACCGGCTTGCGGCTCATCGCTGCGGTTGGGCGGCAGGGTTTTCAGCAGCCAGCGCCGCGCCTGAGCATCACGCACTCGATACACCATCGATTGGCGCGATTCGGCCAGCAGTCGCTCAATCTGCCAGCCTTCGAAATTCTGCCCTTCACGCAGTTTGGCTGGTAGCGGCCAGTGCTGCAGTTGCGCCAAGGTGTCGGCCAGATCGCTTTGCGGTAATGCCTCAACGCGCAGCAGCAGGGCGCTCGCGTTGTCCTTGCTGCCGGCCAGGTGCGCGGCATTGACCAGCGCACGGCTGGCTGCAGGCAGATCTTGCTCCTCATGGAGGATGCGCTGAATGCCCGCGTCGCCCAGGGTGGCCCAGATACCGTCGCTGACCAACACGAAACATTCGCCGTGACGCAGCTCGCCATCCAGGTAATCCATTACCAGGTGCTGGTCCAGGCCCATGGCGCGCTTGAGCACATGCTGCATGCCGGGTTGTTCCCACACATGGTCTTCGCTGAGGCGCTCAAGCGTGCCGTTCAGCCAGCGGTAGGCCCGGCAATCACCGACGTGCGCCAGGGTAAAACGCCGGCCGCGCAGGATCAGCGCGCTCAGCGTGGTGAGTAGCGGCTGACCACCGCCATTGGCTTGCAGCCAGCGGTTGTGGGCTACCAGTACGCGGTCCAGCGATTGGGTGACTGCCCAGGTTTCCGGGGTGGAGTAGTAATCCAGGGCCAGGGCCTGCAGAGTGGCGCGCGCGGCGAGGCCGCCGTCGGCGCATTGGCTAACGCCATCGGCGATGGCGAACAGGTAGCCCTTGCTGGCCGCCAGGGCCGGAGTCGGGGTGACCACGCGAATGGCGTCCTGATTTTCGCTACGCGGGCCGGTTGCGCTGGCTTCGCCGAAGGTCAGTTGCAAGGCCATGCAGAGGTTCCTGGGCAGGCGGCTGAAGAAGCGCTGAGGCAAAGGCGAGGCTGGTGAGGCAGCTAAGGAGAGCCGCTGCCGACTTCTCCCGCCTTTCCTGACCAGTGCAATAAGCGCTGCCAGTCAGCCTCGCCTTTGCCTCAGTGCTCCAATAGTTTTGCGTAGGGTGTTGGATGAGAAAGGCGTTCTCCACCCTAATTCGGCAGTTACACGCGCGCTGCCGTCACTGCTGCGCTGCCCCAGGTGGTGCGCCAGCGCAGCTTGACTCCATAGAGGCCGAACCAGGCGAGCACGCCGAGGCTGGCGAACAGCCATAAGCCGAGCTGGTAATCACCGGTCTGCTGCTTGATGGTGCCCAGGCCGGCGGCGAGGAGGAAGCCGCCGATGCCGCCGGCCATGCCGATCAGCCCGGTCATTACGCCGATTTCTTTGCGAAAGCGCTGCGGCACCAGTTGGAACACTGCGCCGTTACCTGCGCCAAGGCCGAGCATGGCAGTGACGAACAGGGCCAGCGCGGCGGTCGAACTTTGCAGATTGAAACCCACAGCGGCAATGCTCAAGGACGCCAGGGTGTACATCATCAGCAAGGTGCGGATGCCGCCGATACGGTCGGCCAGGGCGCCGCCGAGGGGGCGCAACAGGCTGCCGGCACAGACGCAGGCGGCGGTGTAGTAACCGGCGGTCACCGGATTCAGACCGTACTGGTCGTTGAAATAACCGGGCAGGGCGCTGGCCAGGCCGATAAAGCCGCCGAAGGTCACGCTGTAGAAAAACATAAACCACCAGCTGTCGCGGTCACCCAGAGCTTTCAGGTAGTCAGCCAGTGCTTTTGGCTTGGGGCGCTCCGGAGCATTCTTGGCCACCAGAGCGAAGATCAGCAGGGTCGCCAGCAGCGGAATCAGCGCCCAGCCGAAGACGTTCTGCCAGCCGAACAGTGCCGCCAAACCAGGGGCAAACAGCGCAGCCAGCACGGTGCCGGAGTTGCCCGCACCGGCAATGCCCATGGCCTTGCCCTGGTGCTGCGGTGGATACCATTGCGAAGCCAGCGGCAGGGCCACGGCGAACGCGGCACCGGCAAAGCCGAGGAACAGACCCAATAGCAAGGCATGTTCATAGCTACTGATGCCGATCTGCCAGGCGCAGAACAACGCCACGATGACGATCACCTGGCCAACCAGGCCGGCGGTTTTGGGTGATAGGCGGTCGGCCAGAAAACCCATCAGCAAGCGCAGCACGGCGCCGGCGAGAATCGGCGTGGCGACCATCAGGCCGCGCTGTTGCGCGGTCAGGTCGAGATCGGTGGCGATCTGCACAGCCAGTGGGCCGAGCACGTACCAGACCATAAAGCTCAGGTCGAAATACAGAAACGCGGCGAACAAGGTTGGGGTGTGGCCGGATTTCCAGAAACTTGTATTCATCGAAAACCTCATTCAGCAAAAAAGGGTCCCGGTGGGGTGCGGTACGCCATGGTCGTGGACACGGCGGCCGCAACCCATCGGGGAGGTGGTGTACTTGTGGTACGCCACCCTGAGGCCGAAGCCACAGCTGGGTTGAGAGAGTTACTAGCGCGAGTCCTGGATCGCAGGGCAGGTGCCAGCCCCAAACGCTGGGGCGTAAAACGCAAAACGCCGCATAAGCCGAACGCCTTGGGGCGTGGTCTATGCGACGTCTTTGTCGTTTGTTGAGCAGCCGCCATTGGCTACCTGTAACAGGGCTATAGCAAGAGCTGCGCCAACCGGGTAAAGCCCTGCATTAGCGGTATTTTTACCTGCTACAAGGCTGCGATTGTGCTGCAAAAGGAGGCGTTATCAGAGTGGCTCGCCCTTGAATGGGGCGCAGGGCGTATTCCCGGTTCTGGCAAACCAGGCTGGGTAAAGGCAGGCCGCGATGGGCCTTGGTTCGAGTGCGTCAGCTGGTAAGCGTTAGCGCGCTGCAGCTTGAATCACTTGGTCTGGCGTCGGCGGCGGCAATTGCAGCCTGGGTGGGTAAAGGAAGGGTGAGGGGGGCCAGAGCGAGTAGGTTGCTCAAAAGCCCGGCGTGGCGGACATGGCTGCGCGTGGTCGGCATAGCAATTCCCCTGCTTTTGTTGTTATGCCTAAGGCCTAGCAGAGGATGTGCCAGCTGTCACGGTGCCAGCCGGATAATTGATCAATTAGTGTTCAGTTCTGCAGTTTGGCTGCGATCAAGCGTGATCAGGCAGGCAATCACCCGATTTATGCCGATAAGCCCAGGTTACTTGCTCAGCCAGTTGACCTTGCTGAATTTGCCGCTGAAGGTCGCCGGCATCTGCACCACTTTGCCCAGTTTGTAGTTGAAGAACACAAACCCGGACTTGGCCATTGCCACCAGCGTGTTGTCGGCGGGGCGGGTGATGCGGAAAGTAATGTCGCCACCATAAGTGTTGAAATCCATCACGCCAACCTCGAACAGCAACTGATCACGGGCGTGAGCCTCGGCGCGGTAGGTGGTGGCGAGGTCCGTGACGATGATGCCTGTGCCGTCTTCCTGGGTTTCCTCGATGCCGAACTCGAACAGAAAACGTGCCCGCGCCTCGGAAATCATCGAGATCATCGAATCGTTGCCCAAGTGGTTGGCCGCGTTGATATCGGTCACCCGCACGGTCAGGTGGGTGCTGTAGCAGAACTGGTCTTCGGGGAACTCAAGGGTCAGGCGGGCCATGCCAGCATCCGGTCGTCAGTAAAAGGTGGCGAATGTTAACCCCGTTCGCATCTGTCGGGCAGCCGCTGATGCGCGTAGCAGGTAAAACGGTGATGATCGGCCCATCATCTTCAGGTGCGGAGTTAAGCGCGAATGAACTTCAGGCTATTGAGCATGGGTGGACTGCTGGCGCTGCTGATGCTGGGGGATGTGCAAGCGCAGGGGCTGCGCGATGCCATGAGTGATCGACGCAGTGCCAAAAGTGCCGCGCAGCTGGGTGCTGAGCTGTTGGCAGATCTGCCATACGGTCAGCATGAGCGCCAGCGCCTGGACGTTTATCGGCCACTCAATGCGCACTCTGCGCCCATATTGCTGATGGTGCATGGCGGTGCCTGGGATAAAGGCGATAAGCGCATGGACCGGGTCGTAGAGAACAAGATGGCGCGTTGGTTGCCCCAGGGATACCTGATTGTGTCGACCAACTATCGCTTATTACCGGATGCCACCCCCCTGCAGCAGGCCGAGGATATTGCCCAGGCGCTGAGCTACGTCCAGCAACATGCAACAGCCTGGGGCGGTGACCCGCAGCGCGTGGTACTGCTGGGGCATTCGGCAGGTGCGCATTTGGTCAGCCTGCTCAGTGCCGCTCCTGAGATTGGCCAGGCTTATGCTGTACAACCCTGGTTGGGCACCGTGGCACTCGACAGTGCGGCGTTTGATGTTGAACGCATTATGCGCGACAGGCACTACCGCCTGTATGACAAGGCGTTTGGCCAGGACCCGGCCTATTGGCGTGCCGCATCGCCCGTGTGGCGTTTGCAGCAAGCAGGCGCGCCAATGCTGGCCGTCTGCTCCAGTAAACGCAAAGAGGCATGCCTCCAGGCGCAGGGATTTGCCGAGCGAGGCCGCGCATTGGACATGCAGGTGACGGTATTGCCACAGGCGTTGTCGCACGGCGAGATCAATGCGCAATTAGGCGTGCCGGGCGCCTACACCGATGCAGTGGAAACCTTCTTCCAGCGCATCGGTGCCACGCCTGCACCCTAGGCCGCCGGGCGTTGCTGGCGCTGGTAGAGAAACTCCAGCACGGCAGTGCGGTAGGCGTGGTAATGCGGGTCATTGGCCAGGGCCAGGCGATCCCGTGGGCGCGCCAGCTCGACCTTGACGATATCGCCCACGGTCGCTGCCGGGCCGTTGGTCATCATCACGATGCGATCAGATAGCAGCACTGCCTCATCGACATCGTGGGTCACCATCACCACCGTGCTGTGGGTTTCGCCGACGATGCGCAGCAGCTCGTCCTGCAGGTGCGCGCGTGTCAGGGCATCCAGCGCGCCGAAGGGTTCGTCCATCAGCAGCACCTTGGGCTGCATGGCCAGAGCGCGGGCGATACCGACGCGCTGCTTCATGCCGCCAGAGATTTCATTGGGATGCTTGTAGGTGGCGTGGCTCAGGCCAACCATGGCCAGCGCCGCTTCGGTGCGCTCCTTGAGCTGGGCTTTGCTTTCCTTGCCGGCGAAGACCTTTTCCACCGCCAGGTAGACGTTGCCGTAGCAGGTCATCCAGGGCAGCAGACTATGGTTCTGGAACACCACGCCGCGCTCCGGACCGGGGCCGTCGATCTCGCGGCCGTTGCAGATCAGGCCGCCTTCGCTGGCCTCGAGCAGGCCGGCGATCAGATTGAGCACGGTGGATTTACCGCAACCCGAGTGGCCGATCAGGGTGACGAACTCTCCCTTGGCAATGCTCAGATTGACGTCTGTAAGGGCCTGGAAACGACCTTTCTTGGTATCGAAATGCTTGCCGACCTGGGTCAGCTCCACGAATTTATCCATGTTGCGGCTCCTTAGCTGGCCTGCTTTAACTGGCGTAGTCGAAACGTCTGGCCAGCAGCAACAGCAGTTGCTCCAGGGCCAGGCCGACCAGACCGACGATGATGATGGCGATGAGGATGTGTTCGACGTTGAGGTTGTTCCACTCATCCCACACCCAGAAACCCAGGCCCGTGCCGCCGGTGAGCATCTCGGCGGCGACTATCACCAGCCAGGCCACGCCAATGGCCAGGCGGATGCCGGTCATCAGATGCGGCAATACAGCGGGAAACAGGATGCGTGTGAGTACCTTGAACTCCGACAGCTTGAGCACCCGCGCCACGTTCAGATAATCCTGCGGCACGCTGGCCACGCCAGCAGCGGTGTTGAGGATGATCGGCCAGATTGAGCTAATGAAAATTACCCAGATCGACGCCGGGCCAGCCGCTTCGAACACCAGCAGGCCGATGGGCAGCCAGGCCAGCGGCGAAACCGGGCGCAGCAGGCTGATGATCGGCGAGAGCATGCCGGCGAGAAAGGCAAAGCGGCCGATGGCAAAGCCCAGCGGGATGCCCACCAGCGCTGCCAGACCAAAGCCGATACCGACGCGGCCCAGCGAATGCAGGATGTTCCAGCCAATGCCCATGTCATTCGGGCCGTTGTCATAGAACGGGTTGGCAAACAGCTCCAGCGCCGCCGCCCAGGTACTTACCGGACCAGGCAGGCCCTCGCTCTTGGTCGCAATCAGCGCCCACACGCCGATAAACAGCAGGATGCCGAGCAATGGCGGCACAACCGCCTTGAGCAGGCTGGTCAGCGCCGCCACGCCTGGCAGAACCAGGCGTGGCGCTTTGCTGATCGGCGCAGCTAACGGCAATGGGGTTTTCAGTGGTGCGTTCATCACGAACCTCCCAATCAGGCTTTAATCGCAAAGGAGTTGGCGTAGGCAGCCGGGTCGGAGCCATTCCACACGTTGCCGTCGATCAGCGTGCTGCTGCGCAGCAAGCTGGCCGGCACGGGGATGTTCAGCGCACTGGCGGCTTCCTTGAACAGCGCCACCTGGTTGACCCCGGCGGCGACGGCGGCGTAGTTCGGGTCTTGCTTGATCAGCCCCCAGCGCTTGAACTGGGTCATAAACCACATACCGTCGGAGTGATACGGGAAGTTCACCGTGCCGTTCTTGCAGAAGGCCATGGCGTGGTCGTCTTTCCAGCTGTTGCCCAGTCCGTCCTCGTACTGGCTGAGGAAGCGCGGCTCGATCACTTTGACCGGCGCATTGACGTAAGCCTTACCGGAAATCAGCTTGGCCGTGCTCTTGCGGTTTTCCTCGCTGGCCTCGATAAACTGGCTGGCGTCCAGCACCGCCATGATCAGTGCGCGGGCTGCGTTGGGGTATTGCTCGATAAAGGCGCGGGTGGTGCCGAGGACTTTTTCCGGGTGATCCGGCCAGATCTGCTGAGTCGTGACGGCGGTGAAACCGATCTTGTCGGCAATCGCCCGCGCGCCCCAAGGCTCGCCTACGCAGAAGCCGTCCATATTGCCGACGCGCATATTGGCGACCATCTGTGGTGGCGGCACGACGATGGTTTTCACATCGCTCATCGGGTTGATGCCCAGGCTTGCCAGCCAGTAATACAGCCACATGGCGTGGGTGCCGGTGGGGAAGGTCTGGGCGAAGGTCAGCGGGTTGCCGCCTTTTTTCACATGCTCGGCCAGTTGTGCGCCGTTGGTGACGCCGGCCTCTTTGAGCTGTTTGGAGAGGGTGATGGCCTGGCCGTTCTGGTTAAGGCCCATCAGCACGGCCATATCCTTCTGCGGCCCGGCGATACCCAGTTGTGCGCCGTACATCATGCCGTACAGCACGTGGGCGGCATCCAGCTCGCCGGTATTCAGCTTGTCGCGCACACCGGCCCAGGAGGCTTCCTTGCTTGGGGTGATGGTCAGGCCGTATTTCTCGCCAAAGCCCTGAGTAGCGGCGACTACTACCGAGGCGCAGTCGGTCAACGGAATAAAGCCGACTTTCAGCGCCGCCTTTTCCGGTGCATCGGAACCGGCGGCCCAAGCCATGCTACGCAGCGAGGCGGGCGCGCTAAGGCCAAGGGCGGCGACACCGCCGACAGTGCCGGCGACGGCAATCGAGGTTTTCAGGAAATTACGGCGGCTGTGCAGGCTTGGGTGCTTCGAATCACGATCAGTCATAGGTCTGTCCTTTCTGGCCGATAAAACGGCTGAAACAAAAAACGGCGTACGCCAGGCCACCTCAAGGAGGGGACCTGACGGACGCCGTTGTCCGTGATCCGCGGCTCACCGCCGTTGGTGGGCTGCGCAGGAATCTTGTGAGGACAATTGCAAGGGGCTTGCCAGTTTTACTGGGGAGCGGCGGCTAACAAACGCCAGTGCGCGCTGAGAATGGCTCGAACGAGCCTTAGGTTGGCAGGCTTAAACGCTATAAATCATAGACTTAAGCGCAATATTGAATGTTGGCTAGAGCAGAGTTTTCATAGCGTAGTGGCTCCCCATGCCGCAGATCAGCAGCGCTGCCAGCCGGCTTATTGAGCCAATGCTGTGCATGGTCAAGCCGCTGCCAAGCGCTTTTGCTTCGCCTTGGTGCTGGGCGAGTGCTGGTGCTTATGGCGTGCCACAGCCTTAGCGGGACAGCGATTTCCCCTGAGCTTCCTCGACAAACTCCTTGAGCCAACGCAGCACCTCCACCGCATCCCAGCGCGAGGGGTCGAACATGGCATAGGCCAGGCCCTGATAACCGACCACATCCAGCTGACGGTGATAGCCGGCGCGCTGCAGCAATGCTTCGATCTCGGCAAAACAGGTGTTGAAGTGCACCCGGGAAAACGGCGTTTTGCCCTCGGTGACGATGCCTTCAAGCTGCAATTCATTGACGGTGGCCCGGATTTTTTCCAGGGGCATGCGGTTTACGCTGTGTTTCAGCTGCAGTACATCGAGCATCTGGGTACTCCTGTTAACGCCTTGTATGGGCCCGACTTTCCGGGCGGCATGGTTGGCTGGATGGCATGACCAAGGGTAATCGAAAAATACTGTACAAATAAACAGTATTCGATAATAGTAAGCCCAAGGCCTTAACCGGCACCTACTCGATCACTCGCGCCATCTGCCCGCAAAGCCAATGGCCACAGGCACTGCAGAGGAGTCACTAACAATGCAACAGATGCTGATGACAATTGTGCTGTTGGGTCTTTTGGCCGGTTGTGCGCAACCGCAGCTTGATCAACCGAGGGCCAATGGCACCTACCTGGTGATCGAGAACGGGCAGGCCTGGGCGGTGCTGGTATCTGATGGCAAACGCGTGGAAGAGCAGGGTACGGTGGTGGATGTGATCAGATTGCCGAGCGAGAACTCTGCCGTAGCGGCCAGTTATGTGATCGAAACGGCCAATTGCGGTCGCGTGCAGTGGCTGAGCGAGCGCTCGGATGCGGCGGATGGCATGACCAACCTGATGTCGCTGCACAGCAACAATCAACTCGGGCAGAGCGGCTGCGTCATTACCGATGGCCTTACCCGGGTTTGGACGGTACTGGATTACTCCGGTTGAGACGAAAGAGGGCACCCTAAGGTGCCCTCTGTTTGTTTACTCGTCGGCCTTGGCCTTCTTGCTGGGTAGCAGGCCATCGGCGCGGAACATCGTTTTGATCCCGCGAATCGCCTGACGAATGCGGTCCTGGTTTTCGATCAGGGCAAAGCGCACATGGTCATCGCCGTAGTCGCCGAAGCCGATACCCGGGGAGACGCAGACCTTGGCCTCCAGCAGCAGCTTCTTGGCGAACTCCAGCGAGCCGAGCGCGGCGTACTGCTCAGGAATCTTCGCCCAGACGTACATCGAGGCTTTCGGGTTTTCGACCATCCAGCCCAGCTCGTGCAGGCCTTTGACCAGCAGGTTACGGCGCTGGCGGTATTGCTCGGCGATATCGCGCACGCACTGCTGATCACCTTCCAGCGCGGCAATCGCCGCCACCTGCAGTGGGGTGAAGGTGCCGTAGTCGTGGTAGCTCTTGATTCGCGCCAGGGCGCTGACCAGCTCCTTGTTGCCGACCATAAAGCCGATGCGCCAGCCAGCCATGTTGTAGCTCTTCGATAGAGTGAAGAACTCCACGGCAATGTCCTTGGCGCCCGGCACCTGCATGATCGACGGGGCTTTCCAGCCGTCGTAGACGATATCGGCGTAGGCCAGGTCGTGAATCACCAGCACGTCATATTGCTTGGCCAGGGCCACCACGCGCTCGAAGAAGTCCAGCTCCACACACTGCGCGGTGGGGTTGGAGGGGAAGCCGAGGATCATCATCTTCGGCTTGGGGATCGACTCGCGAATCGCCCGCTCCAGCTCGGCGAAGAAGTCCACGCCGGGAATCAGCGGTACCGAACGCACTTGGGCGCCGGCGATTACCGCACCGTAGATATGAATCGGGTAGCTGGGGTTGGGCACCAGTACGGTGTCGCCATGATCCAGGGTGGCCAGCATCAGGTGCGCCAGGCCTTCCTTGGAGCCGATGGTGACGATGGCTTCGCTTTCCGGATCGATCTCGACTTCGTAGCGGTCCTTGTACCAGCGCGAAATGGCGCGACGTAGGCGCGGAATGCCGCGTGAGGTGGAGTAGCCGTGGGTGTCTTCGCGCTGGGCGACCTGCACCAGCTTTTCGACGATATGCTGCGGCGTGGGGCCATCCGGGTTGCCCATGCTGAAGTCGATGATGTCTTCGCCACGGCGACGCGCGGCCATCTTCAGTTCGGCAGTGATGTTGAAAACGTAGGGGGGGAGTCGATCGATGCGCGCAAAGCGGCGCGAAGCTTGGTTAGCCATGCTTTCCTCGGATACGTAAGCGCCCGGAACCGTCCGAGCGACGTTGGCCAGTGCGCTGGCCGGGTGGCGAAGATAAGCGGCGCGCCCCCGGCTGTCCAGCACAGTCAAGCTGCGCTGCGGCATAACAGTGCGATTGGCTTAGCTGCCAAGCATGTCGTGCATAGCGATGATCTGTTCGGCCACCTGCGCCAGTTTTTGCTGGCGGCTCATGGCTTGACGGCGCATCAGGGTGTAGGCCTGTTCTTCGTCACAGCTTTTCATCTTCATAAGTAGGCCCTTGGCCAGCTCGATGCGCTTGCGTTCGGCCAGCTGGGCATCGCGAGCCTGCAGCTGTGCGCGCAGCGCCTGGTCGCTTTCGAAACGGGCCATGGCCACGTCGAGAATCGGCTGCAAGCGCTGGGCGTGGATGCCTTCGACGATATAGGCGCTGACCCCGCTCTGGATCGCCTGGCGCATCACACCGGGGTCGTGCTCGTCGGTGAACATGACAATCGGCCGCGGTTGATCACGGCTGACCAGTACCACCTGTTCCATCACGTCGCGGCTGGGTGATTCGGTGTCGATCAGGATCACGTCAGGTCGAATTGCCTCGACCCGCTCCGGCAGGTCGATGGTCAATCCGGATTCGTCGATGACCTCGAAACCGGCCTCGGTCAGGGCGTTTTTCAGGCGGCCAACCTTCTTTGCGGTGTCATTGATCAGCAGGATGCGCAGCATGTTAGCGGCTCTCCTGTTGGGCGCTGAGGGGGGCATCGGCCAGGGCGTGCAGGGCAAAGCTGCGCGCGTAAGCGGCCGGGTCGCTGCCGTCCCAGACCTGGCCATCGAGCAACTGGCTGCGGCGCATTTCGCTTGGTATGTCGATGCCGAGCGCTTCGGCAGCCTGGCGGTAGAGGCCGAGTTGCTGCACCTTGCGAGCAATCGCCAGGTAGTCCGGGTCGTCACGCAGCAGGCCCCAGCGGCGGAACTGGGTCATAAACCACATGCCGTCGGACAGGTACGGCTGGTTGACTGCGCCGCCTGCGTGGAAGCGCAGCGGGTGGGCATCCTGCCATGCATGGCCGAGCCCGTCCTGGTACTGGCCGAGGAAACGCGGCTGAATCGCCGACAGCGGCGCATCGACATACTCGCTACCACTGAGCAGTTGCGCTGTGCTGCGTTGGTTTTCTTCGCTCTCATCGATAAACCGACTGGCTTCCAGCACAGCCATGATCAACGCACGCGCGCTGTTGGGGTACTGCTCAGCAAACTCACGGGTGCAGCCCAGAACTTTCTCCGGATGGTCCGGCCAGATGGCCTGGCTGGTGATAAGGGTGCAACCCATCTGCTCATTCACGGCCTGAGCGCACCAGGGTTCGCCGACGCAGAAACCATCGATGCGCATGGCCTTAAGGTGGGCGAGCATCTGCGGTGGCGGTACGACAACGCTGTCCACGTCGCTCAATGGGTGAATGCCTTGGCTGGCCAGCCAGTAATTCAGCCACATGGCGTGGGTGCCGGTGGGGAAGGTCTGGGCGAAGGTCAGTTTTGCGCCAGGCTGGTGCGCGCGTTGCACCAATGCGCTGCCAGTGCTCACACCGGCAGCTTGCAATGCGGGCGACAGGTTGATGCTTTGGCCGTTCTGGTTCAGCCCCATCAGCACGGCCATATCGGTGGCTGGTGCACCGCCAAGACCCAACTGCACGCCATAGATCAGGCCGTAGAGGCTATGCGCTGCATCGAGTTCGCCGCTCAGCAATTTGTCGCGCAGCGTGGCCCAGGAAGCCTGGCGCTGCAGGTTAAGCGTCAGTCCATGCTTCTCGGCGAAGCCCTGGGTGGCGGCGACGATGACCGATGCGGCGTCTGTGAGGGCCATAAAGCCGATGTTCAGCACCGGTTTTTCCGGTGGGTGGCTGCGGCTGATCTCGTGCTCATTCATGGTGCGTTTCCTGTGCCCACACAAAAAGGTGCCGTGCCAAGCACTGACTTCAGTCAGCGATCAGAACGACACCATTGTCTATTTGAGCCGTTTCCGCCGTTGGAAAGGCTTAGTGGCTTAAGCCAAAGCAAGGCGTATGCCAGTGGATGGTACTGGGACGCAGACAGAACAAACCCCGCCGTAGCGGGGTTCGGTTTGGGGCTGGCAGAGCTGGTTTAGCGTTCCAGCATCTGCTTGACTGAACTCTGTGGGATTTGCTGTTTGCGGCCTTCACTGTCGGTGAACTCGATCATGCCGGTGTCCTCATCCAGCTGCGGTTTGCCGTCGCTGGTCAGCATCTGCCCGTCGGTGGTACTGATAATGTATTCACTGCTGCAGCCGGCCAGGCTGAATACGCAGAGTGCAGCAATAATCCAGTGTTTCATGAGGCTCTCCTGATGGTCCGTGGTGCGTTGTTGCACCCCCATTTCAGAAGGTAGCTGCTGAGCATTGCCTGGCAAGCCAGGCTGCAATAAAAAAGCCCCGCACTAGGCGGGGCTTTCTTGTTGCGGGTAACGCTTAAACCTGAACAGCAGGGATCTGGGCGTTTGCAGCAGCTTCACGGAACTCGGCGATCTGGTCGAAACTCAGGTAGCGGTAGACGTCCGCTGCCATGGTGTCGATTTTCTTCGCGTAGACCATGTATTCCTCAACAGTTGGCAGTTTGCCGGTGATGGCAGCAACAGCCGCCAACTCAGCCGAAGCCAGGTAGACGTTGGCACCATCGCCCAAACGGTTGGGGAAGTTACGGGTGGAGGTCGACACCACGGTGGAGTTCGCCTCAACGCGTGCCTGGTTACCCATGCACAGCGAGCAGCCCGGCATTTCCATGCGCGCGCCGGCTTTGCCGTAGATGCCGTAGTAGCCTTCTTCGGTCAGCTGATGCTGGTCCATCTTGGTTGGCGGCGACAGCCACAGGCGAGTCGGCAGGGTGCCTTCGACTTTTTCCAGCAACTTACCGGCAGCGCGGAAGTGACCGATGTTGGTCATGCACGAACCGATAAACACTTCGTCGATTTTCTCACCCTGAACGGAGGACAGCAGACGAGCATCGTCTGGGTCGTTCGGAGCGCAGAGAACAGGCTCGTTGATCTCGGCCAGGTCGATTTCGATGATTTCGGCGTACTCGGCGTCCTTGTCGGCTTCCATCAGCTTCGGATCGGCCAACCAGGCTTCCATCGCTTGAGCGCGACGTTCCATGGTGCGGGCATCGCCGTAGCCTTCGCTGATCATCCAGCGCAGCAGGGTGATGTTCGAACGCAGGTACTCGGCAATCGCCTTTTCCGGCAGCTTGATGGTGCAACCAGCAGCGGAACGCTCGGCAGAGGCGTCGGACAGCTCGAAAGCCTGTTCAACGGTCAGCTCGTCCAGACCTTCGATCTCAAGGATGCGGCCGGAGAAGATGTTTTTCTTGCCTTTCTTCTCTACTGTCAGCAGGCCTTTTTGGATGGCCACGTAAGGGATGGCATGCACCAGGTCACGCAGGGTGATGCCTGGTTGCAGTTTGCCCTTGAAGCGCACCAATACCGACTCCGGCATGTCCAGCGGCATTACGCCAGTGGCAGCGGCGAAGGCAACCAGACCGGAACCGGCCGGGAAGGAGATGCCGATCGGGAAGCGGGTGTGCGAGTCACCACCGGTGCCGACGGTATCCGGCAGCAGCATGCGGTTCAGCCAGCTGTGGATGATGCCGTCGCCAGGACGCAGGGACACGCCGCCACGGGTGCGGATGAAATCCGGCAGGGTGTGGTGGGTGGTGACGTCGATTGGCTTCGGATAAGCCGCGGTGTGGCAGAACGACTGCATGACCAGGTCAGCGGAGAAGCCCAGGCAAGCCAGGTCTTTCAGCTCGTCGCGGGTCATCGGGCCAGTGGTGTCCTGGGAGCCGACGGTGGTCATCTTCGGTTCACAGTAGGTGCCAGGACGCACGCCTTTGCCTTCCGGCAGGCCGCAGGCCTTGCCGACCATCTTCTGCGCCAGGGTGAAACCCTTGGTGCTAGCAGCTGGAGGCTCAGGCAGCTTGAACAGGTCGGTTGGGCCCAGGCCCAGTTCGGCGCGCGCTTTCTCGGTTAGGCCGCGACCGATGATCAGCGGGATACGGCCGCCAGCGCGGACTTCGTCTAGCAGTACTGGGGTCTTCATTTCGAAGGTGGTCAGTACTTCGTCGGTGCCGTGTTTGCAGACTTTGCCAGCATGCGGGTACAGGTCGATTACATCGCCCATGTGCATGTTGGAAACGTCGAATTCGATTGGCAGAGCGCCGGCATCTTCCATGGTGTTGTAGAAGATCGGAGCAATCTTGCTGCCGAAGCAGAAACCACCAGCGCGCTTGTTCGGCACGTTAGGGATGTCGTCGCCGAAGAACCACAGCACCGAGTTGGTGGCGGATTTACGCGAGGAGCCGGTACCGACTACGTCACCGACGTAGGCAATCGGGAAGCCTTGGCCGCGCATGGCTTCGATCTGCTTCATCGGGCCGGTTACGCCTTGCTCGTCCGGCACGATGCCGTCACGGGCCATTTTCAGCATGGCCAGGGCGTGCAGCGGGATATCCGGACGCGACCAGGCGTCTGGAGCCGGGGACAGGTCGTCGGTGTTGGTTTCGCCGGTGACCTTGAACACGCGCAGGCTGATCTTGTCGGCCAGAGTCGGGCGGTTCTTGAACCACTCGCCGTCAGCCCAGGATTGCAGTACGGCTTTGGCGTGAACGTTGCCGTTCTTGGCTTTTTCAGCCACGTCGTGGAAGGCGTCGAACATCAGCAGGGTGTGCTTCAGTTGCTCGGCAGTCACAGCAGCCAGTTCGCTGTCGTCGAGCAGCTCTACCAGAGTGGCGATGTTGTAACCGCCCTGCATGGTACCGAGCAGTTCAACAGCGTGTTGCTTGCTGATCAGAGGGGAAGTGACTTCGCCTTTGGCAAGGGCAGAGAGGAAACCGGCCTTGACGTAGGCGGCTTCGTCGACGCCTGGCGGCACGCGATTGGTGATCAGGTCGAGAAGAACAGCTTCTTCGCCGGCTGGCGGGTTTTTCAGCAGCTCGATCAGGCCTGCGGTTTGTTCGGCGTTCAGCGGCTGGGGCACGATACCCTGAGCGGCACGCTCTGCTACATGTTTGCGATAGGCTTCAAGCACAGTTATTACCCTCATCAGTGGTCCCAAAGGGTTGTCCGGGACGCGATCCAGAAAACAACAAACCAGGCGTTTCGTGGCGTTATGGGCCGCTCAGCCGAGGTTACGCTGCTCTCTTGCAGAAGCTGTTTTCAAAGTTTTACGCCGGCAGGACGGGCTGGATGAGGGCTGGTGCAGACACTTGACGGGTGGCTCAAGGGTCGGCACCAACATCGAACCTGCAGGATTGACTGTGCTCGTGACGCTTTGAAAACAGCTTCCAACGGACGTTGCTGCCTCTAAAAGGCCGGCCGATTCTACTGGAAAGCTTTGAATAAGTTAAGCCAAAGGCCCCGCATATATAGGGGTGATCTGCCTTAGACAAAGGGCTAAGATGCCAGCCTGTCCGCCAGTGTCCATGCCTTTTGCTATGTCCAACCAACGCATCAAAACCCCTTGTGTCGGCCTGTGCTCCACTGTTTACGGTGATTTGGTCTGCCGTGGCTGCAAGCG
Source organism: Pseudomonas sp. WS 5011 (assembly GCF_012985775.1). Classification (NCBI taxonomy): domain Bacteria; kingdom Pseudomonadati; phylum Pseudomonadota; class Gammaproteobacteria; order Pseudomonadales; family Pseudomonadaceae; genus Pseudomonas; species Pseudomonas sp. WS 5011. The sequence continues at coordinate 37,449 of NZ_JAAQXA010000009.1, forward strand.
CTTTCACCATGAGGTGATCAACTGGAACGGCTACAACGACGAGGAAAAACACGCTGTTTGGCTGCGTTTGGAAGTCTTATTGGTGCAGGTGATGGCGGCCAAGCTGGAAGTTTTCGATGCTGATCGCCTGCGTATGCAGCTGGAGCAACGCAAGATCCGCTTTGTGCCGCAGCAATCACCGTATTGCTGGGCGTATCAGTTGATTGCCCGGGGGGCGCGGGTAATCAGTCAACTGGAGGCCTATGGGATGGTACTGCTCCCTGAGTTTCGTGGCTGGGGCCTGCCGGAGTTACGTGATGCGATTGATCGAGAATTCTTTCTGCTGTCTGAAGCGCACTACGAGCGTTACATCGCGCCACGCTTTCTGCTCGAAGGTCTTGAGCTAAGGGTCTGAAGCCTGTGCTGCATGAAAAAGCCGCCTGTTCAGGCGGCTTTTTTGTTGCGCGCAGTTGGTTTAACGCTGGGCGACCAGCTCCTCCAGGTGAGCGATGATGTCATCCGGCTTGAGCACCAGGATGTCGCTTTCCAGCGAATCCAGAATAACCTCGGCGGTATTTCCGATCAGTGCGCCGGAAATACCGGTACGCGCCACAGTGCCAATCACCGTCACGCCTGCGTTGAGTCGATGCGCGGTCTGCGGGATCAAGACATCGGCTGGGCCTTCGGCGATATGCAAGCGCTCATCGCTGATTTCGTACTCGGCTTGAAACGCCTTACATTGCTCTCGGTAGCGCGCTTCGATGGTTTCCTTGAGCTGGAAAGTCGGGTCGGCCGCCGAGAGCATGGGGGCAGGGTATGCGCTGATCACGTGCAATTCGGCTTTGGCTAAAGCTGCAATATCAAAGCCATGGCTGACGATGCTGGCATGTAGGGTGCGGTGTTCGCTGTCGGCGTTACCCACATCGACTGCCGCCAAAATAGCGGTGTCCGCCCAGGATTTTTCGGTTTTCACCATCAGCACTGGCGCCGGGCAATAGCGCAGCAGCTTCCAGTCTTCGGGGGTGAGCAGGGCTTTTTTCAGTGGGTTGTCGGGGAAGTGCTGCTTGATCACCAGGCCGCACCCTTCGGCTTGTTGCACGTTTATGATGGTCTGGTGCTGAGTGTCATCCCAGGCCTGCTGGCTGGAGGTGCTGAACCCTTCGCTGTTAAGCAGGCCGGTAAGGTCGCGCAGGTAGCCGGTGTGATCACTTTTCTTGTCGCATACCAGCAGGTGCAGGTGCGATTGAGTGACGCCGGCAATCAGCTTGGCGCGTTTGAGGGCCAGGTCTTCCGTGTGATTGGGCTCCATCACTACCAGAATGCTGCGAATAGCTTGCATGATCATCTCCATGTGCAGTCAGTTGTACTGTTTATCACTATAGATCGCTGCCACTGGCTTGATGCTTGATCGGTGTCAATCGAGTGGCTGTTCGCGTGCTCATTCGTATAATGGCCGCGCTCTAGCCTTATCACTCCCGCCTGCCTGGTTTTGTGAATTTATGTATCTGTTAGCCGCAACCGATGATCTGCTGCGTTGTTTTGCCCCTTGTCTGTTGGCATGTCGCCGTCTGGTTACGGAGATTCACCGATGAACCTGCCAGAAATTCATGAGTTTCTCGGCTGCCGTACGCCGGATGCCTGGATCACCGCCGCCTTGGCTGACCAGCAGACCCTGCTGATCGACCACAAGAACTGCGAATTTAAGGCCGCCAGCACAGCGCTGAGTCTGATGGCCAAGTACAGCACCTATGTTGACCTGCTCAACGCCATGTCGCGTCTGGCCCGTGAGGAACTGGTGCATCACGAGCAGGTGCTGCGCATCATGAAGCGCCGCAAGATCGGCCTGCGCCCGGTATCGGCGGCGCGCTACGCCTCAGGCTTGCGTAAGGTGGTGCGAACCCATGAACCGCACAAATTGGTGGATACCCTGGTGGTCGGCGCCTTTATCGAAGCGCGCAGCTGTGAACGTTTCGAGGCCCTGGTGCCGCATCTTGATGAAGAGCTAGGCAAGTTCTACTTCGGTTTGTTGAAAAGTGAAGCGCGGCATTTCCAGAATTACCTGAAGCTGGCGTATCAGTACGGCGATGCGCGTGATGTGGACCAGGCTATTGAGCGGGTGAGGGCGGCCGAGCGCGAGCTGATCGAGTCGCCGGACACTGAGTTTCGCTTCCACAGCGGTGTGCCGCCGCTCTAAAGCAAAAAGCGCCCAGTAGGGCGCTTTTTTGTAGGTGAGTAGGTGGTGCTTACTGCTGCACTTTCAGATCCAGCGACAAGTCGCGTGCGGCCTTGGTGGCCAGAACACCCATCAGCTGGCTGATTTCATCCTGACGGCTGCTGGCGCCGTCGCTACCGCCACCCATCATCACGCTCGGTACTGGAGCTTGAGCAGCTGCTTCGGCCCAAACCTTGTTGATCGCGATCAGTGCATCAAGTTTGGGTTGTAACGCGCCGTCCGCCTTGATCACCGCTTCACGGGCATAAGCCTCGGCGTCGGCGGTGATCTTCGTCGCGTCGGCGGTGATCGCAGCCTTGTCGCGCAGCAGCTCGGCAGTCTGCTTTTCAATCTCGGCGCGGCCTTTTTCACGCTCGGCGTTGATTCGCGCCAGTTGCTTTTCGGTTTCCGCCTGGGTGGTGCGCTCGATCTGGTCGCGCAGGGTTTCCTGGCGACGCGCTTCCACTTCTTTCTCACCGCGGGCGGTCACCAGCAGCTTCTCTTCTTCTTCCTTCAGGCGGTTCTGCCGCGCTACGGCCAGCTCAGCCAGCGCTTGCTGCACCTTGACCATGCGCTGCTTGTACTGCGGGTTGGGGTCGACGTTGGTGATGCGCGCCTCGACCACTTCCACGCCGTATTTGCGGAACTGCTGCTGCTTGCGTACCGGAATGCCCTTGTTGTCCATGACCTTTTCGGTGACGAACTGGCTGACGTTGTTGTCGCCGAACACACCTTGTTCAGTGCCGGCCTGCAGGATTGCGGTTTGCGTGGGCTGGTGGCCGCGTGGGCCGCGAATTTCCTTGCGCTTGATCAGGTACAGGCCGTCATTCAGCTGGTTTTCGAACTCGGCGGCAAACTCGCTGCGTGCACCGGCATAGAAGTCATCCGCACTCATCAGCGAGGCGGTGGCCTGCAGGGTTTCCTTGATGGCCGGAACCAGCGCAGTTTTGATGAAGTTCTCCGGGTTGCGGTATTCCTGAGCGATTTTCAGGAACTGCTCGCCTGCAGGAAGGCGGAAACGCGCGGAGGACTCGACCTTGGCATCGACGTTGCCGAGAAACACGATGGGGAAGGCTTCGATGGTTGCGCCGAGCGAGTCGTTGTCGCTGCTGTCGTCGATGGCCAGGGCTTCGGTAAGCACCGATTGCACGCTCAGGGCCTTTTTCCAGGCGGTAGCGCGGCCGAACCATTTGGTGGCGTAGCCCACGTCATCGACCACTTTCTCTTCACCGAAGATGGTGCGCACGTGAGTGGCAAAACCGGCTTCGTTATAAAAGAACACGCTGTTGAAGGTGACGAAACTCACCGCCACCAGTGCGGCGGGGGCGATGGCGTATTTAAAGAGATGTTCCTTGCTGAGCAGCATGATCGGTCCCTGATGGCGTTCTGAGGTCGCTGATGCTGATGATCGGCGAATCGTCCGTCAAGAGGGGGCGATCAGCGCTTTGTGCGCGCCGTCAAAGTTTCACGCAGGATCAAGATCGAAGGCACTTTGCTGCAAGCCTTGGCGGTCTGCTTGCAGTGCCCAGCCCTGTTTGTCCCAGTCGCCAAGCACAATGCGCTGCGCCGTCTGGCCGTTGACTTGTAGTTGATGGGTGGCGGGGCGATGGGTGTGGCCGTGGATCAGCGTGCGCACGCCGTGTTCGGCCATGATGCGCGGCACTTCATCCGGGGTGACGTCGACAATCTCGCTGGCTTTCATCCGTGTTTGCGTGCGGCTTTCATTGCGCAGCTTGCGCGCCAGTTTTTGTCGGGTGCTGAGCGGCAGGTTGCGCAGGATAAACAGCGAAATCGGGTTGCGCAGCCAACGGCGCAGCTTCATATAGCCGATGTCCTGGGTGCACAGGCTGTCGCCGTGCATCAGCAACACGCGCTCGCCATTCAATTCGATCACGCAGGGATCGGGCAGCAGGGTGCAGCCGGCTTCACGGCAGAAGGCCTTGCCGAGTAGAAAGTCGCGATTGCCATGCATCAGGTAGATGCGCGTGCCGCGCTCACTGAGTCGGCGCAGGGCTTGAGCAATCGAACGTTGAAAGGGGGTTATGGCATCGTCGCCGATCCACACTTCAAAGAAGTCACCCAGGATATACAGCGCCTGAGCTTGAACCGCGCGCGTTTCAAGAAAATGCAGAAACGCCCGGCTGATGTCCGGGCGCTCCTGTTCAAGATGCAGGTCGGATATCAGTAAGATCACTCAACGATCTCGGCACGCTCGATGATCACGTCCTCAACCGGTACATCCTGGTGGCCGGATTTGCTGGTGGTAGCAACGGCCTTGATGGCGTTGACCACGTCCATGCCTTCAACCACTTCACCAAACACCGCATAGCCCCAGCCTTGCACGGTTGGTGCGCTGTGGTTAAGGAAGCTGTTGTCGCCCACGTTGATGAAGAACTGCGCGGAGGCCGAATGCGGCTCCATGGTACGGGCCATGGCCACGGTGCCGATCTTGTTGGCCACGCCGTTGTTGGCTTCGTTCTTGATCGGGGCGCGGGTGGTTTTCTGCTTCATGCCCGGCTCAAAACCGCCGCCCTGGATCATGAAGTTGCTGATCACGCGGTGGAAAACGGTGTTGTCGTAATGACCTTCTTTGACGTACTGCTTGAAGTTGGCCACGGTTTCCGGGGCTTTGTCTTCGAACAGGTTGAGGGTGATAACGCCGTGGTTGGTGTGCAGCTTGATCATGTAGGTAATCGCTCTGTCGATAAATCCGTGAGCCGCTGAATTTCCAGCAAAGGGCGTTGCAGCGGTTCTTGGGCCTGTCAGGGGGTTGACAGCTTCGGCTATGATAAGCGCTTTGTATAAGTCGGCCTACCCTGAGAGCCTGTTGACGCGTTGCCTGGTGCACGCGAACCGGTTCTGAGCCGCGCCTCGCACTCGCTAAGGACCCCATGAGCAAGCCAGAAACTGTCGCCGCCGCCAACTTTCTTCGTCCTATCGTCCAGGCTGACCTGGATGCAGGCAAACATGCGAAGATCATTACCCGTTTTCCTCCGGAGCCCAATGGCTACCTACACATCGGCCACGCCAAGTCGATTTGTCTGAACTTCGGTCTGGCCAAGGAGTTTGGTGGCGAGTGCAACCTGCGCTTTGATGACACCAACCCGGCCAAGGAAGACCAGGAATACATCGACGCGATCAAAAGCGACGTGCAGTGGCTGGGCTTTCAGTGGGCGGGCGAGGAGCGTTATGCCTCCAATTATTTCGACCAGCTGCATGCCTGGGCCATTGAACTGATCAAGGCGGGCAAGGCCTTTGTCTGCGACTTAAATGCCGAAGAAATGCGCGCTTATCGCGGCAACCTCACTGAACCGGGTAAGAACAGCCCGTACCGTGAGCGCAGCGTCGAGGAAAACCTTGATCTGTTTGCCCGCATGAAAGCTGGTGAATTCGCCGATGGCGCCCGTTCGCTGCGCGCGAAAATCGATATGGCCTCGCCGAACATCAACCTGCGCGACCCGATTTTGTACCGCATTCGCCACGCTCATCACCACCAGACGGGCGACAAGTGGTGCATCTACCCGAGCTATGACTTCACCCACGGTCAGTCGGACGCCATTGAAGGCATCACCCACTCGATCTGCACCCTGGAGTTTGAAGACCACCGCCCGCTGTACGAGTGGTTCCTGGCGCAACTGCCGGTGCCGGCGCAGCCGCGTCAGTACGAGTTCGCCCGGCTGAACCTCAACTACACCATCACCAGCAAGCGCAAGCTCAAGCAGTTGGTCGACGAAAACCACGTCAATGGTTGGGACGACCCACGTATGTCGACCCTGTCCGGCTTCCGCCGCCGTGGTTACACCCCGACTTCGATTCGCACTTTCTGCGACATGATCGGCGTCAACCGCGCCGGCGGCGTGGTCGATGTGGGCATGCTCGAGTTCGCCATCCGTGATGACCTGGATGCCAACGCAGGCCGCGCCATGTGCGTGCTCAAGCCGCTGAAAGTGGTGATCACCAACTATCCGGAAGGCCAGGTTGAGAACCTCGAACTGCCGCGCCATCCCAAGCAGGACATGGGCGTGCGTGTGCTGCCATTCAGCCGCGAGATCTATATCGACGCCGGTGACTTTGAAGAAACCCCGCCGGACGGCTTCAAGCGCCTGGTTCCCGGTGGCGAAGCGCGTCTGCGTGGCAGTTATGTGATTCGTGCTGACGAAGCGATCAAGGATGCTGACGGCACTATCGTCGAACTGCGCTGCTCCTACGACGAAAACACCCTGGGCAAAAACCCCGAAGGCCGCAAGGTCAAAGGCGTGATTCACTGGGTGCCGGCTGCCGAAAGCGTCGAGTGCGAAGTGCGCCTGTACGACCGCCTGTTCCGCTCTGCTAATCCAGAGAAAGACGAAGAAGGCGGCAGCTTCCTCGACAATATCAACCCGGATTCGCTGGTGGTGCTCAAGGGTTGTCGCGCTGAGCCATCGTTGGCTGAGGCTGCACCGGAAGAGCGCTTCCAGTTTGAGCGCGAAGGCTACTTCTGCGCCGATATCAAGGACAGCAAACCGGGTGCACCGGTATTCAACCGTACCGTAACGCTGCGCGATTCCTGGGCCTAAGGCCCAGTCGCTCTGATTAGAACCGGGCCGGTACGCTGGCCCGTGGTTTCCAAGGAACTGCAATGCTCTCGATCTACAACACGCTGACCAAAAGCAAAGACGTTTTTAAACCGTTGGTGGGTAACCAGGTGCGCATGTATGTGTGCGGCATGACGGTTTATGACTTCTGTCATATCGGTCATGCGCGGGTGATGGTGGCGTTCGATGTGGTGACTCGCTGGCTGCGCCACCGTGGCTATGACGTCACCTATGTGCGCAATATCACCGACATCGACGACAAGATCATCAAGCGCGCCAATGACAACGGTGAGCCGTTCGAAGCGCTGGTCGAGCGGATGATTGCGGCCATGCATGAAGACGAAGCACGCCTGAATGTGCTGCGTCCGGATCAGGAACCGCGTGCCACCGGGCATATCGCCGGCATGCACGAGATGATCCAGACCCTGATCGACAAGGGCTTTGCCTACGCGCCCGGCAATGGCGACGTGTATTACCGGGTCGGCAAGTTCGTCGGTTACGGCAAGCTGTCGCGCAAGAAGATCGAAGACCTGAAGATCGGTGCACGCATCGAAGTTGATGAAGCCAAGCAGGATCCGCTGGATTTCGTGCTGTGGAAGGGCGTCAAGCCGGGCGAACCGAGCTGGGAGTCGCCGTGGGGTGCCGGTCGTCCGGGCTGGCATATCGAGTGTTCGGTGATGTCCACTTGCTGCCTGGGTGAGACCTTCGACATCCATGGCGGTGGCCCTGATCTGGTGTTCCCGCACCACGAAAACGAGATTGCACAGAGTGAGGCGGCCACCGGCAAGCTCTACGCCAACGCCTGGATGCACGCCGGCGCGGTGCGCGTGGACGGCGAGAAGATGTCCAAGTCCCTGGGCAACTTCTTCACCATTCGTGAGGTGCTGGAAAAATATCACCCGGAAGTGGTGCGCTACCTGCTGGTGTCCAGCCACTACCGCAGTGCAATCAACTACTCCGAAGACAGCCTGCGTGAAGCCAAGGGCGCTCTGGAGCGCTTCTATAACGCGCTCAAGGGCCAGCCTGATGCTGCACCGGCTGGCGGTGATGCCTTTGTCGAGCGCTTTGCGGCAGCCATGGACGATGACTTCAACTCGCCTGAAGCCTGCGCCGTGCTGTTCGAACTGGCTCGTGAGATCAATCGTCTGCGTGAAACCGATCTGCAGGCCGCTGCTGGCTTAGCAGCGCGCTTGAAGGAATTGGCTGGGGTGCTGGGTGTGTTGCAGCTGGAGCCTGAAGCATTCCTGCAGGCCGGTGCTGCCGGTAAGGTCGATGCTGCCGAGGTGGAGGCATTGATTGCTGCGCGCCTGCAGGCCCGTGCCGAGAAGAATTGGGGCGAGTCTGACCGTATCCGCGACCAGATCACCGCCATGGGCGTGGTACTGGAAGACGGTAAGGGCGGTACTACCTGGCGCCTGGCGGACTAGATTGATTGCTGCATAAAAAGGCCGCTTTCGAGCGGCCTTTTTTATTGCGTACGGTTTGCTAGTTCCACAGCCAGTTCCACAGGCCCGGCAGCCGAGCGTACTGCTGTGGGTCGCCGAGGGCGCGTCTTAATGCAGCACGTTGCAGGGCATCACGTTGGCCATAGAACGGCTGTTTATCGGTGGCCAGGCCCACATCTTCGGCTACATCCAGAAGAATCTGCAGGTATTCCTGCATATGCCGCGCGGTGTAGGGGTTGAGGTCGTGGAAGGTCACCACGACCGGGATAACCCCATCGACAGCCGGCAAGGCGCCGACGCTGATCTGCTGTGCCGCGCGGGCGAGCTGATCACGCAGATTACTGCGCCGGCGCAGGCTGCCATTGATGCCCCAGGTCTTGCCATCGTTGGCGCTCAAATCGGTGAGCAGTATGCGCAGACCGTGCGTCTGGTAGGCGGCGAATGTGCGCTCGTCGTAGTTCCAGAAGGGTGGTCGCACCAAGCGCGGCGCCGTGCCACTGATGATGGTCAGGTCGGCTACACCGTTTGCCAGCGATTGTTGCAACGCTTCCGGGCTGAGGTAACGGTGGTTGGCATGGCCTGGAGTCGCAGTGTGAAAACCCAGCAGGTGGCCCTCTCGTTGCTGGCGCTGAAGTAGCGTCTGGCCGTGAACGCTGCCGCCAGTTGCTGCGGCGCGGGTCTGGACAAAGAACAGCGCCTTGATCCCAGGTTGGATCGGGTTATCTGCCAGGGTGTCGAGAATCTGTTCGGTTGGATTGTCGCGAGTATTGCCGCTTGGGCCGTCATCGAAACTCAGGAGAAAACGTATCGGTTCAATCTCGGGGTTTGCTTGTGGCGGTGCAATGCTGCCGCAGGCGCTCAACAGCAGCATGCTGATTAAGGCGCAGGCCAATGGCGCGCTTCGCGCAAAAGCATCTGTTGGAGTTGCGGGGTCACGCATTAGGTTTGGGCTCGCGAAGGAGAAGGATTGGCCTGGTGGCGGCGCTGGAAGAGAGAGGGCACGGGTGAGCGCAGTACGGACCCGTAAAGGCTACCTAATAGGTTCGACCCTACCTTGGCCGTATAAGTCCATGTCAGGTAGAGAGGGCTGGTTCAGGGCCGGTGTTACAAGAGCTACTACGTAATCTAGCGCGCCGTCAGCCCTGTTTCCCGTAAGCGTTTGTACAGCGTGTTGCGGCTAACCCCGAGGCTGCGCGCCAGGTGCGAGATATTGCCGCCGCAGGCCTGGTACTGGCTGGCCAGATCATCCGCGCTGGTGCTGGCCAAAGGTGGCGGTGGCGTTTGCGTGGCGGCTATTTGCGCCGCTGCTGGCTGCAAATCGGCAAAAAAATCATCCGGTAGATGTTCGGCGCGGATCTGCTGGTCCTCGGCCATGGCCAGGGCAATCTGCAGGACGCTGCTCAGTTGGCGCAGGTTGCCGGGCCAGGGGTGACGCTCGAACAGGCTCAGCACCTCATGGCTTAGCCCGGCCCATTGTTGCGGTTCGCGGTGGTAATCCCAGATGCGCTGGACCATGGCGGCCTTGTCGGTGCGTTCGCGCAGCGGCGGCAGCTCCAGATTGAGGCCGCTGATGCGGTAGTAGAGGTCCTGGCGAAATAGCCCGCTTTCCACATCCTGGCGCAGCGGGCGGTTGGTAGCGGAAATCAGACGGATATCCACCGGGTACAGCTCGCTGCTGCCCAGCGGTTGTACGCAGCGCTCCTGCAGCACCCGCAGCAGGCGGGCTTGCACGCGCAGTGGCATATCGCCGACCTCGTCGAGAAATAGCGTGCCTTTATGGGCTTTGCGAATCAGGCCGATGCTGCCTTTCTGGTTGGCCCCGGTAAACGCGCCTTTTTCATAGCCGAACAGCTCGGACTCGACCAGCTCGGCCGGAATGGCTGCGCAGTTGACCGCGATAAATGCTTGGTTGGCGCGCGAGCTGGCGTGATGCAGAGCTTTGACGAAAACCTCCTTGCCGACCCCGGTTTCGCCATGCACCAGGATCGGAATGTCTTTTTCCAGCAGACGCTCGGCCTGGCGCACCGCTTTATCGACGCGCGGGTCACCGAGGTTGAGCGAGGCCAGGGTGAAGTGGTTGCTGGTGGCGCTGGCGGGTGGCTGCTGGGCTTGGCGAAAGTCGCGAGCCTGGATCGGCGAGGGTTGCTGCGGGCGTTTGATTTGCGCGTGGAAACGAAAGCGTCCGCTGGCGCGCAGGTTGAATGGCAGCGCCTCGGGTTGGTTGAGCAGTTGCTGCAGCGGTACGTCGAACAGGCTTTCGATATTCACCTGGGCCAGGCCCACGCCGAGCAGGCTGTCGGCACGGCGGTTGGCGGAAACCACCTGACCTTGCTCATCGAAAATCAGCAGCCCGGCCCAGGGGCTGCTCAGGTTATCCAGGCTGGTGTTGAAACTAAGCTGAAAGTAGCGCTGCTGGAACAGGTTGAGAATCAGCCGGTTCTCCACCGACTGGCTCATCATCTTGACCATTCCGAGGGTGTGCGAGGGCGGCAGGTAGCTGTCGCTCGACACATCCAGCACCGCAATCATCTGACGCTGCTCGTCGAAAATCGGCGAGGCCGAGCCGGTCATAAACCGGTTGGCCTTGAGGAAATGCTCATCGTGCTGAATATGTACCGCCTGGGCGCAACTCAGGGCGGTGCCGATGGCATTGGTGCCGGTGTAGCGCTCCAGCCAGGTGGCCCCGGCGACAAAGCCGGCGGCGCGGCTCGGTTCGATAAAGCGTTGGTCACCCCAGGACTGCAGTACCTGGCCTTGGTGGTCGGCCAGCATGATCAGGCAATTGGAGTTGGCCAGGATGGTGCCGTAGTAGGGCAGCACTTCCTTGTGGGTGGTGTGCACCAGGGCGTGCTGGCTTTCCAGCAGGGCGCTGACTTCGCCGCGCTCGGGCTGGTTGAATATCGGTGTGCTCTGGTGGGTCAGACCGTAGTCACGGCAGCGTGTCCAGGAGTCCTGGATGATGGTCTCGTGAGGCAGGGCAGTGACAGCGTCAGCCATGACAGGTCTCTCGCGCGGGTTCTTGTTGTTATGGGCCACGGTCTGCGCCGGGTCTGTGCAGTGTCGCCGAAGGCTGTTCAATGTCAACGCTGTGACTGTTCAGTTGTTCACTGTGCACTGTTCAAAAGTGTTCAGTGCGGTCTCCGTGTGTTGTTTGTGTTTGGTCATAGTTGTTTTAAATCAATGGCTTGGGATTTTTTAGAGGTGTTGGCACGGAACTCGCCTTGTAGCTGGTCAGATAACAAGAAAAAGGACGGCCCATGTCACTTACCCTGGAGCATGTCACGCGGATCGTTGATCACCAGCTGTATATCGACGATGCCTGCCTGAGCTTCGAACCTGGCTCCTTCAATGTGCTGCTAGGGCGCACGCTGTCTGGCAAGACCAGCCTGATGCGTTTGATGGCGGGCCTGGATAAGCCCAGCAGCGGGCGCATCCTGATGAATGGCGCCGATATGACCCAGGTGCCGGTACGCCAGCGCAACGTGTCGATGGTCTATCAGCAGTTCATCAATTACCCGACCCTGACGGTGTTCGAGAACATCGCCTCGCCGCTGCGTCAGGCCGGCGTGAGCAAGGCCGAGATTCTGGAAAAGGTCCATGCCACGGCGAAGATGCTGCGTATCGAGGCTTTGCTCAAGCGCTACCCGCTGGAGCTGTCCGGCGGCCAGCAGCAGCGCACCGCCATGGCTCGCGCCCTAGTCAAGGATGCCTCGCTGATTCTGTTCGATGAGCCGCTGGTCAACCTCGACTACAAGCTGCGCGAAGAGCTGCGCCAGGAAATGCGCGAGCTGTTTCAGGCCCGCCACACCATTGCCATCTATGCCACCACCGAGCCCAACGAGGCTCTGGCCCTGGGCGGTACCACCACCATTCTGCATGAAGGGCGAGTGGTGCAGAGCGGCAAGACCGCCGAGGTTTATCACCGTCCGCAGCAGGTGCTGGCCGCCGAGCTGTTCTCGGAACCGGCGATCAACCTGATGCCAGGGCGCGTCAGCGGCACCGAAGTAAGTTTTGCCGATACCGTGCATTTCCCGCTCAACCCGGACCTGCAAGGTATTGCCGAGGGTGAATACCGCTTTGGTGTACGCCCCAGCCATATCGGCCTGGTACCGTCCAACGATGATGATCTGGAACTGGCGGTAACGGTTGAACTGGCTGAGATCAGCGGTTCGGAAACCTTTCTGCATGTGCGCAACGAGCAGTTCGTGCTGGTGCTGCATCTGCCTGGGGTGCATGAGTACGACGTGGACACGCCGATCCTCATCTATATCCCCACCCACAAGCTGTTTGTCTTCGCCGCTGATGGGCAGTTGATTCAGGCGCCCAGCCGCCGTCTGGGGAGGGTTGCCTGATGGCCGAGATCCGTTTGCACAACCTGGCCCACAGTTACAGCCGTGCGCCGACAGGCGCGGCCGATTACGCCATCCGCGAGATGAACCATGTGTGGGAGCAGGGCGGCGCCTATGCACTGCTGGGGCCTTCCGGCTGCGGCAAGTCGACCCTGCTGAATATCATTTCCGGTCTGCTTAGCCCCTCTCATGGCGAGGTGCAGTTCGATGGCAAGGTGGTCAATGCGCTGCCGCCGGAGCTGCGTAATATCGCTCAGGTTTTCCAGTTTCCGGTGGTCTACGACACCATGACGGTGTTCGATAACCTGGCCTTCCCGCTGCGTAACCAGGGCATGAACGAGGCGAAGATCCTCACCAAGGTCAACGAAATTGCCGAGGTGCTGGAGCTGCACCCGTTGCTGCACAAGCGCGCCCGTAACCTGACTGCCGATGAGAAGCAGAAGGTTTCCATGGGCCGTGGTCTGGTGCGTGACGACGTGTCGGCGATTCTCTTCGATGAGCCGTTGACGGTGATTGACCCGCACCTGAAATGGAAACTGCGGCGCAAGCTCAAGCAGATCCACGAGCAGTTCAATATCACCATGGTCTACGTCACCCACGACCAGCTCGAAGCCTCGACCTTCGCCGACAAGATTGCGGTGATGTACGGCGGGCAGATCGTCCAGTTCGGCACGCCGCGTGAGTTGTTCGAGCGCCCCAGCCACACCTTTGTTGGCTACTTCATCGGCAGCCCGGGAATGAACCTGATTGATGTGCTGCCTTATGCCGGCGGTGTGCGTTTCAACAACACCGTGCTGCCGTTGTCACCGGCGCTCAATCGACGCCTGGCTGAGCTGCCTGGGGCCAAACTGAAAATTGGCATCCGTCCGGAATTCGTTCATGTCTGGGATGGTCCCAACGAGGACGCGCTGTGCGGCGAGGTGGTGCATGTCGAAGACCTTGGCACCTACAAGATTCTCACCCTAAAACTCGATGGTCAGTCGCTCAAAGTGCGCCTGCAGGAAGACCAGCCCGTGCCCCAGCAGCAGGTGTACCTGAGCTTTCCAGCGCAGTGGCTGATGCTCTATGCCGATGACTTTCTGGTTGAGGCGCAAGCGCAGGAGGTGCAGCCATGAAGGTGCAAAACAACAAGGCTTGGTGGCTGGTGCTGCCGGTGTTTCTGTTGGTGGCGTTCAGCGCCATCGTGCCGATGATGACGGTGGTCAACTACTCGGTGCAGGACATCTTCGACCATTCCACGCGCTATTTCGTTGGCGTCGACTGGTACAAGCAGGTGCTGCAGGACACCCGTCTGCATGACTCGCTGCTGCGCCAGTTCATCTTCTCCGCTTGCGTGCTGCTGATCGAAATTCCCTTGGGCATCGCCATCGCTCTGTGCATGCCGACCAAGGGGCGCATGGCTTCGCTGGTGCTGATCGTGCTGGCGATTCCGTTGCTGATTCCGTGGAACGTGGTCGGCACCATCTGGCAGATCTTCGGCCGCGCTGACATCGGCTTGCTGGGCTGGAGCCTGAACAGTCTGGGCATCAGCTACAACTACGCCTCCAACACCAGCGACGCCTGGGTCACGGTGCTGATCATGGACGTCTGGCACTGGACCTCGCTGGTGGCGCTGCTTTGTTATTCGGGGCTGCGCGCGATTCCCGATGTGTATTACCAGGCCGCGCGTATCGATCGTGCATCCGACTGGGCGGTGTTCCGCCATATCCAGCTGCCCAAGCTGAAGAGCGTGCTGCTGATCGCGGTGATGCTGCGCTTTATGGACAGTTTCATGATCTACACCGAGCCCTTTGTGCTCACCGGCGGCGGGCCGGGTAACGCCACCACCTTCCTTAGCCAGACCCTGACGCAAATGGCCATCGGCCAATTCGACCTGGGCCCGGCGGCGGCGTTCTCCTTGGTGTACTTCTTGATCATCCTGTTGGTGTCCTGGCTGTTCTACACCGCCATGACCCACAACGATAAGACTCGCTGAGGCCGACCATGACCCTACGCAAGAAGGTGGTACTGGGGCTGTATGTCCTGTTCCTGCTGGTGCCGATCTACTGGCTGCTGAACATGTCGTTCAAGAGCAACACCGAGATCCTAGGCGGCCTGACGCTGTGGCCGCACGGCTTCACCCTAGATAACTACAAGGTGATCTTCACCGATCCGAGCTGGTACGAGGGGTATCTCAACTCGCTGTACTACGTGTGCCTGAACACGGTGATCTCGCTGACGGTGGCGCTGCCGGCAGCCTATGCGTTTTCGCGCTACCGTTTTCTCGGCGACAAGCACCTGTTCTTCTGGCTGCTGACCAACCGCATGGCGCCACCGGCGGTGTTTCTGCTGCCGTTCTTCCAGCTGTATTCGTCGATCGGTCTGTTCGATACGCATATCGCCGTGGCGCTGGCGCACTGCCTGTTCAATGTGCCGCTGGCGGTGTGGATTCTTGAAGGCTTTATGTCCGGGGTGCCGAAGGAGATCGATGAAACCGCCTATATCGACGGTTACAGCTTCCCGAAATTCTTCGTGAAGATCTTTATCCCGCTGATTGGCTCGGGCATCGGCGTTACCGCGTTCTTCTGCTTCATGTTTTCCTGGGTCGAGCTGCTGCTGGCGCGAACCCTGACCTCGGTGGATGCCAAGCCGATTGCCGCAGTGATGACCCGCACCGTCTCGGCATCGGGGATTGATTGGGGTGTGCTGGCGGCGGCGGGGGTGTTGACCATTCTGCCGGGCATGCTGGTGATCTGGTTTGTCCGTAACCATGTGGCCAAGGGCTTTGCTCTAGGCCGGGTATAGGAGTCGCTACGATGGATTGGATGGCCTGGACGCTGCCTACGGCATTGTTTTTCGGCTTTATCGGCATGCTGCTGGTCGGCATGACGATCTGGGAGCTGCGTTCGCCCTGCATTGAGCGCAAAGGTTTGTTGCCGATTGCTACCACCCGTGGTGATCGGTTGTTTATCGGTCTGCTTGGAAGTGCTTACCTGCACCTGTTAGTGGTGGGCGCGACCGATTGGAGTGTCTGGATAGCCTCAGTGCTGTCCCTGTTCTGGTTGTTTGCAGTGATGCGTTGGGGCTGAACCGGGCTGCCTTGGCTGCGCCTGCTGGTTGGGCGTGGCCATAACCCGCTTGCCTCATTCCAAACCCTGAGATGGAGGTCTCTATGTTCGACAATAACAACAAAACTCGACATAGCATGGCGCTGGCTGCCCTGCTGACGTTGTCCGGCTTGAGCGGCGCAGCCTGGGCTGATGCCTACGAAGAGGCGGCAAAGAAGTGGATCGGCGAGGAGTTCAACCCCTCGACCCTGACGCCTGAGCAGCAACTCGAAGAGTTAAAGTGGTTTATCAAAGCCGCCGAGCCGTTTCGCGGCATGAGCATCAGCGTGGCCTCGGAAACCATCGCCACCCACGAGTACGAGTCCAAGGTGCTGGCCAAGGCCTTCAGCGAAATCACCGGGATCAAGCTCAAGCACGACCTGATGCAGGAAGGCGATGTCGTCGAGAAGCTGCAAACCCAGATGCAGTCGGACAAGAACATCTACGACGGTTATATCAACGACTCGGACCTGATCGGTACGCACTTCCGTTATGGCAAGGCAGTGGCCATTAGCGACATGATGGAAGGCGAAGGCAAGGCGGTGACCTCGCCGACCCTGGATCTGCAGGACTTTATCGGCATTTCCTTCACCACCGGGCCCGACGGCAAGCTCTATCAACTGCCGGACCAGCAGTTCGCCAACCTGTATTGGTTCCGCGCCGACTGGTTCGAGCGGCCAGAGCTGAAGGCCAAGTTCAAGGAAATCTACGGCTACGAGCTGGGCGTACCGGTCAACTGGTCAGCCTATGAAGACATCGCCGAGTTCTTCTCCGAGAAGGTCAAGGAGATCGATGGCCAGCGCATCTATGGCCATATGGATTACGGCAAAAAGGATCCATCCCTCGGCTGGCGCTTTACCGATGCCTGGTTCTCCATGGCGGGTGGCGGCGACAAGGGCCTGCCTAACGGCTTGCCCGTGGACGAGTGGGGTATTCGCGTCGACGGTTGCCGTCCGGTGGGCTCCAGTGTTGCCCGTGGCGGCGATACCAATGGCCCGGCGGCGGTGTATGCCACCACCAAGTATGTCGACTGGATGCGCAAGTACGCGCCGCCAGAAGCGCAGGGCATGACCTTCTCCGAGTCCGGTCCGGTGCCAGCGCAGGGCAGCATCGCCCAGCAGATCTTCTGGTACACCGCTTTTACCGCGGACATGACCAAACCAGGTTTGCCGGTAGTTAATGAAGACGGCACACCGAAGTGGCGCATGGCGCCTTCACCAAAAGGTCCGTATTGGGAAGAGGGCATGAAGCTGGGTTATCAGGATACCGGCTCCTGGACCTTCCTCAAGTCCACCCCGGAGAAACAGCGCCTGGCCGCCTGGCTGTATGCGCAGTTCGTTACTTCGAAAACCGTGTCGCTGAAAAAGACCCTGGTTGGCCTGACGCCAATTCGTGAGTCGGATATCAACTCGCAAGCCATGACCGACGTTGCGCCGAAACTGGGCGGCTTGGTGGAGTTCTATCGCAGCCCGGCGCGGGTGCAGTGGACGCCGACCGGGACCAACGTACCGGACTACCCACGTCTGGCTCAGCTGTGGTGGCAATTCATTGCCGAAGCAGCCAGCGGCGACAAGTCGCCACAAGAGGCGCTGGATGGCTTGGCAGCGGCGCAGGACACCATGTTGGGTCGCCTTGAGCGTTCCGGCGTGCTGGGTGAGTGCGGGCCGAAGCTCAACGAACCGCGTGATCCGCAGTACTGGTTGGACCAGCCGGGCGCACCTAAACCCAAGTTAGCCAATGAAAAACCTCAAGGTGAAACCATCAACTACAACGAGCTGCTGAAATCCTGGGAGCAAGCCCGCGACTGACGCTGTGGGTTGAACTAGGTATAAAAAAAACGGCACCTAAGGTGCCGTTTTTTTTATACCAGCGCTGCAATCAGTCGTGCAGATGCTCGGCGGCGTGCAGGGTGTTTTCCAGCAGGCAGGCGCGGGTCATTGGGCCAACGCCGCCCGGTACTGGAGTAATCCAGCCAGCGCGGGGTAGGGCGGTTTCATACACCACATCGCCAATCAGTTTGCCGTCGGTCTGGCGGTTGATGCCTACGTCGATGACGATGGCGCCGGGCTTGATCCACTCTCCGTGAACCAGGCCAGGCTTGCCGGCAGCTACCACGACGATATCGGCTTGGCCTACATGCATGGGCAGGTCTTTGGTGAAGCGATGGGTCACGGTGACGGTGCAACCGGCCAGCAGCAGCTCCATTGCCATCGGCCGGCCGACAATGTTCGAGGCACCAACTACCACTGCGTGCATGCCATACAGGTCGACGCCGGTGCTTTGCAGCAGGGTCATAATGCCTTTCGGGGTGCAAGGGCGCAGCAGTGGCATACGCTGGGCCAGGCGGCCGATGTTGTAGGGGTGGAAGCCGTCAACGTCTTTATCCGGGCGAATACGCTCAAGCAACAAGGAAGCGTCGAGGTGTTCTGGCAATGGCAGCTGCACCAGTATGCCGTCGATGCTCGGTTCGTCATTCAGGCGGTCGATCAATGCCATCAGCTCGTCCTGGCCGGTGCTGGCCGGAAGGTCATAAGCCTGTGAGACAAAGCCGACTTCTTCGCAGTCTTTGCGCTTGTGCGAAACGTAGACCTGGGACGCAGGGTCGCTACCGACGAGAATCACTGCCAGCCCGGGTGCGCGCAGGCCTTGCTGGCGGCGTTCGGCGACACGATGGGCGATCTGCTGGCGCAGGCTGGCGGCAATTGCTTTGCCATCGATCAGTTGTGCGGTCATTGCGCTTGGTTAACCATAAAGAAAGGATGGAAAAAGGACGCGCATTCTCGCATGACCGTGCTGTGGGGCAAAGGCGCACGCCACGGTTTTCGCGTAACTCCTTTAAATGGCTGAATTTTTTTAACTTTTCCTGTTGACGGCCTGAAACGGCCTCTATAACATTCGCCCCGCTTGTCGAGCACAGCCAGTCGCTGGGTAAGACGGCAAAGGTCGAAGCTGCAAAGTTTTTTCCGAAGCCGAAAGCTTTAAGTCTGCAACTGCAGATGGATAGGCGCCCGTAGCTCAGCTGGATAGAGCATCCGCCTTCTAAGCGGATGGTCGCAGGTTCGAGTCCTGCCGGGTGCGCCATTTGGCGGTCTTGGCTCAAGCAAAATGCAATATGGTGGGCGTAGCTCAGTTGGTAGAGCACAGGATTGTGACTCCTGTTGTCGTGGGTTCGATCCCCATCGTCCACCCCATATTCCAAAGCGCCAGGTTAATTCCTGGCGTTTTTGTATAAAGCTTTACCACGCGGACGTGGTGGAATTGGTAGACACACTGGATTTAGGTTCCAGCGCCGCAAGGCGTGAGAGTTCGAGTCTCTCCGTCCGCACCATCTTTTAGCTCCCTCCCGTTTGCCGCCTGCATCTAGGGTGACTTCTGCAAATCGACCCTCTAGAATGCATGCCCTTGATTAGGGGCCGGCAAGCGGCCGGCTTATGTCTGTGCAACGAGGATTATCCATGCAAGTTTCTGTTGAAAGTACCTCTGCTCTCGAGCGCCGTATGACCGTTGGCGTCTCTGTTGAGCGCATCGAGACTGAAGTCAACAAGCGTCTGCAGCAGACTGCCCGTCGTGCCAAGGTCCCTGGTTTCCGTCCTGGCAAAGTGCCAATGAGCGTGATCCGTCAGCGTTATGAAGATGCTGCGCGTCAAGAAGCTCTGGGCGACCTGATCCAATCCACTTTCTACGAAGCCGTTGTTGAGCAGAAGCTCAATCCAGCTGGTGCTCCGGCCGTTGAGCCGAAGTCATTCGAGAAAGGCAAGGATCTGGAATACGTTGCAACCTTCGAAGTGTTCCCGGAATTCACCGTTGGCGGCTTTGAATCCATTGCCATCGAGCGCCTGCAGGCTGACGTAGCTGACGCTGACGTAGACAACATGCTGGAAATCCTGCGCAAGCAGAACACCCGTTTCGAAGCTGCCGAGCGCGCTGCCGAAAATGGTGACCAGCTGAACATTGATTTCGTTGGCAAGATTGACGGCGAAGCCTTCGCTGGCGGCTCGGCCAAGGGCACTCAGCTGGTTCTCGGCTCCGGTCGCATGATCCCTGGCTTTGAAGATGCACTGGTCGGCGCCAAGGCTGGTGAAGAGCGTGTAATCAACCCAACTTTCCCGGCTGATTATCAGAACCTGGACCTGGCAGGTAAAACTGCTGAGTTCACCGTTGCTGTTAACAGCATCGCTGCACCTCAGCTGCCTGAACTGAATGATGACTTCTTTGCCCTGTTCGGTGTTAAAGAAGGCGGTCTGGAAGGCTTCCGTGCTGAAGTGCGCAAGAATATGGAGCGTGAGCTGCGTCAGGCCATCAAGTCCAAGGTTAAAAACCAGGTGATGGACGGTCTGCTGGCTGCCAACCCGATCGAAGTGCCGAAGGCGCTGATCAGCAACGAAGTGAACCGTCTGCGTGTGCAAGCTGTTCAGCAGTTCGGTGGCAACCTCAAGCCTGAGCAGCTGCCAGCTGAGCTGTTTGAAGAGCAAGCCAAGCGCCGCGTTGTGCTGGGCCTGGTTGTGGCTGAAGTAGTTAAGCAGTGTGAGCTGAAGCCAGATGATGCCCGCGTTCGCGAAATGATTCAGGAAATGGCTTCGGCTTACCAAGAGCCTGAGCAGGTTGTTGCCTGGTACTACAAAAACGACCAGCAAATGAACGAAGTACGTTCAGTTGTACTGGAAGAGCAAGTTGTAGATACTGTTTTGCAGAAGGCCAACGTGACCGATAAAGCGGTCTCGTACGAAGAAGCTGTCAAGCCGGTAGAAACACCTCAAACCGCCTGATTTCTTTACCTCGTTCGAACACGCCATAAGCCAGCCTCCCCGCTGGCTTATGCGTATTTGTGACATGACTATTTAGGGAGCGAGTGCAGCATGTCCCGCAATCCTTTTATGCATCAAATGTCTGATATCCAAGCTGCTGGCGGCTTGGTGCCAATGGTTGTTGAGCAGTCTGCTCGCGGTGAGCGTGCGTACGACATCTATTCGCGTCTGCTCAAAGAGCGCGTAATCTTTCTTGTCGGTCCTGTAGAGGACTACATGGCCAATCTGATCTGCGCGCAATTGCTGTTCCTTGAAGCGGAAAACCCGGACAAGGACATCCATCTGTATATCAACTCCCCGGGCGGGTCGGTGACTGCGGGTATGTCGATCTACGACACCATGCAGTTCATCAAGCCCAACGTGTCCACCACCTGTATTGGTCAGGCGTGCAGCATGGGCGCATTCCTGCTGACCGCTGGCGCCGAGGGCAAGCGTTACTGCCTGCCGAACTCGCGCGTGATGATTCACCAGCCACTGGGCGGCTTCCAAGGCCAGGCGTCGGACATTGAAATTCACGCCAAGGAAATCCTCTTCATCCGTGCGCGCCTGAATACGCTGATGGCGAAGCACAGTGGACGGACCTTGGAAGAAATCGAGCGCGATACCAATCGTGATAACTTCATGAGCGCCGAAGCCGCTCGTGAGTACGGGTTGATCGATGCTGTGATTGAAAAGCGACCTGCTTAAATATAAGCAGCTCAAAATAGGGCGGGCCGGCTTGTCTGGCCTCCGGCGGGCTTGAAAAAGCCCGCATAAGCCTTCATCTTGTGTTGCAAGCCTATCGGATTTGGATCGAACGAATGACTGACACCCGCAACGGCGAGGACAACGGCAAGCTGCTTTATTGCTCCTTCTGCGGCAAAAGCCAGCATGAAGTGCGCAAATTAATTGCCGGCCCCTCGGTCTTCATCTGCGACGAGTGCGTAGACTTGTGTAATGACATCATCCGCGAGGAGGTGCAGGAAGCTCAGGCCGAGAGCAGTGCGCATAAATTGCCTGCCCCCAAGGAAATCAGCGGCATCCTTGATCAGTATGTGATTGGTCAGGAGCGCGCCAAGAAAATTTTGGCTGTAGCGGTTTATAACCATTACAAGCGCCTCAATCAGCGCGATAAGAAAGATGACATTGAGCTGGGCAAGAGCAACATCTTGCTTATCGGCCCGACGGGTTCAGGTAAGACCTTGTTGGCTGAAACCCTAGCGCGGCTTCTCAATGTACCGTTCACGATTGCAGACGCCACCACACTGACCGAGGCTGGTTATGTGGGCGAGGATGTCGAAAACATCATTCAAAAGCTGTTGCAGAAATGCGACTACGACGTAGAAAAGGCCCAGATGGGTATTGTCTACATCGACGAGATCGACAAAATCTCGCGTAAGTCTGATAACCCTTCGATTACCCGTGATGTATCGGGTGAGGGTGTGCAGCAGGCGCTGCTGAAACTGATTGAAGGCACTGTTGCCTCTGTTCCTCCGCAGGGAGGGCGTAAGCACCCACAGCAAGAGTTTTTGCAGGTTGATACTCGCAATATACTGTTTATTTGTGGTGGTGCTTTTTCTGGCCTGGAAAAGGTCATTCAAGGCCGTTCTACCAAAGGCGGAATCGGTTTCAATGCCGAGGTTCGCAGTAAGGAAGAAGGCAAGAAAGTTGGCGAGTCACTTCGCGCTGTTGAGCCCGATGACTTGGTCAAGTTCGGCTTGATTCCTGAGTTCGTTGGTCGCTTGCCGGTCATTGCAACCTTGGATGAGCTTGATGAGGCGGCCCTGGTACAGATTCTGACCGAGCCGAAGAATGCCTTGACCAAGCAATATGCCAAGCTGTTTGAAATGGAAGGGGTGGATCTTGAGTTCCGTCCTGATGCGCTTAAGTCGGTTGCGCACAAGGCGCTTGAGCGTAAAACCGGCGCTCGCGGTTTGCGTTCGATTCTCGAAGGTGTGCTGCTCGACACCATGTATGAGATTCCTTCGCAGTCGGACGTCAGTAAAGTGGTTATCGATGAAAGCGTTATCGATGGCACCTCCAAGCCGTTGCTCATTTATGAGAACAACGAGCTGCCAGCTAAGGCTGCGCCTGACGCGTAACAGCGTTGTAACATGTTGAAAGCAAGGGGCCTGCGGGCCCCTTTGCTTTTACTGTGTCGACGCTTGTTTTTTGTTGGGGCTGCCCCCATCTTAGGGTTAAGGGTTATCCCATCCGTTCACGGCCATATGGCCGCCGTAGAGCCGAAATCATGAAGACAACCATCGAATTGCCTCTCTTGCCGTTGCGCGATGTTGTGGTCTATCCGCACATGGTCATTCCGTTATTCGTCGGGCGTGAGAAATCCATTGAAGCGCTTGAAGCTGCAATGACGGGCGAGAAGCAGATTCTGCTTCTCGCGCAGAGAAATCCTGCCGACGATGATCCAGATGAGGCTGGCCTCTATCGGGTTGGTACAGTCGCCACCGTTTTGCAGTTGCTCAAGCTTCCAGACGGCACCGTCAAGGTACTGGTCGAAGGCGAGCAGCGTGGTGAGATTGAGCGTTTTATCGAGGTCGATGGTCACTGCCGTGCTGAAGTGCAGCTGATCGACGAAGTTGATGCCGCGGAGCGTGAGTCTGAGGTTTTCACCCGTAGCTTACTGAGCCAGTTTGAGCAGTATGTTCAACTCGGTAAGAAAGTACCTGCCGAGGTGTTGGCATCGCTGAACGGCATTGATGAGCCGAGCCGTCTAGTCGACACCATGGCGGCACACATGGTGCTGAAGATCGAGCAGAAGCAAGAAATTCTGGAAATTACCGATCTGGCTGCTCGGGTTGAGCATGTTTTGGCGCTGCTGGATGCGGAAATCGACCTGCTACAGGTTGAGAAGCGCATTCGCGGTCGGGTCAAGAAGCAAATGGAGCGTAGCCAGCGCGAGTACTACCTGAATGAGCAGATGAAGGCCATTCAGAAAGAGCTTGGTGACAGCGAAGAAGGCCACAACGAACTTGATGAGTTGAGAAAGCGCATCGACAACGCCGGACTCACAGCTGAAGCGCTGAACAAAGCCAATGCGGAGCTCAACAAGCTCAAGCAGATGTCGCCGATGTCCGCTGAGGCTACTGTGGTGCGCTCCTACATTGATTGGTTGGTCAATGTGCCATGGAAAGCGCAGAGCAAGGTACGTCTCGATCTGGCACGCGCTGAAAGCATTCTGGATGCGGATCACTATGGCCTGGAAGAGGTTAAAGAACGCATTCTTGAGTACCTCGCCGTGCAGAAGCGCGTAAAGAAACTCAAAGGCCCGGTGTTGTGTTTGGTCGGACCACCTGGTGTGGGTAAAACCTCACTGGCAGAGTCGATTGCCAGTGCCACAAACCGTAAGTTCGTGCGTATGGCGCTCGGTGGTGTGCGTGATGAAGCTGAAATCCGTGGTCATCGCCGCACCTATATTGGCTCCATGCCGGGTCGATTGATTCAAAAGATGACCAAAGTCGGCGTGCGTAACCCGCTCTTCTTGCTCGATGAAATCGACAAAATGGGCCAGGACATGCGCGGCGACCCTGCGTCGGCGCTGCTTGAGGTGCTGGATCCAGAGCAGAATCACAACTTCAACGATCACTATCTGGAGGTCGACTACGACCTGTCCGATGTGATGTTCCTCTGCACGGCTAACTCGATGAATATTCCGGGTCCGCTGCTGGACCGCATGGAAGTGATTCGCTTGCCGGGTTACACCGAAGCCGAGAAGATCAACATCGCGATCAAATACCTGGCGCCCAAGCAGGTTCAGGCCAACGGTCTGAAGAAAGCTGAGCTGGTGTTTGAGGACGCGGCGATTCGCGACATCATTCGCTACTACACCCGCGAGGCCGGTGTGCGCGGCTTGGAGCGGCAGATTGCCAAGGTGTGCCGCAAAGTGGTCAAGGAGCACTCCACCGAGAAGCGCTTCCAGGTCACCGTTACGGCCGAGTCGCTGGAGCATTTCCTCGGCGTGCGCAAGCATCGCTACGGTTTGGCCGAGCAGCAGGATCAAATTGGCCAGGTCACCGGTCTAGCATGGACCCAAGTTGGCGGTGAGCTGCTGACCATCGAGGCAGTCGTGGTCCCTGGTAAAGGCCAGTTGATCAAGACCGGTTCGCTTGGCGATGTAATGCTGGAATCCATCACCGCTGCGCAGACCGTTGTTCGCAGTCGGGCTAAGAGCCTGGGCGTGCCTGTGGACTTCTATGAGAAGCAGGACATCCACATCCACATGCCGGAGGGAGCAACGCCCAAAGATGGCCCTAGCGCAGGCGTTGGCATGTGTACGGCGCTAGTTTCAGCCCTGACACAGATTCCTGTGCGTGCAGATGTGGCCATGACTGGGGAAATTACCCTGCGTGGGCAAGTATTAGCCATTGGCGGTTTGAAAGAAAAACTGCTGGCTGCTCACCGCGGTGGAATCAAGACCGTCATCATTCCGGAAGAGAATGTGCGCGATTTGAAAGAGATTCCGGAGAATATTAAGCAAGACCTGCAGATTAAACCGGTTAAATGGATTGACGAGGTCCTGCAAATTGCGCTGCAATACGCCCCGGAGCCCTTGCCTGATGCGGCTCCCATGGTTGCAAAGGATGAAAAACGCGAGACTGATTCCAAGGAGCGAATTAGCACGCATTAGCCGGAGGGGTTTCTTGACACATTTTTAGAGCCCTTGTTATAAAGCGGCTCTTATCGTGTCGGCAGGCTCTCCGCACCAGCTTCGCTTACATTTAAAAGCAAGAAATAAACTCAACAGAAATTAAGGGGACTTAAGAGTGAACAAGTCGGAACTGATCGATGCCATCGCTGCATCTGCTGATATCCCAAAAGCTGTTGCCGGCCGTGCGCTGGACGCAGTAATTGAATCCGTTACTGGCGCTCTGAAGGCCGGTGATTCCGTAGTACTGGTTGGCTTCGGTACTTTCGCTGTGAAAGAGCGTGCTGCTCGCACTGGCCGCAACCCACAGACTGGTAACCCAATCAGCATTGCTGCTGCCAAGATTCCAGGCTTTAAAGCCGGTAAAGCCCTGAAAGACGCTGTCAACTAAGCCTCTTTCGGTTTTGCCCAGCAGATCAGTTGAATGGCTGATCTGATGCGGGGCGGGATGTTCAGCCGAGCATGGCTCGCTGAGCACTACGAATCAGCTGCTTGAGTTCGATCCGCTTCGCCAGTTACGAGAAGGCGCATCCACTGATGCGCCTTTCTTCTATCCGGATTTTACCCACACTGCGCGACTGCTTTATTTTTACAGTCGTTCTGGGGGACGCATGCTGCAAAACATCAGGGACAATTCACAGGGTTGGATTGCCAAAACCATCATTGGCATTATCGTCGCGCTGCTCGCGCTGACAGGTGTTGATGCCATTTTTACCAGCACCAGCAACAGCCAGAATGCGGCTGAAGTGAACGGCGAGAAGATCACTACTACTGAACTCAGCCAGGCGGTTGAGATGCAGCGTCGTCAATTGCTTCAGCAGTTGGGGCGTGATTTCGATGCGTCCTTGCTGGATGAGAAACTGCTGCGCGAAGCCGCGCTAAATGGCTTGGTTGAGCGTACTTTGTTGCTCGATAGCGCCAAAGACGCCAAGTTTGCCTTCTCGCAACAAGCGTTGGACCAACTGATCCTGAAAACCCCTGAGTTCCTGGTTGATGGCCAGTTCAATGCAGAGCGCTTTGATCAGGTTATCCGTCAGTTGGGCTACAGCCGTTTGCAGTTCCGTCAGATGCTTGAGCAGGAAATGCTCATCGGTCAGCTGCGCGCCGGTTTGGCTAACAGCGGTTTTGTCACTGATGCTCAGGTGCAGGCGTTTGCCGCACTGGAGAAGCAGACACGTGATTTCGCGACCCTGACTCTCAAGGCTGATCTGAACGCGGTCACGCTCAGCGATGACGACATCAAGGCCTACTATGACGCTCAGGCCAGTGAGTTCATGACTCCTGAGCAGGTTGTGCTGGAATACGTTGAGCTGAAAAAAGACGCTTTCTTCGATCAGGTTGAAGTCACCGATGAGGCCCTGCAAAGCGCTTATCAAAGTGAAATCGCCAACCTCGCCGAACAGCGCCGTGCTGCGCACATTCTGGTTGAGGTCAACGATAAGCTGAATGACGAACAAGCCCAGGCCAAACTGGTCGCGGTGCAGAAGCGTCTTGAGCAGGGCGAAGACTTCGCCGCGCTGGCCAAAGAAGTCTCCGATGACTCGGGTTCGGCAGGTGAGGGCGGTGATCTGGGCTTTGCCGGCCCAGGCGTGTATGACCCGGCCTTTGAAGAAGCACTGTATGCGCTGGAAGAAAATGCCGTGTCTGCTCCCGTGCGCAGCGAGTTTGGTTGGCACTTGATCAAACTCCTGGGTGTTCAGGCGCCGGAAGTGCCGAGCTTCGCCAGCCTGGAAGAGAAACTGCAGCGCGATCTTAAGGCGCGTCAGGTTGAGCAGCGCTTTGTTGAAGTGTCAAAAGACCTCGAAGACGCCGCGTTTGAGTCATCTGACTTGGCTCAGCCCGCTCAGGAACTCGGCCTGGAGGTCAAGACGACCGAAGCGTTCGGTCGCCAGGGCGGCGCTGAAGGTCTGACGGCCAATCGTCAGGTGATTCAGGCGGCATTCAGCGATGAAGTGCTGGAAGACGGCAGCAACAGCAGTGTGATCGAGCTTGATCCGAACACTGTGGTGGTGGTGCGCGTTAAAGAGCACAACAAACCTGAGCAGCTGCCGCTTGAGCAGGTTGCCGATAGCATCCGCGCCCAGTTGACCAAGGTTCGCGCAAGCGAAGCCGTGAAAGCCAAGGGTGAAGAGCAGCTGGCTGCTTTGCGCGACGGTCAGACGCCGGTTACCCAGGCCGATGCCAAGCAGGGCTGGAATGTGGTCGAAGCGGCCACTCGTAGCCAGGAAGGCGTTGAGCCGGTGGTGCTGCAAGCGCTGTTCCGTATGCCTAAGCCTGAAGCAGCTGACAAGCCGACCTCCACCGGCCTCAGTTTGAGCAACGGTGATTTTATGATCATCCGTCTCAATGGCGTGAGCCAGCCGGAGCAAGCGTTGTCAGATGAGGACAAGGCCATGTACAGCCGCTTCCTCGCCTCACGCGTCGGTCAGCAGGACTTCGAAGCGTTCCGCAAGCAGCTGGAAGAGACAGCGGATATCGAACGTTTCTGATCGATATCACTGAAGAATAAAAAAGGCCGCTTAATTAAGCGGCCTTTTTTATTGCTGCGATTTAACTGCTTACTCTTCCATAGCGCCCATGGCGGTGGTGTTGAAACCGCCGTCGACGTACATGATCTCGCCGCTGACGCCCGAGGCCAGGTCCGAGCACAGGAAGGCGCCGGCGTTGCCGACTTCTTCGATGGTCACGTTGCGACGCAGTGGGGTCTGCTTCTCGTTAGCGGCGAGCATCTTGCGGAAGCTCTTGATACCGGAGGCGGCCAGGGTGCGGATCGGGCCTGCAGAGATGGCGTTGACGCGGGTGCCTTCTGGGCCGAGGCTGCCGGCCAGGTAGCGTACACCGGCTTCCAGGCTGGCCTTGGCCATGCCCATCACGTTGTAGTTAGGCATGGTGCGCTCGGCGCCCAGGTAGGACAGGGTCAGCAGGCTACCATTGCGGCCTTTCATCATTTCGCGGCCGGCTTTGGCCAGGGCGACGAAACTGTAGGCACTGATGTCGTGTGCGATGCGGAAGCCTTCGCGGGTGGTGACGTCGGTGAAGTCACCGTCCAGTTGGTCGCCAGGGGCGAATCCAACGGAGTGAACGATGCAATCCAGGCCGTCCCACTTCTTGCTCAGGGCTTCGAAGACCGAGGCGATTTCCTCATCGTTTGCCACATCGCATGGGAAGCACAGGTCAGCGTTCGAGCCCCAATCAGCGGCAAAGCCTTCAACGCGACCTTTGAGCTTTTCGTTTTGATAGGTGAAGGCCAGTTCGGCGCCTTCACGGTGCATGGCTGCTGCGATACCGGAGGCAATGGACAGTTTGCTGGCGACGCCAACGATCAGTACGCGCTTGCCGCTTAGAAAACCCATGGGTGTGATTCCTCTTCCTGTCTACAAGAATTAGCCAGCTGGGACCATAAAGGCCGCTTCCAGCAACTGTTGTGTATAGATGTCCTGTGGCGCGGCAAAGACACGTTCAGCCGGGCCTTGTTCGACCACTTTGCCTTGTTTCACCACCATCACCTGGTGACTCAGGGCCCTGACCACGGCCAGGTCATGGCTGATGAACAAGTAGGTCAGGTTGTATTTGGCCTGAAGCGAACGCAGTAATTCGACGACCTGGCGCTGCACGGTGCGGTCGAGGGCCGAAGTTGGCTCATCCAGCAGGATCAGTGCAGGTTTCAGCACCAGTGCGCGGGCGATGGCTATACGTTGGCGCTGGCCGCCGGAGAACTCATGGGGATAACGGTGGCGGGTTTCCGGGTCAAGGCCGACCTCTACAAGTGCGGCGATGATGACTTGTTCCTGCTCGGCCTCGCTGCCCATACGGTGAATCTGCAAACCCTCGCCAACAATCTGGCCCACTGACATGCGCGGGCTGAGGCTGCCAAAGGGGTCCTGAAACACCACCTGCATCTGCCGGCGCAGTGGGCGAACGTCATGTTGCGAGAGCTGGTCGATCGCCTGGCCCTGGAAGCGGATGCCGCCTTGGCTGCCGAGCAAGCGCAGGATCGCCAGACCCAGGGTGGATTTTCCCGAGCCGCTTTCACCGACGATGCCCAAGGTATGACCCTGCGGCAGGCTGAAGTTGATGCCGTCCACGGCTTTGACATGGTCGACCGTGCGGCGCAGCAGGCCCTTCTTGATCGGGAACCAGACACGCAGGTTGTCGATTTCCAGCATAGTTTTGCCAGGCGGCTGATCGACCGGGCCGCCAGTGGGTTCGGCTCCCAGCAGCTCGCGGGTATAGGGGTGTTGTGGGTCTTTAAACAGCGTTTCGCAGGCCGCCTGTTCGACGATATGCCCGCGCTGCATCACGCACACACGGTGGGCAATCCGTCGCACCAGGTTGAGGTCGTGGCTGATCAGCAGAATCGCCATGCCCAGGCGCGCCTGCAGGTCCTTGAGCAGTTCAAGGATCTTCAACTGCACGGTGACGTCCAGCGCGGTGGTGGGCTCGTCAGCAATTAGCAGTTCCGGCTCATTGGCCAGGGCCATGGCGATCACCACGCGCTGGCGTTGGCCACCGGATAACTCATGTGGGTAGGCCTTGAGGCGCTTGTGCGGTTCAGGAATACCGACCAGCTCGAGCAACTCCAGGGTACGTGCTGTGGCGGCCTTTCCGCGCAGGCCTTTATGCAGGGCCAGCACTTCGTTGATCTGCTTCTCGATGCTGTGCAGCGGGTTCAGCGAGGTCATGGGCTCCTGAAAGACCATGGCGATGCGGTTGCCACGGATGCCACGCAGTTTGTTCTCGTTCAGTTTGAGCAGGTCTTGCCCGGCGTAGTGAATGCTGCCGCTGGGGTGTTGAGCCAGCGGGTAGGGCAGCAGGCGCAGGATGGAGTGCGCGGTGACCGATTTGCCGGAGCCGCTTTCGCCCACCAGGGCCAGGGTTTCGCCGCGCTTAATATCGAAGCTGACGCCTTCCAGCACACGCTGTTTCAGACTGCCGGTGACGAATTCGACAGCCAGGTCGCGGACTTCGATGAGGGTGTTGGAGTCGGTCATGTCATTTCCTCGGATCGAAGGCATCACGTGCCGCTTCGCCGATAAACACCAGCAGGCTGAGCATCAGGGCGAGCACGGCAAAGGCACTAATACCGAGCCAGGGCGCTTGCAGGTTGGATTTGCCCTGGGCCACCAGCTCGCCGAGTGACGGCGCGCCAGGAGGCAGGCCGAAGCCGAGGAAATCCAGCGCGGTGAGGGTGCCGATCGCGCCGGTGAGGATGAACGGCATAAAGGTCATGGTGGAAATCATCGCGTTGGGCAGGATGTGACGGAACATGATTGAGCCGTTCTGCATGCCCAACGCACGGGCTGCGCGCACATATTCCAGGTTGCGCCCACGCAGGAACTCGGCGCGCACCACGTCCACCAGGCTCATCCAGGAGAACAGCAACATGATGCCCAGCAGCCACCAGAAGTTCGGCTGCACGAAGCTGGCGAGGATGATCAGCAGATAGAGCACTGGCAGCCCGGACCAGATTTCCAGAAAGCGTTGCCCGGCCAAGTCGACCCAGCCGCCATAGAACCCCTGCAGGGCGCCGGCAAATACTCCGATTACCGAACTGGCCAAGGTCAGAATCAGGGCAAACAGCACGGAAATGCGGAAGCCATAAATCACCCGCGCCAATACATCGCGGCCCTGGTCATCGGTGCCCAGCAGGTTTTCCGCCGAGGGTGGCGCGGGGGCGGGCACTTGCAGGTCGTAATTGATACTGGAGTAGCTGTAGCGGATCGGCGGCCAGATCATCCAGCCGTCCTTTTCCTTGATCAACTCCTGGATGTAAGGGCTTTTGTAGTTGGCCTGCAGTGGGAATTCACCGCCGAAGGTGGTTTCCGGGTAGCGCTTGAATACCGGGAAATATAGTTCGCTGTCGTAGCCCACCACCAGCGGTTTGTCGTTGGCGATCAGTTCTGCACCGAGGGTGACGAAGAACAGTGCGAGGAACACCCACAGCGACCACCAGCCGCGTTTGTGTGCCTTGAACAGCTGGAAGCGGCGTTGATTGATTGGGGACAGTTTCATCTCAACCCTCCCGGCTTTCGAAGTCGATACGCGGATCGACCAGTGTATAGGTAATGTCGCCGATCAATTTCACCACCAGGCCCAGCAACGTGAAGATAAACAGGGTGCCGAACACCACCGGGTAATCGCGGTTGATTGCGGCCTCGAAACTCATCAGGCCCAGGCCGTCGAGGGAGAAGATCACCTCGATCAGTAATGAGCCGGTAAAGAAAATGCCGATAAAGGCCGCCGGGAAGCCGGCGATGATGATCAGCATGGCGTTACGGAACACATGGCCATAGAGCACGCGGTTGTTGCTCAGGCCCTTGGCGCGAGCGGTGACCACGTACTGTTTGTTGATCTCATCGAGAAAGCTGTTTTTGGTCAGCAGCGTCAGGGTGGCGAAGTTGCCGATTACCAGTGCCGTGACGGGCAGCGCCAGGTGCCAGAAATAGTCGAGCAGCTTGCCGGTAAAGCTCAGCTCGTCGAAATTGTTAGACGTCAGTCCGCGCAGCGGGAACCAGTCCCAGTAGCTGCCGCCAGCAAACAGCACGATCAGCAGAATGGCGAAGAGGAAGGCGGGGATGGCGTAACCGACGATGATCGCCGAGCTGGTCCAGACGTCGAAGGCGCTGCCGTGGCGCGTGGCCTTGGCGATGCCCAGCGGGATCGACACTAGGTACATGATCAGCGTGCTCCATAGCCCCAGGGAGATCGACACCGGCATCTTCTCGATGATCAGGTCGATGACCTCCGCATCGCGGAAGAAGCTCGAGCCAAAGTCCAGCTGCGCGTAGCTCTTGAGCATCAGCCAGAAGCGTTCCGGGGCGGATTTATCGAAGCCGTACATGCGCTCAATTTCTGCCACCAGCTCGGGGTCCAGGCCCTGGGCGCCGCGGTAGTTGGAACCGGCCACCGAAACTTCGGCACCGCCGCCGGCAATCCGGCTGGTAGCGCCGTCAAAGCCTTCCAGCTTGGCGATCATCTGCTCGACCGGGCCACCGGGGGCGGCCTGGATGATGATGAAGTTGATCAGCAGAATGCCGAACAGCGTGGGGATGATCAGCAGCAGCCGACGAAAGATATACGCCAGCATCTTATTGCTCCACGTCTACGGCGGGGTGAGCGGCAGCTTCGTCGGCTACGGCTTCAGGTGATTTCTCGCGGGCCCACCAGGTGTGCAGGCCTATGTCGTATTTCGGGCTTATTTCCGGGTGCTCAAAGCGGTTCCAGTAGGCCACGCGCCAGGTCTTGATATGCCAGTTGGGCACCACGTAATGGCCCCACAGCAGCACACGGTCGAGGGCACGGGTCTGGGTGATCAGGCTCTGGCGCGAGTCGGCTTTGATCAGACCCTCGACCAGGCTGTCCACTGCAGGGTCTTTCAGGCCGATAAAGTTGCGGCTGCCGGGGTTGTCGGCGCTGCTGGAGTGCCAGTATTCGCGCTGCTCGTTGCCAGGGGAGTTGGACTGACCAAAGCCACCGACGATCAGATCAAAGTCACGTGAACGCAGGCGGTTGATGTACTGGGACACGTCAACGCGGCGGATCACCAGTTCGATGCCCAGGTCAGCCAGGTTACGTTTGAACGGCAGCAGGACGCGTTCGAATTCGGTTTGCGCCAGCAGGAACTCGAAGCTCACCGGTTTGCCTGTGCTGTCGAGCATCTGATCGCCATCCACGCGCCAGCCGGCTTCCTGCAGCAACTGATAAGCGCGGCGCTGCTGCTCACGAATGATGCCGCTGCCATCGGTGACAGGGGGTTGGTACTCGTCGGTAAATACCTGGGGCGGAATCTGCGCGCGCAGCGGCTCAAGCAGCCTCAACTCATCTGCGGACGGTAGGCCGATTGAGGCCAGTTCGGAGTTGTCGAAGTAGCTGCGCGTACGCGTGTAGGCGCCGTTGAACAGCTGGCGGTTGGCCCACTCGTAATCGAACAGCAGGCCCAGGGCTTCACGCACGCGACGGTCCGTGAACAACGGACGGCGGGTGTTGAAGATAAAGCCCTGCATGCCCGTGGGGTTATGGTTGGCGATTTCTTCCTTGATCAGCTGGCCGTTGGCAACTGCGGGGGTGTTGTAGGCGGTGGCCCAGTTCTTTGCGCTGGTTTCCAGCCAATAGTCGAATTGCCCAGCCTTGAGTGCTTCAAGGGCGACGGTGTTGTCGCGGTAATAGTCGATTTCCAGGGTGTCGAAATTGTAGAACCCGCGATTGACCGGCAAGTCCTTGCCCCACCAGTCCTTGACCCGCTCATAGCGAATCGAACGGCCGGCATGCACGTCCGCCACCTTGTAAGGCCCACTGCCCAGCGGCACATCGAGGTTGCCTTTACTGAAGTCACGCTCGGCCCACCAGTGTTTTGGCAGCACCGGCAGCTGGCCGACGATCAACGGCAGCTCACGGTTACCGGCATGCTTGAAGACAAAACGCACGCGGTGGGTGCTTTCGACCTCCACCTTGTCGACGTCGGCGTAGTAGCCGCGGTACATCGGTGCGCCTTTGCTCATCAGCGTATCGAAGCTGAACTTGACGTCTTCGGCGGTCACCGGCTGACCGTCGTGGAAGCGTGCCTCTGGGCGCAGGTAGAAGCGTACCCAGGCGTTGTCCGGGGCTTTCTCGATCTTTTCTGCGAGCAGACCGTATTCGGTAAAGGGTTCATCCAGACCATGGCGTGTCAGGGTGTCGTAGATCATGCCGATATCGTCGGCCGGCACGCCCTTGTTAATGAATGGGTTGAGGCTATCGAAGCCGCCAAAACCGGCCTGACGCAGGGTGCCGCCTTTGGGCGCATCCGGGTTTACATAGTCGAAGTGCTTGAAGTTAGTCGGGTACTTGGGAGGCTCGTCGTACAGGGTTTGTGCGTGCTTGGGGCCGGCCAGGGCCAGGCTGGCAACGCCAAGCAGGGCAATGCCACTGACGTGGATTAACAGGGCGCGCAATGCATGGGTCATTCAGCGTTCTCCATGGATTTCAGCCACCAGGTACGCAGGCCCAGGGTGTAGGGCGGCGTGGTGACGAAGGCAAATCGGTTGCGGTAAGCCAGGCGGTGGTAATCGATATACCAGTTTGGAATGCTGTAGTGCTGCCACAACAGTACCCGGTCAAGGGCGCGAGTGGCGGCGATCTGCTCGTCGCGGCTCTGCGCCGATAGCAGTTTTTCGATCATGGCGTCGACCACCGGGTGGGTAACCCCCGCATAATTTCTGCCGCCTTTGACCTTGGCCTGAGACGAGTGGAAATACAGCGACTGTTCCAGGCCAGGGCTGAGGGTTTGCGGCAGGGTCAGCAGAATCATGTCGAAGTCGTATTGGTCTAGGCGCTGCTTGTATTGGGCGCGGTCGACGGTGCGCAGGTTGGCCTGGATGCCAATGCTGGCGAGATTTTCGGTAAAGGGCTGGAGAATGCGTTCAAGGTTTGGGTTGACCAGCAATATTTCAAAGCGCAGCGGCTGCCCCTCACTGTTGAGCAGGCGTTGGCCGGAAGGCTTCCAGCCGGCTTCGGCCAATAGACCGAGGGCGCGGCGCAAGGTTTCCCGCGGGATACCCCGGCCATCGGTCTGCGGCATGCTGAATGGTTCGCTGAACAGGCGCGCCTGCAACTGTTTGCGGTAGGGCGAGAGCAACAGCCACTCGGCGCCTTCTGGTTTGCCGCTGGCTGAGAACTCGCTGTTGGGGTAATAACTTTTGGCGCGGGTGTAGGAGCTGTTGAACAGTGCGCGGTTGGCCCACTCGAAGTCGAACAGCAGGCCCAGGGCTTCGCGTACCTGGCGGTCAGCAAACACCTCGCGGCGGGTGTTCATAAACAGCGCTTGGGTCTGGGTCGGGATCTGGTGCGGAATCTCGGCGCGGATCACTTCGCCTCGGCTCAATGCCGGGAAGCGATAGCCATTGGCCCAGTTCTTCGCCTGCTGTTCGATATAAATGTCGAATTCACCGGCCTTGAACGCCTCGAAAGCCACATGGCTGTCGCGGTAGAACTCCACGTCGACCTGGTCAAAATTGTACTTGCCGCGGTTGACCGGCAATTTGGCGCCCCACCAGTCCTTAACTCGTTCAAAGCGCAGGCTGCGCCCAGGGCTGACTTGGGTAATTCGGTAAGGGCCGCTGCCCAGCGGCGGCTCATAAGTGGTGGCCTTGAAGTCGCGGCCTTTCCAGTAGTGCTGCGGCAGCACCGGCAATTCACCGAGGCGCAGAATGAGAAGAGAGTTGCCGGCGCGCTTAAGCACAAAACGAATGCTGTGGCGGTTGAGGATATCGACCCGTTTTACTTCCTGCAGGTTGGTGCGGTACTGCGGGTGACCGTCCTTGAGCAGCAGGCGGTAGGAGAAGGCCACGTCATAGGCGGTGATCGGTTTGCCGTCGTGAAAGCGCGCTTCGCGGCGTAGGTTGAACACCACCCAGCTACGGTCATCACTGTATTCCACTGATTCGGCGATCAGGCCGTAACTGGAGGCCGGCTCATCACCGGATGGGTCATAGGCGCCGGTGCCGACCATCAGCGGCGCGTTCAGCTCGTTGACCCCGTACTGCAGGAAATTGGCCGTGCTGATCGGGCTGCTGCCCTTGAAAGTGTATGGGTTGAGCGTGTCGAACGTGCCGTTGGCCATCATTCGCAGCGTGCCGCCTTTGGGGGCTTCCGGATTGACCCAGGCGAAATGGGTGAAGCTGGCGGGATACTTCAGCTCGCCAAACTGGGCGTAACCATGGCTTTTATACAGAGTGGCCCAGGCAGATGAACTGATGGCCATGCAGAGAAGTAACGAGAGGAGGGGACGTATCAAGTGAAATATCCGATCCGTGGCGTCTTGTGGGCTGCTGGTCAGGCACATTAACAGCTTGTATCGGCTGGAAAAAGGGTAGGTTCGACAGCCGTTGATGGCGGCACTTTGACTACACTCAAGTGATCCACTGCGAGGGCATCATTTTGCTAACAGCCTGCCATGGTTTGCAGTCATGGATCGATCGCTTCAATCAAGCCGAATTACCCGCCCTGGCTGCGGTGGTGCAGGATCTGCATCGTTTGACCCTGGGTGACAAATCGTCCGTGCAGCAACTGGCAGACGTTCTGCTACGCGACGCGGCCTTGACCACCAAGGTGCTGCGTATCGGCAATAGTGTCTACTACAACCCCTCGCTGGAGCCTATTCGCACGATTTCCCGGGCAATCGTGCTGATTGGCTTCGACAACGTACGGCAAATCGGCCTGTCGATTAGCCTGATCGACGGCCTGCTGGCACGCAGCTCCCGCGATCAGCTTGCTGAACTGTTGGCGCGCTCGTTTCACGCCGCCGTGCAAGCGCGCAATATCGCCGGCTACGTGCTGACTAAAAATGATGAGGAAGTGTTTATCGCCGCCTTGTTACATAACGTCGGTGAGCTGGCGTTCTGGGGCTGCGCCGGTGATGCGGCGGATGACCTGGCCAGTGCTCTGGCGCAACCTGGAATCGATGTGGACGAGCTGGTGATGCAACAACTGGGCACCAGTTTCCGTCAGCTCAGTTTGGCGCTGGTGAAAAGCTGGAACCTGGGCGACACCGTTAGCCTGGCGCATCAGTCCACCAGCCAGAATGACCCGGCCGTCAAAGCCGTGACCCTAGGGGCAAAGATTAGTCAGGCCGCGCTGGATGGCTGGGATACTCCAGTAATGGAGACGCTGGTAGGGCAGTTGGCCAGTTTCATCGGTGTGACCCCTCAAGAAGCCATGCAGCAGGTGCTGGCCAGCGCTGAGGAAACCGTGAAGATGGCGGCAACCTTTGGCGCCAGTCAGCTGTGCAAGCTGATCCCCAATACCGACCCGGAGCAGATTCGTCTGCAGCAGGAGCAACGTAAGGCACGCCTGCTACAGCCCAACTTGCTGGTTTTGCAGCAAGCGCTGCAGGACCTTGGCTTGATGGTTTCGCGCCGTGGTGATCTGGGTATGGTGCTCGATACCTTGTTCAAGGGGCTTCATCTGGGCGCGGGGCTAGAGCGCATCATGCTGGTAGTGCTGTCAGATGGGCAGAGTTGTTTCCGCTGCAAGCGTGTGATGGGCGAGGGAACGGCCGGTTGGGCCCATGATTTTATTTTGCCGGTTGAACAAACCGAACAGCCGCATATTTTCAGTTATGCCCTGCGCAACAAAGAGGCCCTCTGGATGGGGGTGCCGGCCAGTTACAACCTGAATGAGTTGGTCACTCAACCGATTCGCCAACGCCTAGGGCAGGGGATGTTCTTTATTGCCCCCCTGTTGGCAGGCACCCGCGAAATTGGCTTGCTGTATGCCGACAGTCGGGTATCGGGGCGGGCCTTGAAGCACGAGCAGTTTGTCGCCTTTCAGCGCTTTACCCAGTTGACCGGGCGTTGCCTGGAGGCGATGAGCAAGAAGGCGTGATCAGTTTAGGCTGTACAGGGTCAAGGTCTGCCCTGGCTTGAGCGCTTTGCCAGCTTTGGGATTCCAGCTCTGCAGGCTCTTCATTGGCACCTTGAAGCGCTTGGCGATCAGGTACAGCGAGTCACCCTGGCGCACCTTGTAGTAGGTTGCGTTCTGCCGCCGTGGGGCGCTGCCACTGCTGCCGCTTGCACCGCTGAGTTGGCTGCCGGCTTGTAAGGTGAGCACTTGACCGACACGCAGGCTGTTGCCTGAAAGCTTATTCCAGCGCTGCACATCCTTGACGGCGACCTGGTGGTTTTTGGCGATCTGCCAGAGGTTGTCACCGTTTTTCACCCGATAGGTACGGCTGGGGGCACTGTGGGCCACGCTGCGTTGGAATACCGGTTCGCGCGCGGGTACACCCGGTTGCGCGGGGATACTCAGCACCTGGCCAATGCGCAGGTTATTGCTTGAAAGCTTGTTGATGTCTTTGAGGGTGTTAACCGTGAGCTGGTGCCGGTTGGCGATGCTGTGCAGGCTGTCACCGGAGCGCACGCGGTATTGCTGCCAGTCCACCTGCTCCTGAGGCTTCATCAAGGACAGGTTGGCGGTCAGCAACTCGGCTTTGTCAGTGGGTATCAGCAGGTGCTTGGGGCCGTCGAGGGTAATGCCTTTTTTGAACGCGGGATTAAGCAGGTACAGCTCGTCTTCATCCAGATCTGCCATGGCGGCGACACGCGCAAGGTCCATGCGCTGAGTGAAGGCAACCTTTTCGAAGTAGGGTTCATTGGCAATCGGCGCGAGGCTGACGCCATAGGCTTGAGGCGTCATCACCACTTGCGAGAGGGCCAGTAGCTTGGGCACGTAATTCTGGGTTTCCACTGGCAGCGAGAGGTTCCAGTAATCGGTCGGCAGGCCGAGCTTCTGGTTGCGCTCAATCGCCCGGCTTACACGGCCTTCGCCAGCGTTATAGGCTGCCAGGGCTAACAACCAGTCGCCGTTGAACATTTCCTTGAGACGAGTCAGGTAGCTGATTGCCGCATCGGTTGAGGCCATCACGTCGCGGCGGCCGTCGTACCAGTTGGTCTGGCGTAGGTTGAAGTTGCGCCCGGTGGAGGGGATGAACTGCCACAGCCCAACGGCATGTGCATGGGAATAGGCCAGTGGGTTGTAGGAGCTTTCGATCATCGGCAGCAGTGCCAGCTCCATCGGCATATTGCGCTGCTCCAGGCGCTCAACGATGAAGTGGATATAGGGGCTGCTGCGCTCGCCGGCTTTCTCGATAAACGTAGGGTTGCTGACGAACCACAGACGCTGTTGCTCGATACGCGGGTTGAGGGTGATGGTGTCCTGCAACTGGTAGCCGTTGCGTACCCGTTCCCAGATGTCTTTGGGTTCTTCGGGGGCAGGCGCCACGCTGCTGTTGAGCCATTCTGGCTCTTGCTCAAGACCGACCGCGCGGTCGGTGTCGCGGCCGCTGTCAGGGCGATATTGGTTGCTGGTCTGGCAACCTGCCAGGGTTACGCACATGATCACCACAAGCGTCTGAGCGCTTTGTGCCAATGCCTTTAAATTCAAGGTCTTGCGTGGTGATAGAGGCATTGGCGGCGATGTACTTCCCGGCGAAAAGGTCGGGCGATTCTAGGAACCAGCATGCCCCTGGTCAAGTTTTAACCAGTCTTTTGTGTGGTTGTCGAGGTTTAGAAATGGTCCTTCCAGGCGCGTAAGGCAGCGAAAACCTGCGCTGGCGAGCGGCTTGCAGGCCCTTCGCGTTCGCTGATGCGGTCGCCGACCGACGGTTGCGCGCTGCGCAAAAAAGGATTGGTGGCACGCTCCAGGCCAATCGACGACGGCAGGCTGATTTGCCCCTCTTCGCGCCATTGACTGACCTGAGCCAGGCGTTGATTGATGTCTGGATTATCGGGTTCAACAGCCACAGCAAAGCGCAGGTTGCTCAGGGTGTATTCATGGGTACAGAACACCTGAGTCTGTTCGGGGAGGGCGGCCAGGCGGCTGAGCGAGTTGTGCATTTGCTCGGGGCTGCCTTCAAACAAGCGACCACAGCCGCCAGCAAACAGCGTGTCACCACAAAACAGCCAGTGCTGCTCAGGCTGGATATAGGCTATATGCCCAAGTGTGTGTCCCGGCACTTCATATATGTCGAATCGCTGGCCCAGCACTTCAGCCTGGTCGCCGTCGCGCAGCGCCAGGTCGCGACCTGGAATTTTTTCGTTGGCCGGCCCCATTACTCGAGCACCGGTGGCCGCCTTTAGTCGTTCAATGCCGCCGACGTGATCGAAATGATGGTGGGTGATCAGAATATCGCTCAACTGCCAGCCTGGGTTGGCCGCCAGCCAGGCCTCGACCGGCGCGGCGTCACCCGGGTCAACAACCGCGCAGCGACGCTGCTTCAGGTCTTGCAGCAGCCATATATAGTTGTCGGAGAATGCGGGCAGGGCGTCGATTTTTATCATCAGTCGGTCGCTAAGCAGGGTACAAAAGTGCATCTTAGGCGGCAATGGCGGTGCTGGCTATGCAGTACGATCTGCTGCGCGTCGGCCCTGCTGCGTTAAAACAGGCTCGGATGCGAGCCCAGTCGGAATGCTCATGTAAAAAAGTACACTCCGTTTCCTCGCCTGTTCTTGCCTTGCAGGACTCTAGCTCGCGAGGTCGTGAATAGACTCTAAGCTCCAGCTCGGTCGTGAATAATACGGGAGTAGCCCCTTATGTCCGATCACCCTTTTGCCCATGCAGACAGTGAATGGCTTGACCTAATTGCCTCAGCGCGCACTTGGCTGAGTGGCCCACTCGGGCAGTTGCTGCTGGAGCAGGAGCGGCAATTGCTGGAGGAAGAGCTGGCGCGCTTCTTTGGCGGTTACCTGGTGCATTACGGCCCAGCCGCCGAAACGCCGCCGGATGCTCAGCAGATTCAGCGCAGTGTGCGCCTGGGCGCGCCGTTCAAGGGCGTGGAAATTGTTTGTGAGGAGCAATCCTGGCCGCTCACCGAGCATGCTGCCGATGTGGTGGTGGTACAGCACGGCCTGGATTTCAGCCTGTCACCCCACGGTTTGCTCCGTGAGGCGGCACGCAGCGTACGCCCAGGCGGTCATCTGCTGATCGTGGGTATCAACCCGATGAGCACCTGGGGTATGCGTCATTTCATAACACGCGATGCCTTGCGCCAGGCGCGCTGTATCGCGCCCAGTCGGGTCAGTGACTGGTTGCACCTGTTGGGTTTCGCGCTGGAGAAACGCCGCTTCGGGTGCTATCGTCCGCCGCTTTCTTCGCCGGCCTGGCAGGCGCGGTTGGCGGGGCTGGAGCGTTTAGGCGCAGCATGGCAGCCACCCGGTGGCGGTTTTTACGTGCTGGTGGCCCGTAAGCTGGTCGTGGGGCTACGGCCATTGCGCCAACCTAACCGGCAGCCGGTAGGTAAATTGCTGCCGATGCCCGTGGCCAAAGTCAGCCGCCGCGAAACACCTCAGAAATAGCAGCGGCCGGACTAATTGAGCGAGAGATTGCAGATACATGAGTGAACAGGTTGAGATCTACACCGACGGCGCCTGCAAAGGTAATCCTGGCGTGGGTGGCTGGGGAGCGTTACTGATTTGCAAGGGTGTGGAGAAGGAGCTGTGGGGCGGTGAACCCAACACCACCAATAATCGCATGGAACTGATGGCCGCGATTTGTGCCTTGATCGCGCTGACGCGTCCCTGTTCGGTGCGCCTGGTTACCGACTCGCAGTATGTGATGAAAGGCATCCAGGAATGGATGCCGAACTGGAAGAAACGCGGCTGGAAGACCGCCGCCAAAGAGCCGGTGAAGAATGCCGATCTGTGGCAGGCGTTGGACGAACAGGTCAATCGGCATAACGTTACCTGGCAGTGGGTGCGCGGTCATACCGGCCATCCGGGTAACGAGAAGGCCGATCAACTGGCCAACCGCGGTGTGGATGAAGTGAGGGCAAAGAAGCATGCGTAGCGTCGTCCTGCTCCGCCGCTAGGGTAGGTGTGTAAACGGATTCATTTCCAGTCTCAGTTCAGTCAGTGAAAGGGTCATCTGGGTGAAGACTGGGCTCGTTGCTACCATTACGCATAGAAATGTAAACCTTGGGTGTTCTGACCCTTGCATGGTTTACATTTTTCCTCGTCCTCCCATTCCTTCCTATGTTGTGGCTCAATGATTCTGGACACCCCGATAGGGCGTTAAGCTTCGCCCAGCAATGAGGTGTTTACGTGACCAGAAGATCATTCAGTACAGATTTCAAACTCGAAGCAGCAGGCCTAGTTCTGGATCAAGGCTATTCAATTCCCGAAGCTTGCAAGTCGATGGGCGTAGGCCCGACCGCATTACGTCGATGGGTGGAGCAACTGCGCCGTGAGCGTGGTGGCACAACCCCGCCGCGCAGCAAGGCCATGACTCCCGAGCAGAAACGCATACAAGACCTGGAGGCTCAGGTTCGGCGTTTGGAGCGGGAGAAAGAGATCCTAAAAAGGCTACCGCTCTCTTGATGTCGGACTCCCTCGATCAGTAGCGCTGATTGAGGCATTGGGCGAGCGGTATCCACGCGCCGAACTGTGCCGCGTATTTGGCGTAAATCGCAGTAGTGTTTACGACGCCTGCACACGGCGCCGTCGGATAGATCATCGGCGGGCTGCTATGCGTCAGCTGGCCACTGAGCTTCATCTACAAAGTCGAGGCTCAGCTGGAGCAAGAACATTGTCAGCGGCGCTGCGGATACAGGGTGTCGCTGTGGGGCGTTTCCTTGCCGAACGCCTGATGAAAGAGGCTCGGCTGTTCAGTTCGCAATCGCGCAAGCATCGTTATCGCCGAGCTGATGGTGAAAATGCTATCGCGGCGAATGAGCTAGATCGGCAGTTCAAAGTGAGCGGCCCCAACCAAGTGTGGTGCGGCGACGTGAGGGTAATCGCTGGATCTACCTGGCGGCGGTGATGGATCTGTATGCACGCCGCATCGTGGGCTGGGCGCTATCCAATCGACCAGACTCGCAACTTACGACGCGCGCTTTGCGCGTGGCGTTTGAGTCCCGTGGTTGCACGCAGCAACTGATGTTTCACTCAGACCAAGGCAGCCATTACACCAGCATCGAGTTACGTCAAATGCTGTGGCGCTATCGGATCAAACAGAGCATGAGCCGCCGTGGTAACTGCTGGAATAACGCACCGATGGAGCGCTTTTTCAGAAGTCTGAAAACAGAGTGGATGCCGGAGCATGGCTATACCAATCAAGGCAACGCTGAGGCGGACGTACTGCGCTATCTGACGGATTACTACAATCATCAGCGGCCACACAGTTACAACGGATAAAAAACGCCAGTGGAGGCTGAATCACTGGCCGGATAAACCTAAACCAGTGTCCAGAATTCGTTGATCACAACAGTTCTGGGTTCAAATCCCATTAAGGAGTTAAACCCGCACTGTGAATGTAGCTATTGGGCGCGACACAGAAATGATCTGCCTCTATGGACTTGATAGCTGCGCTACACACCTCAGATTCCATGAGCTCGCAGTCATTTTTGGGGGCAGTAATTAAAATTTTCCTAAGGCCGCTGTGTGACCAGAGTGCCTAAAAATATAAAATAGGACTCCCTGCAAGTAAATAAGAGAATTAATCTTAGAGTGAAAGGTAGAGTAGTGTAAAAGTACGCTTTAATAATATTAATATAAGATAAATTGGGTTTGCTTAGTGCTTATATTCCTCGTTGGCGTAGCGCTGAAGCGCTGAAGCGCTTAAGTCTGATTTGGATAATTTAGCATTAAAACCATACATTGCCTCGTTGTTGTCTAGCCTGTCTACAAAATAATATTTTTTCTTGAAGTTATAAATTGTTTCTAGCGTGCTAGAAAATACAGGAACTTCATAATAGCTGATTGGGTGCGATTCTTCTAAGTCAACAAGTTCACCGCGGTTGTTGCGTAGATCCGTTGCTAAGATCTGCCAGCTATCTTCGTCAAAATAGAATCGCCGCATTGCATGTGGATGGCTAAACCCCTCACGAAACTTTGCATCCACTACCCATGCACGGTGTAACTCGTGACGCAGAAACTCTGGGTTAATGGTGCTTTTAAGAAGGATTTAATCATAAGGAAGACCCTTTTGATGTGTTTCATAACTGTTGTAAGGAGTCAACATTTAAACTTTACCAAGCAAAGTCCACTTGTAACGATTTGAAGCGCCTTTATATATTTCAACCATGTCGGCTGCTGCTAGGCCATGCGTGTCGGGCTGTATTGCGGCGTATGCAAGTTCTGGTAAGCGTCTTACGCGTCGATCACTTCAAGCAAAGCGCCATGCTTTTCTTATTGATAGGATTTGATCTAGAGTTTCTTGTACAGCAAGAGAGGTTCGTACAAGTTTGCTAGGCGAGGTAATTACATATTTGTAGTAGAATATAGTGTTGTCTAGTCAATTGCGGAGGATGATGGTCGACTGAATTTCAAGGAAAATAAAACGTTCTCAAAGATCTTTAAAGGAATCCATGATCTTGAACTGCGTTATGGTGAATCTGGAGTATTTGTTCGCGGGAAATATTGGTATGACTTTGAGTTAAAAGATGAGCACCGCGAACTATACGATATTGATGATAGCGATCGTAAAGCAGGAGCCCAAGCGTCGGGGGGGCAAATTTTGGATGCCTTCATTTACCATAATTACTATATAAATGAAATTAATGGATCTGTTCGTGTTGGCAAACAGGTGGTAAGTTGGGGGGAGAGTGTTTTCATTCAGAATAGTATCAACACAGTTAATCCTTATGATATAGCTGCATTCCGTCGGCCCGGTGCGGAAATTAAGGAGGGGCTGATACCTGTTAATATGGTTTATGTATCGCAATCACTGGGCGAACAACTATCAGTAGAGGCGTTCTACCAGTTGCAGTGGGATAAAACAATTGTAGATAACTGTGGCACATTCTTCTCCACATCTGATGTTGCTGCAGAAGGTTGTAACGTTGGATTAAGCATGGCTGGCTCTGACTATAATCGAGATGATCCAGGATATATATATGTAAAAAAGAAGAACGACCGTGAGGCTCGCGATAGCGGTCAATATGGTGTAGCACTGCGCTGGCTCGCAGAAGAACTAAATAGCACCGAGTTTGGGTTGTACTCAATTAAATATCACAGCCGAAGTCCGCTAGTTAGTAGTTATTTAACTACCGCAAATCCATTTACAGCACCGGCATATGGTGGTGGTGATTCAGCAGTTCAGATTGAGTACCCAGAAAATATACAGTTATACGGAGCAAGCTTTCAAACAAACGTTGGTGTAGCAAGCGTGTCGGGCGAGATAAGCTATAGACCAAATCAACCACTACA
Source organism: Pseudomonas sp. WS 5011 (assembly GCF_012985775.1). Lineage (NCBI taxonomy): Bacteria > Pseudomonadati > Pseudomonadota > Gammaproteobacteria > Pseudomonadales > Pseudomonadaceae > Pseudomonas > Pseudomonas sp. WS 5011. Next base: position 82,217 of record NZ_JAAQXA010000009.1, read on the forward strand.
GATAAACGCCTCTGATTTGGTTTTAACTTCATTTAATACTGGCCCTCTATTACCGACTCAAATACAGAGCTCTTTCATGTCAGGTGATTATCTTAAGGGCTATATGCGCAAGCCAGTAACACAGGCCCAAGCATCGCTTGTGCAAAATTTTGACCAAATATTGGGTGCCAGCCGTCTGATTTTTGTAGGCGAGGTTGGATATAACCATATAGCTGATATTGGTGAAGGTAGTGGTGACGAAGTTCGTTTCGGTCGTGATGGGATTTATGGCGCAGGTGAGTACACCCAGCAGTCTCCTCTCGGAGCTGGCCTCTGTGAAGCTTTACTTAACTCACGTGCAAAAGATTGCAACAGCGACGGCTTCTACACTCGTAATTCCTGGGGGTATCGCCTAAGTGCTAGCCTTGAATATAACGGAGTTCTATCAGGCATAAATCTTATTCCAAGCATCGCGTGGTCGCAGGATGTTCGAGGGTATAGCCAGAACTTCAATGAGGGCAGTAAGGCAGCTAGTATCGGACTAGGGGCTGATTACTTAAATACTTACACAGCAGGGATAACATACACTGATTTCTTCGGTGGAAAGTATAACTCACAGACAGACCGTGACTTCGTATCGCTCACATTTGGCGCAAATTTCTGAAAGGCACAAAAATGACTAAGTTAATCAGTTTAACAATTGGCCTAGCGCTTAGCGCTTCTATCTCGGCTTTTGCTGCAGTCTCACCAGAGCAAGCTACGGTTTTGGGCAAGTCGCTCACGCATATCGGAGCAGAGAATTCGGGTAATGAGGACGGAAGTATTCCTGAGTGGAACGGAGGGCTGCCTATCGATGCCGGCATTATTACGAATGGGTTTCGCCAAAACCCCTATGCTGACGAAAAGCCGATATTCGTAATCGATGGAAAAAACCACACCCAGTACCAGGACAACTTGAGTCCAGGTCAAGTAGCGCTGTTTAAGCGTTATCCGGAAACATTCAAAATGCCGGTATATGTTACTCACCGTTCGGCAGGATTACCAGAATTCCTTATTAGCGATATCAAGACCAATGCACTGAAGACGGTATTAGTTGAAGGAGGGAATGGATTGGAGAATTTCAAATCAGCAATCCCATTTCCAATACCTCAGAATGGCCTGGAGGTAATCTGGAATCACATAGCTCGTTATCGAGGGGGCAAAAGTAAGCGTCAGACATCGACTGTCACTCCTCAAAAGAATGGCGACTTCGTGCCAACTAACCTAGTCGAGTCATTTTCTTCCGCGGATCAACTGCAAGATTATGACCCCGCAGTATCTAGCAATATTTTGTTCTACTATATGTCTAGAACTACTGAGCCTGCTCGGTATGCAGGTAATGTACTGCTCGTACATGAAACGCTTAACCAAGTAAAAGAGCCCCGAATGGCATGGTTCTATAATTCGGGGCAACGCCGAGTTCGACGTGCGCCACAAGTTGCTTATGACTCACCAGCAGAGAGCACAGAAGGTCTCAAAACTGCAGATGGCCTAGAGATCTTCAATGGCTCGCCTGACCGTTATGAATGGAAACTTGTAGGTAAGCGTGAAGTCTATATTCCTTACAACAGTTATCTTGCAGGATCACCAACGGTTGACTATAAAACACTGCTTAAGCAAGGCCACCTAAATCCTGATTACACGCGTTATGAGCTACATCGCGTCTGGGAGGTGGTCGCTACTCTCAAGAATGGGCAACGCCATATTTATGCTAAGCGACACTTCTTCATCGATGAGGATACTTGGACAATTGCGGTGGCGGATCACTACGATGGACGTGGCAATTTGTGGCGTGTTGGAGAGGCGCATCTTCAATATTTTTATGACGTTAAGGCCACATATCAGACGCCAGAGGTGATCTACGATCTGCTCGCTGGTAGATACGTTGTTACTGGCCTGATAAATGAACGACCTAATGCATACGACTTCAGTTTCACTTCGAAGAAGAGCGATTACACACCATCTGCTTTACGAAACATGGGTATTCGCTGATTAAGATTGGGCCACCGTCGGTGGCCCTTTTATCATAGAATGCCAAGATATTTAGCTCTCGAAACTGCTTGGGTTCTGCGTTTTACTTCCAGTTTTCCGCACAATTTTTGGACGTGACACTTCACAGTAAATAGCGAGATATATAGTTGGTCGGCTATTTCCTGGTTCGAATGCCCCATTTCTACTAACCGGAGCACTTGCGTCTCTCTGGGGCTGAGTAAAAAAACCGAAGGTTCTCCGCTGAACAATCTGACCATCTTGTCATTACGGTATTTAATACTATCGATCGGCAACCGGTAGTGCAGGCGCTCGCATTCGTTAACCGCACGATTATAAAGTTTCTTAGCCATAATAGTGTCGCTCCGTTCAAACGCTATTTCTGCTTGTACGAAGAGACCATCACAAAAAATTAGTAGCAAGCCGTTGGTAAAAGCCATTTTTATCACAAGCTGAATCCTCGCTTCAGCCTCTTCAATCAAGCCAGACTTTAGTTCTGCACGGGCTAGGAGTAGTTGTGTCTCGTACAAGAAGTCAGGTTTTGCATTCGCTTGGATGACATCGGGGTTATGCAGGGAACCATGTCGGACAACTAAATTTTCGAGTATAATACGAGCTGGCGATACATCTCCGCGTTCGATTAAAATTTCGGCTCGAGTTTTATCAATAACACTGCGGTATGTTGTCTCCTCGACAGCTTGATCGTGCAACCATCGCTCTGCGTTCTGCACATGTTCCTCTGCTAGTTTAGTGTCCCCCTTGACTAGGGCGATTGACGCATACCCTAAAAAGATTTGATAACCGAAAACTTCAGAAGTCTGAAAGGCGAGACTCTGAATTTGCTCAAATTCCTGCTTTGCCTCGGTGATCCGTCCCATTCGAAGCTTGAGTGTTGCTTGTAATAATCTCAACCTTAAATACAGAGTTGATTTGTGGTATTGCGCGTGCTTAATATTATCTGATTGCTGCTCCAGAATAATTAATGCGTCATTTATGTGCCCTTTCACCTCTAATAGCTGCGATTTGTAAAGGGTTATGAAACATTCAGCTTCTTGGCATCTAATACTTTGAGAATACATTAGTGCTTTACAAATTAATCCCTCAGCTAAATTGAACTCAACTCGGAAAAGCCGATGTTGGATTAATACTGCCCAAGACATTGAAGCGATCAGCCAATTTTCATGTGAGATATTTTCAAGAAACTGACTGCACGAGTAGTATGCCGCTTGGGATTCGCCCGATAAATGCTGCGCTATTCCCTGTATGCCTCGACAGTATGTGGTTAAATCTAGTTGTTCAACAGCACTTGATGAAGGTAAAGCTTTATCAAGTATGGATAAGCTATCTTTAGCTTCTTCAGGTCGTAAAGTTATGATGCAAGAACATGCATATAATTTAGCCAGTTTCGTGTTACTTTCAACTATCTCTACCGGCAACCGATTTCGATAATTTATTATCTTTCGTGCTATTTGCACTTCTATTAAATCATTTATATTGACTACCTCAAGTAGCGCGGCAGCTTTTACAGGCTGCTCCGCTAGAAGAGCTTGTTCTATTGCTAAGTGATTCTCTCCCTTTCGTATATAATATTGATACACTTTAAAGTGTAAGTCACGTATTTGCTCGTCTTGTAGAATTGGAGCTAATAGCTTAGCTATTGGGCGTATCAAGCGGAATCCTTCATGTCGTCTATCAGAGGAAACTAATACTGATTCTTTTTCAATGAGCGATGTTATTATTTTATCTGACTTAAGAGATAGACCAAATAACTCGTAACACAGACCTTCATCGAAGATGGGTATGTTGCTCAGAGATATTAGTTTTTCGATTTCTTCTGTGTTTAGTTCACTCAAAAGCTCGTGTTGTAAGTATTCAAACAATAGTGACTGAACGTCAGCCCCTATCCGTAGGTGCAAGATTATCTCAGCACACCATCCTCCTGAGCGGATAAAAATATCTTTGGCTCGTAGGGCCGAAATTCCTGCGGAGCACAACAGGTTATTAGTTTCATCGCTATTGAATGCAAGTTTATCAAAGTTAATCTCAAGTAGATTTCCATCCAGAATTAGCTTCGGAAAGTTGAGTCCAGGCCGCCGCCGAGCTGTTACCCACCATGAGATATTGTCTCCATGCGATGCGAGCAGTTGACTGAATGCTTTATCAAAGCTCTTTTCGACTCCGCACGGAAAATTATCTATCATCAGCCACAGTTTGTGCTGGTTACGACAGAGAGAGGTCTGTAGGCTGGTTTCTGTCCAGGGCCCAGAATCTGGCCAGATAGCATCAGCTAATTGATGTACAAATTCGTCAAATGTAAGTTTTCTTCCACTTAATGGTACCCAAATTACTTTGCAACTTGCGGTGCGGGCACAATCGGCCATTAAAACTGTTTTTCCATAACCCGCAGGCGCAACAAGAAGCCGAAGGCGACAGGAAGAAGCTTGAAGCGATTTAACTAGCTTCAAGCGTTTGACGTGGGGGTGCGGCATCTTGGGTAAGTTTGCAGCTTTAATCTGCGTCGCGAGTTCAGAAGTTATTTCGGTTTTTTCTTCATGCTCGTGTGTGTTGTCTTTTTCGTAAGATCTTGTTTTAATTTCGCAGTTCATAGTGAATATCACATAGCAGTCATAGTTAAATGTCATTCTATCAATATACTAGAATCCTTCTTTGATTCTGCCCACCATAGACATTGATAGTTTGCGCCACATCGTGCGTAGGCAGAATATGTAGGCAACAGGTTAAATTTTTCTTATGCGTTTACGGTTTATTTAGATAGATTCTTTTGAATTATATATCCTACTTCAGCTATCGCGTCTCGCGATTCAGGCATCCAATTTCCGAAGCTCTGCCACACATGCCACATGCCTCTCCATACTTTGACCTGAACATCCACCCCCGAGATTCTTGCAAGGTTCGCTAAACGCAATGAGTCGCTTAGTAGAATTTCGTCACTACCGACTTGGATGAAAATTGGCGGTAAGCCTTTTAGTGAGCCAAAGAGTGGTGATATTTCGGCACTCTCTAGCGACATTGATCCTGCATAATCTAACGCCGCTTGAGCCACAAAGTCAGTGTTACTGAAGAATGGATCTTTTTTGAGCATTGTTTTGATTGATTCACCACTCAGGCTCAGGTCTGTCCATGGCGATAGACATATCAAGGAGCAAGGAAGCCGCTTGGATGTATCCCTTAAACGCATTGCAGTCGCTAAAGTTAAGCCACCTCCAGCAGAGTCCCCAATAATGATAATGCGGTCTGCTGGAATACTATGTTCAGCCTGAATCCATTCAAATGCTTTGGTAGCGTCATCGATTGCTGCAGGGTATGGATGCTCAGGTGCCAATCTATATTCAACTAACAAAACCCTTACTTTACTGCTTTTTGCAATATTAGAGGCTAGAGATCGGTGAGATTCTAACGACCCTGAAACATAAGCTCCGCCATGTAGATACAGCACAGCTTCATTGGCTTGTTCACCTTCCGGAATAAGCCATTCCGCTGGGCTTGCTCCCGCCACTGTAGGTTTAATATGAACACCTTCAGCATTTTTAAATCGACGCGAGTTTAGATCCAATGATTGACGTATATCATTAATTCCAAGAGGCTCGTGATTTTTTAGTGTCCTTCGCATAAAAAAACGAATTATATTACTTCGAATACTAGCCCGGATTTCTCATGAGGCCGGCAGGCGTGGCCGGTGAAGCCTCGGTGTATCAACAACCTGCCTTCCACCGCTAAAAATTGATCGTTTTTTATTCAATTCCCGCGTATGGGGCGCACTGCCCCCTTTCCCCCATTGAGCCGGGCCGGGGGCGCCCGCCTGTTCAGGTCGGCTTGAGGCGGGCAACCAGCCCCGCAAAGAGTTCCTGATGCGGATAGGCCTCGCTGATCAGCACGCGGATGCGCCGGCTGTTGCGAATGATCACCGCACCGATCTTGAGCAGTTTCAAGCGCAGGTTATGGATGCTCATGCGCGCCAATGCGGTGCCCTGGAGATGATCGCGTAGCCGTTCGAACAGCACATAGGCAAAGGCCGACAGCATCAGCCGCCACTGGTTGGTCCACCAGCGTGGGCTGGAGGTGCGGTCGGCGAACAGATCCAACTGTTGGTCCTTGATCCGATTCTCCATGTCGCCACGGCCGCAGTAGTCTTCGTAGTACTGCTGGGCAGCATCCTCGGCAAAGCGGGACACGACGATGAAGCGTGGATTGGCACCCTGCTCGCCATGTTCCAGGCGCGACACGACCAGGCGGCGCCTACGCCAACTACCGGCCTGATAGAGGAAGCGATACACGCCGGACATCTTCTGCCCGGTTTCTTGGTAGGCCTCGGCGACAGCTTGCATGGCCGGCGCCGCCATCCGCTGCAGGCGGGTGTTGCGGGCCAGACCCACCACATAATCCACCTGCTTGCGGTCACACCAGTCGAGCATGCGATGTCGGCAAAAACCGCCGTCACCGCGGAACACGATGCGGGTCTCTGGCCAGAAGCGGCGAATGAACTTGACCAGCAGTGCCAGGATGGCCCAACTGTGTCGGGCGCCATCGATGTTGCTCGGGCGCAAATAGCTCACCAGCAGATGGCGACCACAGAACACATAGAGCGGCAGGAAGCAGTAATGGTCGTAATAGCCATGGAAGAAGCGCCCTTCCTGATCACCATGCACCGGCACATCGGTCGCATCGAAGTCGAGCACGATCTCAGCCGGCGCCTGGTCATGCTGGGCGATGAAGTGCTCCCACAGCAGGCGATGGGCTTGCACCACCGTTTCGCGATCGGCTTGCTGTTCCAGGCGCCCCAGAGTGGATTTGCCGGCCAGCGGTTGCAGGCGGTTGACCGCAGTCTGCAGCGCGTAGTCATGGCGCAGGCCGTCATGATCGTTGAGATCCTCGTAGCCGGCGGCCAGTGCATAGATACGCTGGGCGAGCAGTGTCTGCAGTCCGTGCTGGACACGCCCAGGATCACGCCGATCGGGAACGATTTTGGCCAGGCGGCGGGTCAAGCCATGTTGCTGGTCGACCTCGCGCAGCAGCAACAAGCCCGCATCCGAGGTGATGTGACCACCGGTGAAAGAGGCCTCGACGAGGCGGCGAGAGAGGGGTGAAAAGTGGAGTTTTTCTGGTAGCATTTTGTGCGCGGCTGAAGACTTATGGGGCTTTGTTTGGCGACAAGAATCATAAGGCTTTCAGCCGTTTTTGTTTATGCGGTCATGAGAAATCCGGGCTAGGCATGTCTCTGATATCCATTTCGATTGATGTTGAGTGCAACCGTATCTGATTTTTTAATCCCAAAATGTAACCATTACCCAGGGCTAGCAATACTATCGGTGTAGGAGTGCGGCTCCTGATTGTAAATAGTAAAAGTGTGTGTAATGAGTGTCTCTTGGTATTAATTGCGTGCTCGGTCGGGTTTTTATTTTCTTACTGTAGGTGTGTTTCTTCTAGTGCAGTCGGTCATGTTATAAGAGGGTAAATGCAAGGGTTGTAAATTTTTATGTTTGAACTAGAACACCGGCTTTTAGCCGGTGTGATGTGTGGTTATATATTGTATGAAATGTAAATCATAAGATTTTATTTGGGTTTCCGGTTTCAATGTCGCCTATTTGTTCTGTATCGCTCGTAGTTGTGCGCCAAGTTCTGATTGGAGTATGTCCTTCCCTTGTCCAGTCTGGTGGCATAAAGAAATGCTTTATTCTTTCTGATACTGGGCCTGGAGCCATCGCATCTCGAAGCACATCCACTAATTCGTGAATATTTAAAATTAATGGATTGTTTGACTCGATTTGATTCGTGATGCCGTAAATGACTTTTTCTTGTTCCGGTTCAAATGTGCCGAATAATCGGTCAAATATTATGAGAGTTCCACCGTAATTCTTGTCAATGTATTTAGTGTTTTTTCCATGATGTACTCGATGGTGTGATGGAGTATTAAATATAAATTCAAACCAATTGGGGAGTTTTATTATTATTTCAGTATGTATAAAGTATTGGTACGCTAAGTTTACAGCTATAAGAGACCCAATTACGGCTGGAGGAACACCCAGGTAAGCGAGAGGTGCATAAAATACCCATGTTCCTACAACAGAGTTCAACATGCTTTGGCGTGCAGCAGTCGAAAAATTCATATTCTTACCACTGTGATGTGGTACATGCGCAGCCCAAAACCATCTAGCCCGATGAGATACTCGATGGAATACATAGAATGACAGATCGACTGCTAGAAATAGCGGGATGGCAGTCCAAAGATTAATGGTAATATCAAAAACACGATGCTCGTAGAAGAAAGTAAGAGCAATACCTCCGGTTACCATTGCCACAAGTGCTTCTGCTCCTAGATAGCTGAATCCTAATGAAAAGTTTGTGACTATCTCTTTCCAGTTAAATGATCTAGTGTCTCCATTTATTTTCTTTACGGTGTATTCAGTCATAAATGCAATTATGAAAATAGGTGTCATGGCTATTAAGAACAATCCTCCCCAGTCAACGTTATTGCCCATAAAAGATTGAATAAGAGAAAAAATACCTTGCTCTATATTTTCGTACATTATTAGATCACCTCTTTTTGTTTGTTTTTATATAAAAATGTAGTTGCTATAACTGCAGTTATAATCTCAAGTACTAATAGGGAGTTGTTTAGAGTGGAGGGTATGCCATCTATTAATAAGCCGACTGTTCGGCCAAAAGCTAGGCCTGCAGTTATAGCGAATAAGAAAATAAGCGAAGGTGTTCTGAATTTATTTTCTATAGCCCCATAAATAAATAGGAGCCCGAATGCAATGTGCATGCCGCCATAATTTGCATATAGTTCATTTTTCGCATTGGTTGTGTTTATACCAAGATCAAGGGCGGCGAGGGCTTGAATTGGGTCACTTAATGCATTTGCTCCAATAGCAAAAAATACCAAACCACTTACAAATAAATATATTTTGCAGCTCATTTTTAGTGCATCCTATTTGGTTTTGATCTATTATGCATAAGGCCAATGGAGTGGTATTGACATTTTCTTAAATAATTTTGCATTGTCTGCCATATGAAAAAAAACAACCTAGAAATAACAATAGATTCGTCCGCGATTGGTCTTCTGACTGTCTTTCTCGATTCGCAGCCGTCAAAGCCACTTCAACTCAATGAGCGGTTAATTATCCTGCGAAGAGAACGCAGGATACCTATAGAGATCTGGTGGTCTCTGTTAGATGATTTTCATGATCATTTCCCAATTGCTGGCCTTGGGCTAAAAATTGGCCAAGGCCTACAGGCTCATCATGCAGGCCTCCTCGGATATCTAGTAATGCATAGTTCCACTTTGGGACAAGCTTTATTACGATTTCATAGATTCCAACCACTTTTGCATAACCTAGTACCGACTGAGTTTAAGCTAGAAGATGATCGGCTAATTCTTGCTTGGGGTACTGCAAGAAAGTCTACGGGACTATCCGATGAGATTTTTGGGGTGGCTCTTTTAAAATTACTTCGTGATATAACCGGCGACGATTCTCTGAAGCCTTTACTCATCAGGCAACAGTGGCCAGAGCCACCGAATGTCGATTTGTATAAAGAATTTTTCTGTTGCGATTTTGAATTTAGCTCGCCGGTTAAAGAAATTCATTTCCCAAAAAAAATTACCTCACTACCCATCAGTACTCAGGATCCCCACCTATTAAGGTTGATGGAGAATCAAGCTGCAGCTTTGATTGAAGCGTTTCCGTGCCATGATAATTTTTTTGATTTGGTTAAAGATGCGATTTTAAAAGTTTTACAAGATGGCCCTCCAACAGCTGCTGCTGTCTGTAAGTATCTCGATACATCTGAGCGTACTTTCTATAGATATTTGGGAAGTCGGCGTATTAAATTTTCTGATATTGTTCGCTCTGTAAGATTTGAACTCGCTAAGTCGTATCTCGCAGATAGTAATATCTCATTAAACGAAATCGCAATGATTTTAGGATATGCTGACCAGAGTGTTTTTACTCGAGCGTTTAAGCAGTGGAGTGGTGAGGCGCCACTAAATTGGCGTAAGAAGAAAATGTTTATTTAAATTAATAGTATGTTGCTATTTAGTAGTTCAGCCTGTCTTGAAAATCCTTTCGTTTAATTCAGTCCGCGAAAGGCTGGCTGTCTGTCGCTTGTGCAGTTTCGTACCTGCATTCGCAGAGCGTATATCCCTCAGTTTGCTCAAATGGCGATGGTGATTATGTCAACTCATCTTTCTTAAGTCTGCCACCTTGCCGGCCTCTCGGCCCATGTGATTGAATTTAAATCACCCTGGCCTTTAACATTGCTTCTATTGTTTTAGCTAGAGTCTCGCTAACGCGCTGTGGTTGTGCATGCTTCTTACTCGATTTGTATTAGGGTAAGCAACTCGACACGCTACTCACCACGGAATTGGTCTTCATGTTGGTATTGACTTTCAGACGATTTTTCTCCGATCGGACAAGTCAATTACAAACGCTGGTGCAACAGCCTTTACTGTCAGTTCGAGACACATATGCCCGTTTTGTCTAAAACTAGACATTTATAGATGGGTTGGCCGATGCTTTTTTCGGTAGCTAGTAGTCGCGTTCACCCTACTGAATCACCTAGCATGCGCACTACGGAGCTTGCCTGATGAGAAAGAAATATGGAGAGCAACAGGATTTGAAAGGGTTGACTAAAACTCGGTACCCCAGCATATATTGAGAGTCCCAGCGTTGGTGGTGCCTTTTGGTCTTTTTCGGCATTCTCAAAGTCTCAAGAGAGCGAATTACTCACTATGACCTGAGTAGGCCCCTCTATCGAAGGCAGTGTTAATCCTTAGGTGATACCTGGATACAGTATCGTTTGTCTAAAACGCCGTAGTGTCCGCCTTCGGCCAGAGGCTGACCATGGGCATGCTGCGGCTCCATCAGTAATATGCACACAACCCATGTCGCTTTTACTCCTTGCCTCATGTCGCGTTTCCAGAGCGCCACTCAAGCTAAATAAGGAGTTGTGCATAGACAAGGAGCTTTACCAGATACAAGAGACACCAAGCATTGCGCAGGGTGCCCCTCCTATAAACTTGCTATCCCTTTTTGAGTATATTTGCCGTAGTACGGTTATTGTTTCTTGGTTTGCGCGGAAGTGTCACAGGTCTCTAGGCGGTTACTTTTTAGGTACTGGCAATCAAGACTAATGAACATCTCTCGTGAGGTGCAGTAGCGCTGTTGATACTGGAGAAACAGCGCGTCAATTTCTCCGGTTGCATAGATAGCGGCGATGCCACGTTCGAATCGGTCGCGCATTGCTTCATCGAGAAAGCCGAACCAGTATTGGTTCACTGCCGGAAGGATGTCGTGATATTCAAACGACTCGAATACTTGGCTGATTTGCGTCGGCGAGCTTTCGTTGGCGAGGTTAAAACAGAAAATGTCTGGCTGCGAAATAATCACGTCGGCACGATTTAGTGACAGCATTCGTGATGGCATATGCAGTAGTTCTAAATAGGCGCGATTGTGATTGGCCATAGCAGCAAACTCGGCGTCTAGATACAGGCTTGCCTCCTGGAAAGCCACAACCCGCAGTTTACCTAGGTCGGCAATGCTGTTTAGCTTTAGGTGTTTATTTTTGGAGGTGATGGCCTGGTTGCGAAAGGGCATTACCGGCCAGTGGCTTTTACGTTGGTGACTTTGTTGCCGGGCTTGTCATCAGTGAGCACATCCACCAATCCTGACTTGAACGCTAATGCTGTGCGCTTCGAGGATAGAAAGACGAACGTGACCGGCGTCGATTGGCTGGCAAAGGCGGCCCGAATAATTTCGACCTGCAGACTCGAGCCGGAATCCGGCAAGGTAAAGGGTTGCGTTGCATGATCGACAGCGACCATGACGGTTCTTTCACCCGCCAAACAGGTGCTTACTGCGATTGTCAGCAAGATGATCGATGCGCAAACCGAGGTCAGAGCTAGGCGGGGCAGCAGCATCATGGCGTTATTATCCAGTGTTAACTGAAACCAGAGCGCAGTTCATTTGCGCAGGAGCAGGAGCAGGCAAGGCATTGGCACGCAATACTATTTCACTGACCAGCGACATCTATGACTCGGGCTTATAGCCGATTGCTTGGAGGCGTGTGAATCGCCTCGAATTTTGTAAGCACATCCGAGCGACTGCTTCTGGCCGGGGGGCGGCCTGTCACCATAGGCTGGAGTCGGCCAAAAGCAGACCATCAGAAGTGTCTACGAAACTCGGGGCGATTCAGAGTGGGTACCTTAGTGCTTGAGGAAAAACTTCGGGTTAGGTGTTGTCTGGCGTGACTTAGCGCAGACTCCAAACTGCTCAAATCAATCAAGACGGCTTTTCTGTGGCTGCGTAAAGAGAGCCCTTGGTCGTCCTCAAAGCGAAGGCTTGCGGACAAATGTACGCCCACGTTGTTCGCCTTTTCGCAGATGTAGCTGCGAGGGTGTTGATCCTTGCAGATATCTTTCAGAAGAAATCGTGTGGCGCTGAACAGGCTTGCTCTGTCGATGATCGACAGAGCTGTTTCGGATATCTCTATTACTTCACGTAACGCGCATATACGGGCATCAAAAGCGTTCATCAACGACTCCATACGCTAGATAGATTTTTATCCCGAGCAATCTCCTTGGGTTGCTGGATAGAGTACCTTCCCGATCTACGGTTGTGCTGCTGTGACGAACGCCGGGTAGGCAAAATTCAAAGGGATCGAAAAGGTAGTGCGCGCATGGAATATCACATTTTCAACATTGATGAGCCGTACACCAACACCTGGTGGCATGAGCTTCGCACTCGAAGTGTTATCACTGCAGGCTTCTATTCAGAGCCCGGTGACCGTGGTGACGAAATTCTCCATGACATGGCTGAAGGCGACTGGCTGATCGCCTACTGCAACCGTCGCGGTTATGTCGGCGCTGGGGTCGTTAAGCCTATTGAGACCTATGTCCTCCATGAAGAAGGTGTTCTTGGATCGCAGTCGAGCAACCGCCATGAGCGCGGTGTTATTTGGCTACATGCTGTTGATGATGTCGCTCATGCAGTTCTTCTGTCGGAGCTTCAGCAATCCGCTCCTAGGCAGACAAAAGAGCGTGAGCGAGACGTTGCTTTAGCTGGAAAAATCATCGAGCTGTTAGCGGATCGAAGTAGGGCACGAGAGCGTGCAAAATACTGGCTTGTGCTTGATGCTGTACGGGCATTGGGAGGGCCATGCTCGGTAAGCGATATACAGCGCTGGTTGAGCCTGCATTACCCTCAGAAGCGCCTTGGTGATACCGAGGAGAATGTCAGGCTGCTGACAGTGAATGATGCGAACCGCCGTCACTATGATCCCAATCGCAAAGACTTCAGGAGCGATCAAGGGAACCCCAAGGACGCGCTTTTCCGTACGACTGTTGGGCGTCGGGTTTTCTACGACTTCTACCGCCCAGCTACGGACGGGATCTGGGATGTCAATAGTCCAGACGGAGCGCTCTTCCTGGCCATTCTGGTTCAAAGGAGCGATGTTGAGCAGGCACTTGCTAAGGCTCAGCAGCTTGTGGGCGATGAGCCAATCGCTGCCATCGAATCAGACGAGGATGCCAGGGTTCGAGAGCTTCGCGCTGTAGTGATGCGTGAGGGGCAGGGGGAATTCAAGAAGAGCCTCCTCGATGCTTACGAGCGCAAATGCGCGATGACTGGCTGTGCTGTTGTTGAGATACTGGAAGCCGCCCACATCAAGCCCTATCGGGGCCCTGAGACCAATCGCACCGATAATGGGTTGTTGCTACGAGCGGACATTCATACCTTGTTCGACAAGGGGCTGATTTGGGTCGACGAGCACTTCCTGATTCAGATATCAGACCGGTTGCACGGCAGCGACTACGCCGTGCTATCTGGCAGGCCCCTGCGCATGCCAACCCATTCTCCGAGTAGGCCGCATCCTGATCACCTTGAAGCCCACCGCCAGGCGGTAATCTAAAGAAGGCATGCGATGTGCGGTTCAGTGGACTGAATCGCCCCGGCACCTGAGAGAATGGCTGCATGGCATGGTTAACGCGCGCATCAGGCTTGTTGGTGGCGGACATCGATAATCTATCCTCGGTTGACGATCACTGTGATGATACAGAGTCGGATGATCACCCCAGGGCGCTGCGATGACTGGCCAGAAGAGAAACGTCGAAGAGTATGTACGAGCGCTCGCTTCGGCGCACGGCGTGACGCCCGAAGAGGATGCCTATGGCCGTATGGCACACGTGCTCACGAAGCTTTCGGGCGACGATGTCGAGCTTGATGAAGTGGAGCGGCTGCTGGTTGGGCTAAAACGAAATGGAGTGATCGCGAAGACCGAAATGCTGATGCTGCAGCTCGAGTATCTTAGTGGTAAATGTGGCTAGCACGGGGAGATAGGAATGACTGTTTACTGCGATCTCGAAATGGATACGGAAACCGCCCTTGAGCTGCTTGGCTTCCTCCAACTCCACCGGGAGTCGACGCCCGCGCTTGCACCGCTGTTCTGTCAATCAGCATCCAAAACTTTCCAGGTAACAGCGTCCAAAAGTTTCCAGTTGCTCAGGTGCTTTTCACCGCCTTTTTGCGTTGCTTGAAGCGGAACGAGTCGTTGCCGGTTTCGAGGATGTCGCAGTGGTGAGTGATGCGGTCGAGCAATGCTGTGGTCATCTTGGCGTCGCCGAAAACGCTGACCCATTCACCGAAGGACAGGTTGGTGGTGATGATCAACGAGGTCTTCTCGTAGAGCTGACTGATCAGGTGAAACAGCAGTGCTCCACCCGAGTCGGGGAAGGGTAAATAACCCAGCTCGTCGAGGATCACCGCGTCGATATGCAGCAGCTGCTTGGCCAGATTGCCGGCCTTGCCTTGCTGCTTTTCCCGTTCCAGTTGGTTGACCAGATCCACGGCGTTGTAGAAGCGCACGCGCTTGCCCTGGTGAATGGCCGCCACACCCAGCGCGGTGGCCAGGTGGGTTTTGCCGGTGCCGGTGCCACCGACCAGGATCAGGTTATGCGCGCTGTCCATGAAGGTGCTGCTGGCCAATTGCTGGATCTGCCCGTGATCGAGCGGGGTTTCCTGCCAGTCAAAACTACTGAGGTCGCGATGGATCGGGAAGCGGGCGGCCTTGAGTTGATAGCGCAAGCTGCGCACCTGGCGATCTGTTTGCTCAGCCTCAATCAGCCGATCCAGCCAGACTTCCGGGCGCGCGGGCTGGCGCGAGGCTTCGGCCTGCAACTCCAGCAAGGCGCTGGCCATGCCATACAGGTGCAGCGCTTTCAGGTGAGTGACGCGATCAATGGACATAGTGCGTGCCCCGCAGTTGTTCGTAGCGCTGGCAATCGGCGAGCGGCTCGACCCGTAGCTGTAATTGCTCGGGCAAGCTCAGTTGTGGCGGACGTGTCGGGGCGATCAACCGGCGCAGCTCATTCATCACCAGCGAACCGCTAACGACGCCGCACTCCAGCGCCAACTCGCAGGCCACTTGCAGCGGTTCCAGGCCAGCGTCGCGGGCAACCAGCAACAACTCGACGAAGGCGCGATCACCGCGTGGCTGCTTGAGCAGGCGCGCACGCACCTGTTTGATCGACGCCGGCAAGTCCCATTCAACGAAGGGCGCGCCGTTACGCAGCGCGCCTGGCTTCTTCTCCAGCACTGGCAGGTAATGCCAGGGATCGCAGACTAACTGATCACGACCAAAGCGCCGCTGATGCTCGGCGATCACCTGGCCAGCCGCGACGATGCGCACTCCAGTCGCACTACAACGCACGGAAACGGCCTTGCCTGCCCACTCGGCGGGGACGCTGTAGCGGTTGCGATCAACCCGCACCAGGCAGGTGCTGGAGACGCGCAGCATCTGCTCGACATAACCGTCGAAGGTGGCGCTGATGGCCCGCAGGTGAGCGCGTTCATGGGCCAAGCACTCGGCAATGCATTGGCCGGTGTCAGTGGGATGCTTGCGCTGGGCTAACTCCTGGCAACGGGTGGCCAGCCAGTCGTTCAAGTCCGCGAAGCTGGCAAAGCGTGCCATAGGCGTAAACAGCCACTCGCGCACGTTACCGACCTGACTCTCGACCTGCCCCTTCTCCCAGCCCGACGCCGGCGTACAGGCTACCGGCTCGAACAGGTAATGATTGGCCATGGCCATGAAGCGCCGGTTGAAGGTGCGTTCCTTGCCAACCAGGATCGCTTCAACCACGGCCTTGAGGTTGTCGTAGATCAGCCGCTGCGGCACGCCGCCAAAGAAGGTAAAGGCGCGATTATGCGCATCGAAGACCATCTCCTGCGTCTCGCGTGGATAGGCCGCGACGAACATCTGCCGGCTGTAGCTCAGGCGGAAGTGCGCGACCTTGACCGTCTGCACCACGCCCGCAATCTCGACCTGCTCATGGCTCCAGTCGAACTGGCAGGCATCGCCAGGCGCGAACACTAACGGTACAAACGCCTGCGTAGCCGCTGGGCGGGCCTTGCAGGTTTTCCACTGCTTCACGAAACGCTGCACGCTGTCATAGGCGCCGCGATAACCCTCGACCTGCAAGCCTTCATACAACCGCCGAGCCGTGCGCCGCTGCGCCTTGGGCAGGTGCTGCTCGGTAGTCAGCCAGGCTTCGAGTGTGGCTTGGAACTCGCCCAGCTTGGGCGCAGGTTGTTGCTGACGCTCATAAACCGGCGCAGCTGTGCTGTGCAGATGCTTGCGAACGGTGGGACGGGAAAGGTTAAGGCTGCGCGCAATGGCGCTAATGCTCTCGCCACTGACCAAGTGCCGCCGCCGAATTTCGGCAATGATGTCCATCGATAACACCCCAGATTCTCCGGCCAAAAGACCGGATGGTTGCACACACCGGGGTGGAAACTATTGGACGCTGTTTACCCCGGGAATCTGGAAAGTTTTCCACGCTGTTTCACACCCCCATGTTCCGGTAGCCCAGTTGAAGGAGTTTAAGCACTATTCCTGGCGGCCCTTGAGTTCATATGTGCACGGTGGGATTCACGCAGTGAATCGCCATGGCCGAGGGTTCCCGCTAGAGCTTGTGTGCATGCAGGTACGGCACTCCAATGGGCCGCTAGGCCTTGTAGGAAGCCTGCTACTGGTCATGGCAGGCTTGTCTCCAGAACAGCAGGTCATGGCAAAGCTATTCGAGGAATTCGAGGCGTGTTTTCCACCGGTTAGCGTGTAGCTAATTTTTGGTGGGCTCCTTTGAGGAAGGCATGGGCTTCATTAAGTCACTCTTCTTAAACCCGGCCAGGGATGCGTTGTAAACAATTAATCGATACAGTTCTGCAAGCTTGGAATTAAGAAGTTTGAGCTCCTCAATTTCCTTCTCGAGACGCGCAATGCGCTCAGCACCGTCCTTAATAGTCTTGGGGCGCGGAAGGTTATCGATCCGCTCTTGCTCTCTACGCAATACGTCCTTTTTCGCCTGATATGCAAGTTTGATAGTGGTTTTTTTGTTTAGTGCCTGACGAGTTGGAGGTTTGTCCCAGTTGAGGATTTCTTGCGCGCCTAGGCAAATAAGATTCCAGTCGAGTTTATGCTGCCTATCCCAGTTATGGATCATTCTGCAGATGTCGCGAGTCTGCTGATCCGTGATTACTTTCGGCATATAAGTCTCTTTAGTGAGTTGCTCAGACCAGCATTTTCAGGCATTCAATGAGGTCGCCGCCAAACTCTAGCGCGAGCTTTTCTCTGTCCAATAGTTCAACGCCAGCCTTCGCTGCCTGATCCTGAACAATCAGCGACTCATGATTAAAGTCGGTGCCAGTGAGCGCAATCGGAGTTCCGTCCGGAATATCAGGATTCTCCATGATGCCTACTAGCTCATCTAGGCGCTGGATCTGGGGTGTTGCCTTCTGCATCCAAAGCGATGCCGAGCGCTCACCATTCTGTATTGCGACCCTGGCAGCTTCGAACGTACGAACCATGTTATCCCGGTCGCCTTTTATCGCTGCTAAGGCAATCTTATCGCCCTTGCACGCTAGTAATTCGGAGCAGTTCGTACAATCCGCGAACTTGTTGCAGGGGCCGGCCCGCCAGGATCTCCGGCAAATACCATAGCGGCTCCGGTGAAAGGGGCCATATCCGTAGCTGGTAGCTTCTTCCTCGGTTACGGGCGCAAGCGTCTGATGCTCTTGCTTCGTGCTCATGATCAGCGAGGATCGTTCGAGTTTTTGGTCGTGTGTCTCGTGCAAGTACGTTCTGGTCTGACGCACGGATGCGCGCGAACTCCACTCCGTCAATTCGTCAATCGACATTCCATATTGCTTAGCGAGGCGGTTGATGAAGTGGCGCAAGCTATGGGAGTTCAGTCGCAGCGGGTTGAAGCCATGCTTGGTAAAAAAGCACAAAGGGCGCTGATTTTTTCGATCAAGCTTGACCACGCCGTCTAGTCGTTTCCGATAGAAGTCCGGATTGAATGGGGCAAGCAGGACAGGGCTTGTGCTTACGCGCGCGCCCAACTGAAGCCGCCTGAAGCACATAAGCGACTCGCTCATTTTTAGTGGCTTGAGGTCTTCCTGGGCGCGCTCCTGATAGGGGAAGTGTGGGTTGTTCTCGCGATGCTCAGCGAGAACAATTTCCCAGAGGGAGTCTAGAGTGAAGCCGGTTAGGGAATAGTTGCCGGTGTGCTTGCGCATGAAGTCTTCGCATGCCTTGCGGTGCATGAAACCGAGGGCTTGAGCGACTTGGTCACGAGTCAGTTCCTGATCATCAGGTACGTCAGGGCATGTCGAATGTCTATAGAAATGCTTAGGGCTGGTTTCCATGTATACAGCGAGGCGACGGCCTTCCTCTGTAATACTTATGAGTCGTTCGATAGCCTCCCGTGCGACCTCTGCTATGGTTGTCGGTACGCCTTTACGCGTGTAGCTGCGTGTCTTGGGGACGTAGTAGGCCAGGTAGCGCTGCGGATCGCCGTTCTTATCTGCATCTGTCCTCAAACAGTCGGTTCGCCAGCGGAGCGATTCTCCGATCCGCATGGGAGCGGAGAGCAGCAACGCGGTGATCGAGGTGACCATAATGTCGCTGTCATCAAGTTGACTAAGCGGCTTGCTGAATATGTCTGCAATGCTGAAAAATGCGTCTTGATCAGCAACTTTTGCTATCTTGACATCAGCTGGCGCATTGCTGCCCCGGACGTTGTCGTAAGACTTCTCCTTGACATACGGGTGCTGCCAGCGGATGACTTCCGCAGGAACAATAAGCTTTTCAGACAGTAAGGCGAGAATTTGAAGTAGTGACGCAAGAATTGCCTGCCGCCCAGACATATGCTCGACCAATTCAGCCGCTCGCTGAAAGTGCCGGAATTGCACATCAGTGACGTCGGGGACATCCATGTCCTCTGTCAGCGCTTTGTCTAGCGCTCTGAATGCCTGCAGTTCCCGGGCGAGGTTTCCGTGGGGCTTGAGCGTATGGCGATAGCGGAGGTACGATTTTATTACATCAATCAGGGCCGGATGAATAAGTTCTCGGTCGCTCGGAGCGACAGATGGGTGCATTCCTGCATTATCTAGATTGGTGAATCTTACGCGAGCGCCTCTAGATGGATTCGGCCAGTAAGCTGATTCCCACGAGAAGCCACTTTCTTCTTGCCACAGTGTTAACTCATTCTGGCAGTATCTAACGAAATTTCTGAGATTGGTCGTAGGGCTAAGTAGCGGATTTGGATTGAAGCTAACGAGCTTGAGGTGAGCTACCACTACTTATCCCCGCGTTTAATCTTGCAGAGCTCAATACAACGCTCAACGGCACGGATATCTTCCGAGAGGTCTATCGGGATGAGAAGATTCCGGAGGCTGCCAGGTTTAATCAGCGCGTGCTCTTGGGCCTGCCGGTAGTGCAGCGCATTCAGCACTTCTTCGTGAGGAGCACCTGCAATGGGCTCGAAATTCTTGCAGCGATAACAAGGGATAGGAATAGAGGTAGTCGCACAAAAACTGAACTTTCCGCACCGCCCGAGATACTCCAGTCGTTCATCTCCTGCGAACTCAAGGCGCTTGGACGGATCGCTGGGATGAGTAGCTTCAGCATCGGTGGCAATGATCTTTCCATGGAACGCTTGTGCAATAGGAGCTAGACCCTTGCCCATGATCTCGTCAAACCGACGAGCATCTTCGGCAGGATCATCGTAATAGGCATCAATGGCGGTATCTTCATTGTGCCCCAGCCAATAGGACAGAATTGCCTTAGGTACCCCCTGGCGAGCTAGCTGCCTCGCTCGGGTATGGCGGAGACGCGTAGCAGTCACGATGATTGGTTGATTCGTTCGTGAGCTGGTCGGTCGCCGAAGCAATTCTCTTTCATCTTTCCGAAGTCTTCGGCCAGCGCCTGTTCCTGCCATGTCAAACTCAAAAGCTATGACCCTTCCCACTTGCAGGGGGATTAGGTGAAATAGCTCATCATCGAGGCATTGGGAGGGATTTAAGTTTAGCTTTTCTTCTAACATTTCTGCAGCTGCAGCAATGCGTCTGCTATTCGTGAACACTGGAAGCTTGACGGCATCTGAGTCGCTCAGTTCCAGATTTAGTGTCTTTTCAAATAGAGCCTTAATTTCTTTGCGCTGGATTTTCAGCATGTCCCAAAGGTGCTTAGCAATGGGATGTGCTTCAACCTTTCCTGCCCTGAATTCAGAGCCGGCGTCTCTCTCTTTTGCTGCAGGAAAATGAATTTCGTTATCCGGTAACTCGCTTATTACTTTCTGCGTGTCTGACTTCAGATCGCAGAATTTCAGGCTGGCGAGCTGGGATGGGCGGCGAGCATACTGAGCTGATAAAAGTCTAATCAGGGCAGTGCTGGTACTGTTCGTCAGGTCGTAATGATTCCAACTGTATCGGACAATATCATCATACTCTTGATCGGTGAGCCAGCTTTTTGTCGGGTCATCAGACTCAACGTTTCGGGAGGATTGTTTCGGGTAAGCTGCCTGTAATAAAAAATTTAGCGCATCGTTTGTCACTAGGCCTGGGTGGCGATCATTTAAGAACTCTAAAAAATTGCATATTTGACGCTTTGAGCGCCGGAATGAGATGTTCTTTAGCGAGTGGCTTGCCCAAGTTACATCGAGCTTATTGGGGGAGAGCTCTTTACTAATGGCGCGCAGTATGCGGGCTACATGCATGACAAGTTCTAACCCAGGCTGTTTACTGTCGGCATACAGCAGAAAAGCTTCTTTGAAGGCATCGCTTGATGCTGCCGTAAAGCCTTGCAGGAATAGAGATAGGTCGGTGTCAGATCGACCTAGTCTGACTAAGACATTTCCCTTCCAGAAGATGCGTCCATCAATTGTTGATCGAGTCGTTGCATTTAGGTCAAGTGCTAGTTCGTTTGTGCTAATTGCGTCGCGGTCAGAAAGTAGATCTTCTTCTGCGGTGAGTGCTACATTTTTTTTGGTGGTCGCATAATTCATTTTTCATCGGCGCTCGGTATCGAGGGCTATTTTTCGCCCAACTTCCATTGCTTTTTCTTTTCTGTGGCGCTGATTATATATTTTTGCCATTTTTGACTCGGGAACCCACCCCATAGCTTCGCATCGTGCTTCGTTCTCCTCGGTTTCGGACATGCCCATTTCGTCTGCTTTAATAGAGAGTCGATAGTTCCAGTCATGCCGAAAGGCGTGAGGATGGAGGCCCGCTACAGCTGGGAAGCAAGACCGAAAATATGCAAAGGCAGAATTAAATCCATTTATGGTCAGGGGTGTGCCTTCATGCGCCCTAGAGTGGTGTACGCAGAAGATGAATGAGTCATCAGTGTGGCCTGCATTTCGTAGTTCAGCACGATAGCGAACTCTGTACTCAATCATTTGTTGTTCGAGTTGTTCTGAAATGGGAAGGGTTCGCCCAAGCGTTTTTGCAACAGGCTGATTAAGTCTGCGATCTAGCTCATCGCTGTGATTACGCTCAACAACGAGGTAGGCACTTTGGCCGCCGCTAGATTCAACGAAGTTCTTGAGCTTCAATGCAAGAAGTTCGCCTCTCCGCATGCCGGTTTCGTAGAGGATACGCAGCATTACTGTGTTGCGAAATCGAGTGGATTTGTAAATCTCGGTGATTAGACCCTTAAAAGGATCGTGGAATATGGAAAGAAGTTCTTCTCGCGCCATCTCTGGCAGCTTTTCTTCCAAGAGCTTCTGTTCTCGCCGTGCTTTGGAACCGGCTCGCTTAATAATCTTCCTGTCAAGCCGTCTGGCCTGATCTTCGACCAGCTTCCGGGTGTTCAAATCATTACGGTTTGGCAGTAGCTCGTCTGTCAGCCACTCTATATATGCGGTGATGTTAGCCCAATAGTTATTAAACTTAGTGCTACTAATTACGTCGTTTGCTTTGCCGGTGCGGCGAGCGAGGACATGCACGGCTAAATCATCAATTTCCCTGGCAGCCAGCAGCTCTCCAGCGAGGAGCATTGTTTCAACACTTTTTAGTCGGTCACGTTCCCACTCGCACAGCCGGCGGATCGATTCCAGTGCAACCAGCTGAGTGGCGTGGGTCTTGTCCATGCGTAAAGAGCGTGCAGCGAAGGCTGTCGGATAGAAAAGGGGGATCCCGCGTTCGTCAGCGCCATAGAGCAGTGAGAACCGTTCACCGCTTTTTTCAATGTAGTGCTTTATCTGGAATGTCATGTTTACATAATGACCGGTATATAACGGTAGAGCAAGCGTTGTTTACAGATTAATTTTTCGGTTGGATGGTTGTTTTGCGTGTGGTATCATTGTTTTAGAGGCTTCCAGAGGTTTTTAATTTTCATGGTTTACAAAAGTGCTCCTGCAAGAACCGTAGTACTCGATACCGAAACCACCGGTATGCCGGTGGCCGATGGTCACCGGATCATCGAAATCGGCTGTGTTGAACTGATCGGCCGGCGTCTGACCGGGCGGCACTTTCACGTTTACCTGCAGCCTGATCGCGAAATTGACGAAGGCGCGATTGCGGTGCACGGCATCACCAACGACTTTGTCAAAGACAAGCCGCGCTTCAATGAAGTCGCCGATGAGTTCTTCGAATTCATCAAGGGCGCGCAGCTGATCATTCACAACGCGGCGTTCGACGTTGGCTTTATCAACAACGAATTTGCCCTGGTCAAGCAGGACGACCGCGCCGATATCAGCGAGCACTGCTCGATCCTCGACACCCTGATGATGGCCCGCGAGCGCCATCCAGGGCAGCGCAACAACCTCGATGCCCTGTGCAAACGCTATGGCGTTGATAACTCTGGTCGTGATCTGCACGGCGCTTTGCTCGACGCCGAAATTCTGGCTGACGTCTACCTGACCATGACTGGTGGACAGACCAATCTGTCCCTGGCTGGCGATGGCTCGGAAGGCGACAGCAATGGCCGTCAGCAGCCCAGTGCGATCCGCCGTCTGCCTGCTGAGCGTGCACGTACGCGGGTGATCCAGGCCAGCGCTGCAGAGCTCGCCGAGCACGCGGCGCGTCTGGCGATCATCGAAAAATCTGCAGGTGCGCCGCCGCTCTGGGTGCAAATGGAGCAGCCCAAGGCTGAGGTATAAGAACGTCGCGAGTTATCCACTCGCGACCTTTTCGTACAGCGTCACGCAGAGGGGGTTCCGCCTGGCGGAGCCAGCCTCTACCCTGAGGCGATAGGCAGGCTCAGCCTGTCACACTCAGGGACGCCACAATGTATAAAGACCTCAAGTTCCCCGTCCTGATCGTGCACCGTGACATCAAGGCCGATACTGTGGCCGGTGACCGGGTGCGCGCCATCGCCCAAGAACTGGAGCAGGACGGCTTCAGCATTCTGTCTACCGCCAGCTCCGCCGAGGGGCGCATCGTCGCTTCCACGCACCACGGCCTGGCCTGCATCCTGGTCGCGGCCGAAGGTGCGGGTGAAAACAAGAACCTGCTGCAGGACATGGTTGAGCTGATCCGCATCGCCCGCCGTCGTGCGCCACAGTTGCCGATTTTTGCCCTCGGTGAGCAAGTGACCATCGAGAATGCGCCTGCTGAGGCCATGGTCGATCTCAATCAGTTGCGCGGCATCCTCTATCTGTTTGAAGACACCGTGCCGTTCCTGGCCCGCCAGGTGGCCCGCGCGGCGCGCAATTATCTGGATTGCCTGTTGCCGCCATTCTTCAAGGCGCTGGTGCAGCACACGGCGCAGTCCAACTATTCCTGGCACACACCTGGCCATGGCGGTGGTGTGGCCTATCGCAAAAGCCCGGTGGGGCAGGCGTTTCACCAGTTCTTCGGCGAAAACACCCTGCGTTCCGACCTCTCGGTGTCGGTGCCTGAGTTGGGTTCGTTGCTCGATCACACCGGCCCGCTCGCCGAGGCTGAAGCCCGCGCGGCGCGTAACTTTGGCGCCGATCACACCTATTTCGTGATCAACGGCACCTCGACGGCAAACAAGATCGTCTGGCACAGCATGGTCGGTCGGGATGACCTGGTACTGGTGGATCGCAACTGCCATAAGTCGATCCTGCATTCGATCATCATGACCGGTGCGATCCCGTTGTACCTTTGCCCAGAACGCAACGAGCTGGGCATCATCGGGCCGATTCCGCTGAGCGAATTCAGCCGTGAATCGATCCAGGCGAAGATCGATGCCAGCCCACTGGCACGCGGTCGTGTGCCGAGCAGCAGCGGGGCGATGGTCAAGCTGGTGGTGGTGACCAACTCGACCTACGACGGCCTTTGCTACAACGCAGAATTGATCAAGCAGACCCTGGGCAACAGCGTTGAAGTGCTGCATTTCGACGAGGCCTGGTATGCCTATGCAGCATTTCATGAGTTCTATGCCGGGCGTTACGGCATGGGCACCGCACGTACCGAAGCAGCGCCGCTGGTGTTTACCACGCACTCCACCCACAAATTGCTGGCCGCATTCAGCCAGGCTTCGATGATTCATGTGCAGGATGGCGGTGTGCGCCAATTGGATCGGGATCGTTTCAACGAAGCCTTTATGATGCACATCTCCACCTCGCCGCAGTACGGCATCATCGCCTCGCTGGATGTGGCTTCGGCGATGATGGAAGGTCCAGCAGGCCGCTCACTGATTCAGGAAACCTTCGATGAAGCGCTGAGCTTCCGTCGCGCCCTAGCCAACCTACGGCAGAACCTAAGTGCTGATGATTGGTGGTTTAGCATCTGGCAGCCGGCCAAAGCCGAAGGCACCGATGATGTGGTGACTCAGGATTGGCTGCTGCAACCGCAAGCCGACTGGCACGGGTTTGGTGATGTGGCTGAAGACTATGTGCTGCTTGACCCGATCAAAGTCACGCTGGTCACGCCTGGACTGACCGCCGACGGCAAACTGGACGAGCGGGGCATTCCGGCTGCCGTGGTCAGTAAGTTCCTCTGGGAGCGTGGCTTGGTGGTGGAGAAGACCGGGCTGTATTCCTTCCTGGTGCTGTTCTCGATGGGCATTACCAAAGGCAAGTGGAGCACGCTGCTGACCGAGTTGCTGGAGTTCAAGCGCAGCTATGACGCCAACTTGCCGTTAAGCGATGTATTGCCGTCTATCGCCCAGGCTGGCAGGACGTTTTATCAGGACATGGGGCTGCGTGACCTGTGTGATGCGCTGCATGCCTGCTACCGCGAAAACGCCACGGCCAAGGCGCTCAAGCGCATGTACACGGTACTGCCGGAAGTGGCGATCAAACCCGCTGATGCCTACAACCAACTGGTACGCGGCGAAGTCGAGGCAGTGCCGATTGAGCAGCTGGAGGGGCGGATCGCTGCGGTGATGCTGGTGCCCTATCCGCCAGGTATTCCGCTGATCATGCCAGGCGAGCGTTTTACTGCGCAGACGCGTTCGATCATTGATTACTTGGCCTTTGCCCGTACCTTTGACCGCAGCTTCCCTGGTTTCGATGCCGATGTGCACGGCCTGCAGCGTGAGAATGGCGTCTACACCGTGGACTGCATCAAGGCCTGATCCTGCTCTGGCCTGTACCTTTGCCCGGCGGCACCAGCGATATGCGCTGGTTTGCCGCCAGTCTTTCTCAGTAGATCAAGCGCTTATCGCCGATAAGTAAAAATTGAGCTTAACTTTGATGACGTGGCCTGCGTCACAGTGGCCAGCATCGACATTTGTCGGTTGGTTGTTATAGTTGCTCGATTTTTACCCTAATAAGATTCTACGCGCTCCGCGCCCTTGCTGAGGATGACTGCCGTGTCCGACTACAAAGCCTTTAATGTCGAGTTGGCAGATAAGGTCGCCCACGTGGTGATTAACCGCCCAGAAAAAGTCAACGCGATGAATGCGGACTTCTGGCGCGAGATTATCGAGATCTTCCGCTGGATTGATGACACCGATGAGGTGCGTGCGGTGGTGATCTCCGGCGCGGGCAAACATTTCTCCTCCGGCATTGACCTGATGATGCTCGCGTCGATTGGCAGCCAGCTGGGTTCGGATGTCGGTCGCAATGCCGAAAAGCTGCGGTGCAAGATTCTTGAACTGCAAGCCTCGTTCAACGCTGTAGACAATTGCCGTAAACCGGTACTTGCAGCCATTCAAGGCTACTGCCTGGGTGGCGCGATTGATCTGATTTCGGCCTGCGACATGCGTTACTCGACGGTCGATGCGCAGTTCTCGATCAAGGAAATAGATATTGGCATGGCCGCCGACGTGGGTACCTTGCAGCGTCTGCCGCGCATCATTGGTGATGGCATGATGCGCGAGCTGGCCTTTACCGGCCGCACCATTGAGGGTGAGGAGGCACGCAGCATTGGCCTGGTCAATCGTACCTATGCCGATGTCGATGCCTTGCTAGAAGGCGTGATGGGTATTGCCCGTGAGATCGCCAGTAAGTCGCCGGTCGCCATCCGTGGCACCAAGGAAATGATTCGCTACATGCGCGATCACCGCGTCGATGATGGCCTGGAATATATCGCCACCTGGAACGCCGCCATGCTGCAATCGGCCGATCTGCGGGTGGCCATGGCCGCTCATATGAGCAAGCAGAAACCGGAGTTTGCCGACTGATGTTGCCCTTCCACCTGTCTTTTTTCCTAACGCGGGAGGCGCAATAGCTCATGGTTTCTGGAGCCACGTCGCTTAATCTGGTGCGCGATGAGTTGTTTGCCACCATGGAAGAGGCCGAGTCGAGCCTCGAACACTTTATCGCCGACCGTCACAACGGCAGTCTGTTGCAACAGGCCGTGGAAAACCTGCATCAGGTACGCGGCACGCTGAATCTAATTGAGCTGGCAGGTGCCGAGTTACTGGCCCAGGAAGTGCTGGATCAGGCCACTGATATTCCCGCCGGTGCCGGCGAAGAGCGCGATGCGCAGCTTTCCGCCCTGAGCAACGCATTGCATGTGCTGCGCCGTTATCTGGAAAACGTTGAAGCCCACCGTCAAGAAATGCCGGAGCTGTTGCTGCCGGCGATCAATGATCTCCGTCAGGCCGGCGGGCAGTCCGCCTTGCCAGAAAGCTTTTTCTTTAGCGTGCGCCTCGACCACGCCCGCCCGCGCACCTCGCCGCCCTCGGTTGATGGCGCTGCCCGTGAGAGCGAAGCGCGTCGTTTACGCCACATGTATCAAGTGGGGCTGCTGGGCTTTATCCGTGAGCAGAACCCACAAGCCAGTCTCAAATTGATGGGGCGTGCACTGAGTCGTCTCGATAGCTTGTTTGCCAACGAGCCGCGCGGTCGCCTGTGCTGGGTCGGTGCAGCGGCTGTTGAGGCGCAGGTCGACGGTCAGCTGCTGGCGCGCAAGTCGCGTAAACAGCTGTTTTCGCGAATTGACCGCGAGCTCAAGCAACTCTTCGTCAATGGGCAATACGAAGCGCCTCGTGGGTTACTCAAAGAGTTGCTCTACTTGGTGGCCCTGGCCGACAGTCGTGGGCCGCAAGCGACCGCCCTAAGTGAAGTGTTCGGTTTGACGCCGTTACCCTTTACCGATCACCTGCTGGAAGAGGAATACCAGCGCCTGGCAGGTCCCGGGCAGGCCGTAATGCGCTCGCTGAGTTCGGCGATCCGTGAGGAGCTCAACAGCGTCAAGGATATGCTCGACCTGATCGAGCGCGGCACCCTGCAAAGTGACAGCCTCAACAGCTTGCATGCCCTGCTGGGTAAGCTGAGTAAGACCTTGGGTATGGTTGGCCTCAGTTCGGCTGGCAACTCCCTAAACGCTCAACTGCAGACTGTCGCCAGCTGGAGCGAGGAGAGTGCGCCGCAACCGCAGGAGCTGCATAAACTGGCCGATGCGGTGCTGTATGTCGAAGGCATGGTTGCCAGTCTGGATCGCGGCGAGCGCCGTGAAGTAAGACCCACGCAGGCTCAGCCTGGCGAAGAAGCTGACTCCTTTGCCCTGCACCAGCTCAATGAGGCCCGTATTGTGGTAGTCGATGAGGCCCAAGCCGGGCTGGCTCTGGCCAAGCGGGCAATTACCGCCTATCTCGAATCGGGCGGCGAGCGCATGCATCTGTCGAATGTTCCGTTCAGTTTGCAAGCCGTTCGCGGTGGGCTGTGGTTCCTCGGTCAGGAACGCGCCGCCCAGCTGGTCGGTGCGTGCGCCGATTACATTCAACAGCATATGTTTGACGCGCCGCACATGCCGTCCGAGCAGATGTTGGAAACCCTCGCCGATGCCCTTAGCAGCCTTGAGTACTACCTCGAAGCCGGGGCAGTGATGCGTCCGGAAACCCAGCCCAGCGTGCTTGATCTCGCGGCAGAAAGCGTGCGTGCCCTGGGCATGCCGCTGGAGGTGTGAGCATGCTCCGCTGGCAACCTACACTGCTTGACAGCCAGCAGCCTGGTGGCTGGGCGGTTGTGCACTGCAAACAGCATTTTCTAGCAGACAGCAACGGTGTGCTGTTTCCCCGTGAGTGGTTAAAAAAGCAGGATTTACCGATCATCGCTGAGCATGGCTTAGGCCACTTTGATGGCGACGCTGTTTATCTGCTGGAGTTGAGTCAGCCATTCGACATCCCGGGCTGCGCCTGGCAGAGCCTTCGCCAATTTATGCTGCAAGGCGATGCCGATACCTTCAAGTTGCTCAGCTACGCCACCCAGATTGGCACTTGGGCCAGTCAGCATCGTTTCTGTGGCAGCTGTGGTGGATCGATGCAACATATGCCGGGCGAACGCGCGATGCACTGCATACGCTGTGAGCTGCATCATTACCCGCGGCTTTCACCCAGCATGATTGTGCTGGTTACTCGCGGCGATGAGGTTCTGCTGGCGCGCTCGCCGCGCTTTGTGTCCGGGGTTTACAGCACTCTGGCAGGTTTCGTGGAGGCGGGGGAGTCGGTCGAGCATTGCGTAGCCCGTGAAGTACGCGAAGAGGTCGGGGTCGAGATCAAGAACCTGCAGTACCTGGGTAGCCAGGGTTGGCCGTTTCCGCATTCGCTGATGCTGGGCTTCCATGCTGAATACGCCAGTGGCGATATCGTCATGCAGGTCGATGAAATCGAGGATGCGCAGTGGTTCAGTGTGCATGACCTGCCGCCACTGCCGGCTTCGCGTTCGATTGCCCGTTATCTGATCGACGTCTATGTGGCGCGCCGTCTAGGCCAGCCCGAACCAGTGCTGCCAGGCTAGGCGTACGGTCAACGCCAGGACCACCAGAATAAATACCGGGCGGATAAACTTCGATCCGCCCTTGATCGCGGTGCGTGCCCCGAGAAACGCCCCAACCATCAACGCCAACCCCATGCAGATACCCAGCAGCCAGGCCACTTGTCCGCTGATGATAAATACGGTCAGTGCGCAGATATTGCTGACGAAGTTCATGCTGCGGGCCACGCCGCTGGCTTTGACCAGGTCAAGCGGGTAGAGCAGCAGGCTACTGACCGTCCAGAAGGCACCCGTACCAGGGCCTGCAACCCCATCATAGAAACCCAGGCTGAGGCTTTGTGGCCACTGCCGGCCTTTGGCAATCGGCGCTTCGGCAAGCAGCGGCGCATCCGGTGTTTTGCCAAACAGCAGGTACAGGCCGCAGCCAAATACCACGGCGGGTAGCAGCTGGTTCAACCACTCCGACGGCAGCCATTGCGCCATCGCGGCTCCGAGAAGCGCGCCGACGGCCGTGCCAATCAACGCGTTGCGCCATTGGCCGGGGTCAAACAATTTGCGCCGGTAGAAGGTGTAGCTTGCAGCAGCCGAGCCAAAGGTCGAACTGAGTTTGTTGGTGCCCAGAGCCAGGTGCGGCGGTAGGCCGGCCGTCAGCAGCGCCGGGATGGTCAGCAGACCGCCACCGCCGGCAATTGCATCGATAAAGCCAGCAATAAACGCGACCATGGCGAGAATCGCCAGTGTGCTTAGATCAACGCTGAGTTCAAACGGGAAAGCCATTTAAAAACACGTCCTGTGTCTAATTGTGGTGTTCTCTGGCTGTTCTATAGCCAGGTAGCTGCGCATAATGCCGGCAATCTCACGCATAAGGAATGCACGGCAATGCAATACGGCGGACTGGCATGGGCAACGGCATTGCTAGGGTTATTGGCGGCGTTTGTTGCGGCGCGCATCCTGTTCAATCGTCACTGGTTTCTCGGTTGGTTGCGTGGCACCTGCGGCCTGGCATTTCTCGCCTTGGCGGCGCTGGTTGGTCTGTTGGCCAACGATTTGCGCAGCTACGCAGCAATTCCTGAAGGTAAGCCGCTGGCCACGTTGAGCTTCAAGGCTGACGGCCCGCTGTATCGCGTCAGTGTGCTGGAGGGCGGTCGTGAGCGCACACTGACCATGGAGGGCGACCTCTGGCAGCTTGATGCGCGATTTCTGCAGTGGAAGGGGCTGGCCGAGTTGATTGGTTTGCAGCCAGGTTATCGCCTGGAAAAGCTCTCAGGGCGTTTTCTTTCCATCGAACAGCAGAGCCTGGCGCAGCATACCCGTGTCGAGCTGGCGCACAGCCCGTATGGTATCGATCTTTGGCGCTGGCTGCGGTTGGGTCAGCATGATCTGTTTATCTTCGATCCACAGGCGCGCCGGGTAACGTACCTGCCGCTGGCCGATGAGGCGGTGTACAGCATCAACCTTACACCTGCTGGCTTGCTCGCCGAGCCAATGAATCCGGCGGCCAAGCAGGCGCTGAAGGACTGGCAGTAAATTCCAGGCTGCAAAAAAGGGACCCGAGGGTCCCTTTTTTATTGGATTAGCTATCTCAGGAGAGGAAGCCGCCATCCACATTCAATGCCACGCCGGTGGTGTAGCTGGAGGCATCGCTGGCCAGGTACAGCACGGTGCCAGCCATTTCACTCGGATCAGCCACACGCTTGAGCGGGATGCGCTGCAAGGCGACTTTGAGGATGGCATCGTTCTTGGTCAGCGCTGAGGCGAACTTGGTGTCAGTCAGGCCTGGCAGCAGGGCGTTGCAGCGAATGCCGAACTGCGCGCATTCCTTAGCGAAGACCTTGGTCATGCTGATGACGGCAGCTTTGGTGACCGAGTAAATACCTTGGAATTCACCCGGCGAGACGCCGTTGATCGAGGCCACGTTGATGATGCTGCCACCACCGTTGGCCTTCATCAGTTTGCCGCCCTCGATGGACATGAAGTAGTAACCGCGAATGTTCACATCAACGGTCTTCTGGAACGCGCCCAGGTCGGTGTCGAGCACGTTGCAGAACTGCGGGTTGGTGGCGGCGTTGTTGACCAGCACGTCGAGACGGCCGAATTGCTCTTTGATCTGCGCGAAGACGTTGCTGATCTGCTCCATCTCGCCAATGTGGCAGGCAATTGCCGTGGCCTTACCGCCGTCTGCGATGATGGCATCCGCGACTTTTTGGCAGTCGTCGATCTTGCGGCTCGAAACAATGACGTGAGCGCCTTGTTGGGCCAGCAGTTTGGCAATGGCCTCGCCGATGCCACGGCTGGCGCCGGAAACGAAAGCGATCTTGCCGTCGAGGTCGAACAGTTGGGTCTTGGACATGGGCTTTTCCTTTCTTATGAGAGGCCTGTTCGGCCGTTTACAGCTGCGATTTATTGATGACCTGCAGGCTCATCTGCTCCAGCAGCTTGTTCATGTGAATGAACTGCGCGAAGCGTTTGTCCTGAGTCTGGCCATGGAAGTAGCGGTAGTAGATCTGCTGCACGATGCCGGCCAGGCGGAACAAGCCGTAGGTGTAGTAGAAGTCGATGCTCTTGATCTCGATGCCTGAGCGCTCAGCGTAGTAGTCGGCGAACTGCTGGCGAGTCAGCATGCCAGGGGCATTGCTCGGCTGGCGGCGCATCATCTGAATCGGCGCCGAGTCGCCTGCTTCGATCCAGTAGGCGAGGGTGTTGCCCAGATCCATCAACGGGTCACCGATGGTGGTCAGCTCCCAGTCCAGTACGCCGATAATTTGACTTGGGTTCTGCGGGCTGAGGATGACGTTATCGAAGCGGTAGTCGTTGTGCACGATACCGGGCTTGTGGTGGTCGGCCGGCATCTTGTCTTTGAGCCAGGCCTTGACCGGTTCCCACAACGGTGCGTCGGGGGTCAGCGCCTTGTCGTAGCGATCACTCCAGCCGCCGATCTGCCGCTGCACATAGCCCTCAGGCTTACCCAGGTCACCAAGGCCGCAGGCTTGATAGTCGACGTTGTGAAGTTCGACCATCTTGTCGATAAAGCTCTTGCACAGCTCGCGGGTCTGCTCGGCGCTGAAGTTCAGCTCCGCTGGCATCTCTGAACGCAGTATGATGCCGTTGACCCGTTCCATGACATAGAACTCGGCACCGATCACCGACTCGTCGGTGCAGTGCACGTAGGCTTTCGGGCAGTAAGGAAAACCGGCGTTGAGCTGATTGAGGATGCGGTACTCGCGGCCCATGTCGTGAGCCGATTTGGCTTTGTGGCCGAAGGGCGGACGACGTAGTACAAATTCCTGGTTGGGGTATTCGAGCAGATAGGTCAGGTTCGAGGCGCCGCCAGGAAACTGGCTGATGCGCGGCTCGCCCGCCAAGCCAGGGATATGCGCCTTGAGGTACTGGTCGATGACCGCAGCGTCGAGTTCTTCGCCTTCGCGGATTCGGGTGGACTGGTCAGTAAGCGCCATGTTTATCCCTTCTGCTTATGATGGGTGCCTAAGATAATTAGCTAATCTAATGCTGCAGCCTGTAGCTCACAAGGAATACCCGCTGTTATAGGTGGGCGTGTTGCTGCTTAATCAAGCTGCCTGATTGGCCATTTAAGCCTGGTTTCTAGCCATAAAAAAACCGGAGTCAATGACTCCGGTTTTTGGTGCAGCGCAGAAGCGTTACCGCTTAAACCGGGAACAGCTCGCCCAGCTTCATGGCCAGCATCATGTCGCCTTCGGCGCGCAGTTTGCCGGACATGAACGCTTGCATACCGTCGGTTTCGCCGCTGGTGATGCCTTTCAGGGTCTCGGTGTCCATGATCAGGGTCACGTTGGCGTTGGCGTTGTCGCCTTTCTCAACGGCGCAGGTGCCGTCCTTGACGATCAGCGCGTAGTTCTCGCCGTCTTCGATGTTGAATTGAAACACCAGGTCCAGGCCTGCAGCGGCACCGGCGTTGAATTTGGACTGCATGGTATTGACGATGTCTGCAACGCTCATGGTTTCTTCCTTTTTCTCAGGTTTTTCTAGCGCCCGTGATGGGTGCAGTGGGCCGAAGCTCAGCGATACGTGATGAGCTCCGGCGCCTTCAACAGCTGTAAATGCACATGGCTGTTGAAGGAAGCCAGGCTCACTTGGCTGCCACGAAACTTAAGGCAGCTAAGTGAGGTGTTAACAATTTGCCAGTTCAGTTCAAACGCCTGTGCAGGCGCGATACCGGTAATGAGGTGCAATAGGGCGGTGATGGTGCCGCCTGAGGTGAATACGGCAATGTTTTGTTTGCTGTCAGCCTGTTCAAGTAGACGGGTAAGGCCGCCCTGAACCTGCTCGACGAAGCCTTGCCAGCTTTGCAGGTCCGGCATGTCGTGCTCACCGGAAATCCAGCGGCCAATCAGCTTGGCGAACAGGCGCTGAAATTCAGCTCGGTTTTGGGCGCCATTGCGCAGAATGTGCAGGGCTTCGGGTTCTTCGCCAAGCATGTCCGGCAGCAGGCTGCGGATTACGGCATCCGCATCAAACTCGTTGAAGGCAGAGTCAATCTCCAGCGATGGTGTGGCAATGCCTGCTTGCTCCAGCTGCTGTAAGGCACTGTTAGCCGTGTGCTGCTGGCGGCGCAGATCACCGCTTACACTGCGGTCAATGCGTATACCCAGTTGAGCAAGGTGCTCGCCCAGCACTTCGGCCTGGCGAATTCCAATGGGCGATAGCACATCGTAATCGTCTGCACCGAAGGAGGCTTGGCCATGTCGAATCAGGTAGATGCTGCCCACGTCCGCTCGATTCCGCTGCGGTGAAAGTTTCGCGAGGGTATGAGGAAGCTCAAGAGCTGTCAACGTAAAAACATACGCTTGTTTGAATTGCATGAATGCGCTGAATGTCTAGACCTTGCTTGCTGGCCGTGAACCCATGGCCTCGGTATGCTTGGGGGCTAATGTGCGCAGTCAGTGAGTGCGCGCAGCCATGGGGAAAAGGGGGAATACGTGGAGTTTTTTGCAGAGTACATCGGCTTTCTGGCCAAGACAGTGACCCTGGTTATTGCCATCGTGGTGGTGCTGGTGACGATTGCCGCTCTGCGTAGCAAAGGCCGTCAGGGCACGGGTCAGTTGCAGGTGAACAAGCTCAATGATTTCTTCAAGCAGCTGCATCAGCGCATGGAACATGCGGTGCTCGATAAAGAGCAACTGAAAGCCGCGAGTAAAGCTGAAGCCAAGGCTGCAAAGCAGGAAAAGAAGGCCGGTGTTCACAAACCGCGCGTTTACGTGCTGGATTTTGATGGCGACATCAAAGCCTCGGCCACCGACAGCCTGCGGCACGAAATCACTGCTTTACTGACTATGGCAACGCCGCAGGATGAAGTGGTGCTGCGCTTGGAAAGTGGTGGTGGCATGGTGCACAGCTATGGGCTGGCCTCTTCACAGTTGGCGCGCATTCGTCAGGCGGGCGTACCGCTGACTGTCTGCATCGACAAGGTCGCTGCCAGCGGTGGCTACATGATGGCCTGCATTGGCGAGAAGATCATTTCCGCGCCGTTCGCCATTCTTGGTTCGATTGGTGTGGTAGCCCAGCTGCCTAACGTGCACCGCCTGCTGAAGAAGCATGACATCGATTTTGAAGTGCTTACCGCCGGTGAATACAAGCGCACCCTTACCGTGTTCGGCGAGAACACCGAAAAGGGCCGGGAGAAGTTCCAGGAAGACCTGGAAACCACCCATGAGTTGTTCAAGGGCTTTGTTGCCCGCTACCGGCCGCAGTTGGATATCGATCAGATTGCCACCGGCGAAGTCTGGCTGGGCCTGGCGGCGCTGGATAAGCAACTGGTCGATGAGCTGAAGACCAGTGACGAATACTTGGCAGAACGCGCCAAGAGCGCCGAGCTGTTTCATTTGCACTATGCCGAGAAGAAAACCCTGCAGGAGCGCGTTGGACTGGCGGGCAGCGTTGCGCTGGATCGCTTCGTTCTGAACTGGTTGAGTCGTTTGAATCAGCAACGCTTCTGGTAATCGGTCCGTCATACAGAGGAAGAACATGAGCAAGTTCAGTGCATTGCAAGCCCGTGAAAGCGCAGCGGGCGGTTTCGAACAGGTGATTGTGCAGCGTGATATCGATGACTTGCCCGCCGGCGAGCTGCTGATTCGGGTCAAGTATTCCTCGCTTAACTACAAAGATGCGTTGTCCGCGAGTGGCAACCGTGGTGTGACCAAAAGCTTTCCACACACACCGGGTATAGACGCCGCGGGCGTAGTGGAGGCTTCCAGTGTGGCTGAATTCAGCGCCGGCGATGAGGTGATCGTCACCGGCTATGACCTGGGGATGAACACCTCTGGCGGGTTGGCTCAGTACATTCGCATTCCCGCCAGCTGGGCGCTGAAACGACCTAAAGGGTTATCGCTGCGCGAGGCCATGGTGCTTGGCACCGCTGGGCTGACGGCTGCGCTGTGTGTCGACAAGCTGGAGCAAAGCGGGCTGACGCCGGATGCCGGCACCTTACTGGTGACGGGTGCCACAGGTGGTGTTGGCAGTGTCGCGGTGGCTTTG
The DNA here is from genome assembly GCF_012985775.1 of Pseudomonas sp. WS 5011. Classification (NCBI taxonomy): domain Bacteria; kingdom Pseudomonadati; phylum Pseudomonadota; class Gammaproteobacteria; order Pseudomonadales; family Pseudomonadaceae; genus Pseudomonas; species Pseudomonas sp. WS 5011. The sequence continues at coordinate 118,158 of NZ_JAAQXA010000009.1, forward strand.
TTAACTACCCTGGGTTACCGCGTAGCGGCATCGACTGGCAAGGCAGAGCAGGCGGATTACCTCAAGGCGCTAGGTGCTCAGCAAATTGTGTTGCGTGCCGAACTGCAGGACGGCACCGATAAACCGATGCTCAAAGAGCAGTGGGCTGGCGCAGTGGATTGTGTGGGCGGGGATATTCTGTTCAACGTGGTTAAGTCGCTGCGCTACGGTGCCAGCGTTGCCTGCTGTGGCCTGACGGCTGGGGTCGGTTTCAAGGGCAGTGTGCTGCCCTTTATTCTCCGTGGAGTGAATCTGCTCGGGGTTGATTCGGTTGAGCTGCCGTTGGTGGTTAAGGCGTCGATGTGGGACAAGCTGTCGCTGCAGTGGAAGGTCAAGCTCGATGCACTGGTCACCGAAGTGACGCTTGAGCAACTGCCGGATGCAATTGCGCAGATCCTCGCGGGCAATCAGGTCGGTCGTGTGCTGGTCAATCTGGGTTGAATCGCAATAAACAAAAAAGGCCACCCCAAGGGGTGGCCTTTTGAATTGCCGGCAGAATCAGGCGCGGCGACGGAACAGCGGTAGCGGCTGGTCCGTGGAGGCCTGATAGACCTCGCTGAACTCCTCGAAGGCTTTCAAGGCATCCAGCGGGTCTTTGTCCTCGCGCAGGGCGAAGGCATCGAAGCCTACGCGCAGGTAGGAGAACAGCTGATCGCGCAGCACATCGCCAATGGCACGCACTTCGCCTTTGTAGCCGTAGCGGTTACGCAGCAGGTAGGCGGTGGAGGTGTGGCGTCCATCAGTAAAGGCCGGGAAGTTCAGCGCGATGACCTGGAAGTTATCCAGCTGATCGGCGATTTCCTCGATTTCCTCTCCGGCATCCAGCCACACGCCCAAGCCGCCATCGCGGGCCTTGAGCGCAGTGCTGTGCTCGACCCACAGGCCCAGCGGCACGATCAGGTCGTCGCAGTTGGGAATGCCGTCCAGCGTGGCGTCCTTGGGCAACAGGTGCCAGCTTTCATCGATCAGCTGACCGTTCTTAATGATTCGCTGCATATACGCGCTCCTTGAACGGATCTACGCCAATACGGCGGAAGGTGTCGAGGAAACTCTCTTCTTCGGTGCGGCGCTCGACATAGACCTTGACGATCTTGTCGATCACGTCAGCCATGTCCGCTTCGGCGAAGGATGGGCCAAGGATCTGTGCCAGGCTGGCGTCACGACCGGCGCTGCCGCCGAGCGATACCTGATAGAACTCCTGACCTTTCTTGTCCACGCCGAGGATGCCGATATGGCCGACGTGGTGGTGGCCGCAGGCGTTCATGCAACCGGAGATATTCAGGTCGATATTGCCGATGTCGAACAGGTAATCCAGGTCGTCAAAACGGCGTTGAATGGCTTCGGCAATCGGGATCGACTTGGCGTTGGCCAGCGAGCAGAAGTCGCCGCCCGGGCAGCAGATGATGTCAGTCAGCAGGCCGACGTTCGGCGTGGCGAAACCGTTTTCACGCAGCTCGCCCCACAGGGTGAACAGCTGCGCCTGCTCAACATCCGCGAGGATGATGTTCTGGTTGTGGCTGTTGCGTATTTCGCCAAAGCTGTAGCGGTCGGCCAGGTCGGCAATCGCATCAAACTGCTTGTCGGTGACATCGCCCGGCGCCACGCCGGTTGGCTTGAGCGACAGAGTCACGGCGACATAGCCTGGCTTCTTGTGCGCGAAAGTGTTGCGCTGACGCCAGCGGGCAAAGCCTGGGTGTTCGGCATCCAAGGCAGCCAGAGCGGCATCTTGATCCTCGAGGGCTTTGTAGCTTGGGTCGATAAAGTGCGCGGTAACGCGGGCCACTTCGGCTTCGGTCAGGGTGGTCGGGCCATCTTTCAGGTGAGCCCACTCAGCATTCACGCGTTCGGCGAACACTTCAGGGGTCAACGCCTTGACCAGAATCTTGATGCGCGCCTTGTACTTGTTATCACGACGGCCGTAGCGGTTGTACACACGCAGGATAGCGTCGAGGTAACTGATCAGGTGCTGCCACGGCAGGAATTCGTTGATAAAGCTGCCGACGATCGGGGTACGGCCCAGGCCGCCACCAACGGACACACGGAAGCCCAGCTCACCGGCGTCGTTCTGGACCGCTTCCAGGCCGATGTCGTGCACTTCAATCGCGGCACGGTCGCTGACTGCGCCGTTTACGGCAATCTTGAACTTGCGCGGCAGGTGGGTGAACTCAGGGTGGAAGGTCGACCACTGACGAATGATCTCGCACCACGGACGTGGGTCGATGATTTCATCCTTGGCCACACCAGCGAACTGGTCGGTGGTGGTGTTACGGATGCAGTTGCCGCTGGTCTGGATCGCGTGCATCTGCACGGTGGCCAGCTCGGCAAGAATGTCAGGCACATCTTCCAGGTCTGGCCAGTTGAACTGGACGTTCTGACGGGTGCTGATGTGCGCGTAACCCTTGTCGTAGTCGCGGGCAATCTTGGCCATCATGCGCACTTGGGCGGACGACATCAGACCGTACGGCACGGCAACGCGCAGCATGGGCGCAAAGCGCTGGATGTACAGGCCATTCTGCAGGCGCAGCGGGCGGAATTCTTCACCGCTCAGTTCACCGGCAAGGTAACGGCGGGTTTGATCGCGATACTGCTTGACGCGGTCTTCGACGATTTTTTGGTCGTACTGGTCGTATACGTACATGGAGTGTCCTGTTATCAGGCTTTTTACAGCTATCAGCGCGCACGGCCGCGCACTCCCTGCGGAGCCGGAGGAAGATACCAGCTCAGGGTTATGCGCAAAAGTGATGTTTGAGTATATGGAAAGAACTTAAAGGGATAAGACGGCCGTTGAACATAGCCCTACGGCTTGAGTAAGCGAGCATGCTGGTCTTAACTGCAGAAGACGATTCACCCATAAACACAACAAGAGGGGTAGTCCATGAGTGAGCACAGCGAGCCGGATAATGCTGACAGCGTGGTCGATGCCAAGGCTATTTTCGCCTTGATTGTGATTTTCGTCGTCACCGCAGTGTTCTGGGTCAGCCAGCAATAAGACCTAGGCACGGCTAAAGCACAAAGCGGGATCAGTTAACTGATCCCGCTTTTTTATTGGCAGCAGGCTTGAGTGGTATTCAGTGGCAGCTGAGGCTGTCGGCCTGGCGATAGAGCATAAGCAGTTTGCGCGTAATGGACTGCTGAATATCGTCGCGCTCGAAGGTCGATAGCCGCGTCAGGCGACTAACCTGCAGGCGGTGCAGGTGGATATAGGGCATCTGCTGATCAAACTCACGCAGGTCGCCCTTCATCATGATTGGCAGGAAGATATCGCCTGCCTTCTTCTGGTTGCTGATGATTTGCGCCAATGCTGGTTTGAACGGCATGGTTTTCGGTGCTGGGCCACCTTCCTTGATCATCGTGGTCAGCAGCAAGCCAGGCTTGCGCAGGACCACGCCGGGCAGCACGCACAGCCCGGTTTTACGGACAGCATGCGCCTCGATGCCATGCAGGGTGTCGTGGAAGGCATAGGGGTTGGGCAGCACCACCATCTTGCGGCCCATATCGCTGGGGAAGTGCAGGTCATAGTTGGTGTACAACTGCCGCGTTGACTCCGAATACACGCACAGGCGGTTCTCGAACAGCTTGATAAAGCGTTCCGCCAGTTCGCGTCGGGCGATGCTGTCCAAGTCCCAAATCAGGTCCTGGTTTTGCGGTTTGCTCAGGTCGACTTCCTGGTGTTCCATGTTGCTCATTGCGTTCTCATACCCTGAACTGTCCAAGCAGACGATTGAGCTGCTCAGCCAACTGACCTAAGTGTTGCCCGGCATCGCTGGATTGCTGCGCCGCCAGGGCGTTGTTATGGGCCAGGCTGGCTGCCTGGGTGACGTTCTGATTGATGTCCTCGACCACGTGCGATTGTTGCAGTGTCGCGCTGGCGATGGAAGCGTTCAAACCGCTAAGGTTGCGCAGCCCGCTGGCGATTAACGTCAGGCTGGTTCCGGCCTGACGGGCCTGCTCGATGGTCAGCTGAGAGGCTTGGCTGCTGTCGTTGATCACCTTGACGGCTGCTTCCGAATTGCCTTGCAGGCGCTCGATCATGACCTGGATTTCCGCTGTGGATTTTTGCGTGCGTTGCGCCAGCAGGCGCACCTCATCGGCCACTACGGCAAACCCACGGCCTTGCTCACCGGCGCGGGCGGCTTCGATGGCCGCGTTGAGCGCGAGCAGGTTGGTCTGTTCGGCAATCGAGCGGATAACTTCTAATACGCTGCCTATCTGCGTGCTTTCCTGAGCCAGGGCCTGAATCACCGTTACCGCTTGGTCGATGGTGGCGGACAGCGCATTGATCTGGCGCAGGCTGGCCTCAATGTTCTGCTGACCTTGCAGCGCCTGCTCTTCGGCCGTGTGCACCTCTGTAGCGGCGTGTTCGGCATTTTTCGCCACATCCTGCACGCCATAAGTCACTTCATTGATCGCTGTGGCAACCAGTTCCATTTGCTGCGACTGCTGCTCGCTGTGCTGTTGCGATTGGCCCGCAACATCACCGAGGTTGCGGGCAGCAGCATCGAGTTGGCCGGCAGAGTCGAGGGAGTGTTTGATCACCTGGCGTAACTTTTCGGTAAACGCGTTGAAGTGACGGGACAAGGCGGACAACTCGTCGTTGCCCTGGGTATCGAGGGTTCGTGTCAGGTCGCCATCACCGCTGGCAATATTGGCCATGGCATCGACCGCGTGCTGCAGCGGCTGGGTGATGCTGCGCACGATCAGCACAATGAGCAGGGCCACCAAGGCGGCAATCACCAGGCCAATCAGCAGGGTTTTCAAGGCCTGGGTGTGAAACTCGGCCTGCACATCATCGACATAAACCCCTGAACCGATGATCCAGCCCCAGGGCTGGAACAGTTGCACATACGACACCTTGGGCACAGGGTCACTGGCACCAGGCTTGGGCCAACGGTAATTGACCTGGCCAGCGCCCTGATTTTTGCTGATAGCGACCATTTCATTGAACAGTGCCTTGCCATCTGGGTCTTTGAAACCTGAGAGGTTTTGCCCTTCCAGTTTGGGGTTGGTCGGGTGCATGACCATCACTGGGGTTTGATCATTAATCCAGAAATACTCCTGGCCGTCGTAGCGCAGGTTACGAATGATCTCTGCAGCCTGTTTTTGAGCCGCTTCGCGGGTGATTCCGCCCGCCGCTTCCAGTGCATGGTAATGCTGCAGAATGCCCGCGGCGCTTTGCACTACATGCTGGGTTTTTTCAGATTTGGCGGCATATAGGTCGGCCTCAATCTGCTTGAGTAACAGGGCGCCCTGAATAATCAGCATGACAATGGCGACCACCAGAATCAGCCAAAGACGACGGTTAATAGGCAAGCTGCGCAGGTTATTCATGGTGGGCTCCCTGGTTGTTTAGGCGCGGGGTCGCCTCTTACTAGATGATGAGTCTTGCTTCGCTACTCTAGACCTTAGGCTAATTGGAGGATAAGTGACGGCTCGGGTGGCGATTACTTTCATCAGGTCGAGGCCAGTACAGCGTGCCGTAGCCTCAATACTCAGGTTCTCTGCTAGGATTCGCGCGGTGCGGGTTAAGTGTGTGATTTGATTATTTATTCTACCGACCGGAACCTTTTAATAGCCGGTTGGTCGGAGGCCCTCGCGAGTTCATCATCATAATGTTGCTGTTCGTGCCGGTGCGCACGTATTGAGGAGTGAGGATGGATCTTTGGGTTGCTGTTCAGGCACTGATTTTGGGTATCGTGGAAGGCATTACGGAGTTTTTGCCCATTTCCAGTACCGGACACCAGATTATCGTCGCGGACCTGATTGGTTTTGGCGGTGAGCGGGCGATGGCCTTCAACATCATCATCCAGCTGGGGGCGATTCTCGCTGTGGTCTGGGAGTACCGGCGCAAGATCCTCGACATTGTCATCGGTCTGCCCAAAGAGCAGCAGGCTCAACGTTTTACTGCCAATTTGCTGATCGCTTTTCTGCCGGCCGTGGCGCTGGGTGTGCTGTTCGCCGATCTCATTCATCATTACCTGTTCAACCCGATCACCGTGGCGCTGGCGCTGGTGGTGGGTGGGCTGATCATGCTCTGGGCCGAGCGGCGCACGCACCTGGTGCACGCCGAGAGCGTCGACGACATGACATGGAAGGACGCGCTTAAGATTGGTTTTGCCCAGTGCCTGGCGATGATTCCGGGTACTTCACGCTCCGGTGCGACGATTATCGGCGGCTTGTTGTTCGGCTTGTCGCGTAAGGCGGCCACCGAGTTTTCCTTCTTCCTTGCTATGCCGACCATGGTCGGTGCTGCGGTGTACTCCGGCTACAAGTACCGCGACTTGTTCCAGGCCAGTGATCTGCCGGTGTTTGCCATTGGCTTTGTCACCTCGTTTATTTTCGCCATGATTGCGGTGCGGGCACTGCTCAGCTTCATCGGTAAGCACAGTTATGCAGCGTTCGCCTGGTACCGCATCGGTTTTGGCTTGTTGATTCTGGCGACCTGGCAGTTACAGTGGATTGACTGGAGCACGGCGCAGGGCTGATTGCTGCCGTTGTATTCGTCGGATGAATAAAGGCGCACCCCAGGGTGCGCCTTTGTCATAGTGGGACCTCACACAGGAGGTGCCATGCACAATACGGCCGATCATTTCCAACTCGATCTCAACGGTATATCCCTCAGTCTTTACTGCGCAGGGCCAGAACAGGGCGCGCCTGTGTGGTTATTGCACGGTTTTCCGGAGTGCTGGTATTCCTGGCGTCAGCAGGTTGATCCGTTGGTCGCGGCCGGCTATCGGGTGTTCATGCCCGAGATGCGGGGGTATGGCCGCAGCGAGGCGCCGGCGGAAGTGGCGGACTATGACGTACTGACGCTGTGCGCTGACATACGTGCGGCCATGGATCACTTTGGCCACACTCAGGTGGCAATGGTCGGCCATGACTGGGGCGCAATGGTCGCCTGGTATCTGGCACTGCTTGAGCCCTTGCGGATCAAAGCCCTCATCACCCTGTCGGTGCCTTTTGCCGGGCGGCCTCGTCGCCCAGCCACCGAGATCATGCGTGAGGCCAGTGCCGGACGATTCAATTACATCCTCTACTTTCAGGAACCTGGCCGCGCCGAACACGAGTTGGACGCTGACATCGACCGCACCTTGCGCCTGCTGATGTATTTCGAGGAGCGAAACCTGTTACTGCAGGACAAGCCTTCCGATGGGCGTTTGTTCGAGGACGACATGCAGGTGGGCGCGCTGCCCGACTGGTGCACGGAGGACGACTTTTCGGTGTATCGCCACACCTTTGCTCAGCACGGTTTACGGGGAGCGTTGAATTGGTACCGCAACTTCGAACGCAACTGGCACGTGACCGAGCCATTACAAGGGCTGACGATCAAACCGCCGACGCTGTTCTTGATCGGTGACCATGACCCGGTAGGCAAACTGGAAGCCTACACCCTGAAGAAAATGCCGGAATGGGTGGATGACTTGCAGCAGCACGTCCTAAAGGACTGTGGGCACTGGATCCAGAACGAGCAGTCTGAGCAGGTTAATCAGTATCTGCTTGAGTTTTTGGATCGCCATTTCCCTGGCTGCTAGAGTGCGCGCGGCGTATATCTGGTGAGAGTGATAGGAATGGAACAACGTGGCGTGTTGCGCAGCTGGAATGACGACAAAGGCTTTGGTTTTATCCAGCCGGAGCAGGGCGGGGCTGAGCTTTTTGCGCATATCTCGGCCATGGGCGGCGACCGTCGCCCTGTGACCGGGGATCAGGTGATGTACGTGCCTGGTAAGGACCCTCAGGGGCGTGCCCGTGCCGAGCATATCCGCGTTGCTGGCGAACTTGCGTTGGACCGTCCGGCGATTCGCCGTAAGCCTCGCGCTGTTAAGCCCACGGTTGCACCATCAGCGAAAGCCAGGGTGCGTCAGGTTTCGTCGATGCGCAGCCATGAGCCGATTCAGCACCTCGGACTGAAGTTAGTGCTGCTGACGGCGTTGTGTGTGTTGCCTCTAATGGGCGCTTGGCAGCTGTTTCTAACGTCTGGTTTTGTGTGGGTGCTGGTTGCTTACCCGCTCGCCAGCCTGATCAGTTTTGTGCAGTACTGTCAGGACAAGTCCAGTGCCCAGCGAGGCCGTTGGCGCACGCCGGAAAAAGCATTGCATCTGGTCGAGTCGCTGGGTGGCTGGCCCGGCGCGTTGATCGCGCAGCAGTGCTTTCGGCATAAAACGCGCAAGCTCTCTTTCCAGTTGGTGGTTTGGCTGATTGTTGCAGCCCATCAGCTGATATGGATTGACTGGCTGTTGTTGGATGGCCAGCTGTTCGGTGAACTCTTGCGCCGTTACAGCTGATGCAGCGGCGCTAAATCGGTTGGTCCCAGCGGCTGAAGGCGTCGCTGATATGCTCAATCCATGCCCGAACGGCTGGCAGCATGCCGCGTCTGTGGGTGTACACCGCTTGCAGGTGGGCAGCAGGCAGTGCCCAGTCCGGTAGCAGGCGGATCAGTCGTCCATCGGCCAGTTCATCCAGGCACAGGGGCGCGGGCAACATGGTAAATCCGAGGCCGCTCATCGCTGCATGTTTGCGGACGTTGAAGTCCTCGATGGCCAGTCGCGCGTCCAGCACCACTTCCTGCACGCGCCCATTGTCATCCTGCAAACGCAGATGAATTTTGCGGTCCGCTTCCAATGCGCCCAGGGCCGGCAGTGCCGCCAGATCGTCAGGTGTGCTGACCCGTGCGTGCTCCAGCAGGGCCGGTGCGGCAACCATAAAGGCCTGCGCGGGGCGCAAGCGCCGGGTGATCAGCGTAGGGTCTTCATCCTCGGCGCTACGTACGCGCAAGGCGACGTCTACGCCTTCGTTGAGCAGATCAATGCGCCGGTTGGTCTGAATCAGCTCCAACTGCACCTTGGGATAGGCCGCGAGAAAGCTCACCACCAACTCCGAAAGCAAAGCAATGCCGCCTGGCGCGCTGACACGTAGGCGGCCGCGCGGCTCGCTGGTCAGGCTGGCCACGGTTTCCTCGGCCTGTTCAGCCTCCTGCAGCATGGCTTGGCAATGGCGCAGGTAGCGCTCACCAATGTCGGTCAATGCCAGTTTGCGTGTGGTGCGTTGCAGCAGGCGCGCGCCGAGGCGATTTTCCAGCTCGGCAATGCGTCGTGACAGGCGGGATTTGGGAATGCCCAGGGTGCGCCCGGCAGCGGCAAAGCCGCCGGCTTCTACCACTTTGGCGAAATAAAACAGGTCATTGAGGTCATGCATGGTTTTATCGTCCTATTAGTGGGACGAACTATCGCATTTACAAAGACTAATCGACCATTGCTTTCATCGATAGTATCTCCAACATCTTGATCGCCGTGGGGCGATCTCACTTTGGAGATTGTCATGAAACTACTGCACCTCGATTCCAGCATCCTTGGCGACTCGTCTGCTTCCCGCCAACTCAGCCGCGCTGTGGTCGACGCCTGGGTGGCCGCTGAACCTGAAGCTCAGGTGAGCTATCGCGATCTGGCCAGCGATGCGCTGAGCCATCTGTCCGCCGCCAGTCTGGTCGCCGGCGGTACACCTGCGGAGCTGCGCGATGCAGCGCAAAAGCATGAAGTCGAGCTGGCGGAAGGCACCCTCAATGAGTTTCTCGCGGCCGACGCCATCGTGATAGGTGCGCCGATGTACAACTTCACCGTGCCGACTCAGCTCAAAGCCTGGATCGACCGCGTGGCAGTAGCCGGTAAAACCTTTGCCTACGACGAGAATGGCCCCAAGGGCCTGGCAGGTGGCAAGAAGGTGGTGATCGTGTCCACTGCAGGCGGTATTCATGCGGGTCAACCAAGCGGTCAGGCGCACGAAGAGTATTTACTGCTGGTGCTGCGCTTCCTCGGCATCACCGACATCGAGATCGTTCGTGCCGAAGGCCTGGCCTACGGTGAAGAGCCGCGCGCGAATGCTTTTGCAGCAGCGCACGCCCAGATCGGTGGTTTGTTCGCCGCAGCGTAATAACCGCACCCAGCAAAAAGCCCGCTCAGTGAGCGGGCTTTTTTATGCCGGCTAGGAGCCGGTTAGACGATCACGCCCTGGCTGCGCAGGTAGTCATCGTAGGTACCGCTGAAGTCCGTGATGCCGTTGGCTGACAACTCGATGATGCGCGTAGCCAGGGAGCCCACGAACTCGCGGTCGTGGCTAACGAAGATCAGTGTGCCTGGGTAGTTTTCCAGCGCCAGGTTCAGCGCTTCGATGGATTCCATGTCCAAGTGGTTGGTCGGTTCGTCCATCACCAGCACGTTAGGCTTTTGCAGAATCAGCTTGCCGAACAGCATGCGGCCTTGCTCACCACCGGAGATGACTTTTACCGACTTGAGGATCTCGTCGTTGCTGAACAGCATACGACCCAGTGTGCCGCGGATCATCTGCTCGCCGGTGGTCCACTGGCCCATCCAATCGAACAGGCTGACGTCGTCTTCGAAGTCGTGGGCGTGGTCCTGGGCGTAGTAGCCGATTTCCGCGCTGTCGGTCCATTTCACCGCACCGGCATCCGGTGCCAGTTCGCCAACCAGGGTGCGCAGCAGGGTGGTTTTACCAATACCGTTCGGGCCGATGATGGCTACGCGCTCGCCCGCTTCAACCTGGAAGCTGAAGTTCTTGAACAGCTCCTTGCCGTCGAAACCCTTGGCCATTTTCTCGATCATGACGGCCTGGCGGTGCAGCTTCTTGTTCTGTTCGAAGCGAATGAATGGGCTGACACGGCTGGACGGTTTGACCTCGGCCAACTGGATCTTGTCGATCTGCTTGGCACGCGAGGAAGCCTGCTTGGATTTCGAGGCGTTGGCCGAGAAGCGGCTGACGAAGCTTTGCAGCTCGTTGATCTGCGCCTTTTTCTTGGCGTTTTCGGACAGCAACTGCTCGCGCGACTGGGTCGCTGCAGTCATGTACTCATCGTAGTTGCCTGGGAACAGGCGCAGCTCGCCATAATCCAGGTCCGCCATGTGCGTGCACACGCTGTTCAGGAAGTGGCGGTCGTGCGAGATGATGATCATGGTGCTATTACGCTGGGTCAGGATGTTTTCCAGCCAGCGGATGGTGTTGATGTCCAGGTGGTTGGTCGGTTCGTCCAGCAGCAGCACTTCTGGATCGGAGAACAGCGCCTGGGCCAGCAACACGCGCAGTTTCCAGCCGGGCGCTACTTCGCTCATCGGGCCGAAATGCTGCTCCAACGGAATACCCAGGCCGAGCAGCAACTCACCGGCGCGGGATTCGGCGGTGTAGCCGTCCATCTCGGCGAACTCACCTTCGAGTTCACCGACCTTCATGCCGTCTTCTTCGCTCATTTCCACCAGGGAATAGATACGGTCGCGTTCGGCTTTGACTTTCCACAGTTCTTCGTGACCCATGATCACGGTGTCGATCACCGTGAATTCTTCATAGGCGAACTGGTCCTGACGCAACTTACCCAGGCGCACGTTCGGCTCCAGCATCACCTGGCCACCGCTCGGCTCTAAATCGTCGCCGAGAATTTTCATAAAGGTCGACTTGCCGCAGCCGTTGGCCCCGATCAGACCGTAACGATTGCCGCCGCCAAACTTGACGGAAACGTTCTCGAACAAGGGCTTAGCCCCGAATTGCATTGTGATGTTGGCGGTGGAGATCACGAATCTTGGTCCAGATAAACGGGCGCACGGGCGCGAAAGGGGCGCGATTGTAGCGGTTTACGGCCGCAAAAGGCAGCGGATGGACAGGCGGAGTGTCTGTTCGACGCTGCTATCTGCTGCGATTGCCCCTCAGCGCGACGAGTATCAGCCACTCATGCGTACACTTTGTGAACGTCGACGGCTGTCAGCACGTTACTCAGTGCAGTGGGTTGCGCGCGTTGCCAGGCGATGGACCCACGGAATCATTAATAACGCCACACCGGCAACGGCTGCCGCGACATAGCCGACATAGCCGATACCCGCGGTTTGGATGGTTAGGCCGCCGACCAGCGCGCCGATCCCAATCCCGGCGTTGGCCGCAGACACGTTGGTTGTGCCTGCCAGCGCCTGAGAATGCGCCACCGAGTTCATGACCCGAACCTGGCAGATCGGGTACAGCGCCGTGTTGGCAATGCCCCACAGCGCGAGCGCGATACACACCAGTACGCCTGCTCCTGCCAGAGGTTTCACCGCTGCCATTCCCAGTGCAAGCAGTGCCACAAACAAAGCAGTGGCGTTGAGTGGCGAGTGATCCACTGCTTTGCCGCCCATCCAATTGCCAATCAGGCCGACGGCGCCAAACCCCATCATCCACCACCCGACATCTGCTGGCGCCACATCAGCCAGGCGTTCCAGCATGTCGGCCAGGTAGGTGTACGCAACGAACATAGCGCTGAAGATAATGATCGACAGTGCGACATTGGCCAGAAACAACGGCTCCTTGAAAATGCGTGCCTGTTTCAGGAAGTCAACTCGCTCGCTACGCGCGACAGTAGGCATGCAGATCAGTACAGCCAACGCCATCAGCAGTGACAACCCAGCCAGCAATGCAAAGGCGCCTCGCCAGCCAATCCCGTTAGCCGCCAGCGTCCCCAATGGAATACCCAACAGCAGCGCAGCGGTAATGCCCAGGTAGACCCGGGCAATGGCCTGGCCTGCTTTGGCTGGGCCGGCCAGCTGGGCTGCCGTTTCACTGGCCGTGCCCCAGAAGACCGGCAGCATCAGCGCAGGGATGAAACGTGCAACGGCGAGCATCCAGATGTTCGAAGACAGTGCCGCCAGAGCATTGGCGAATGCGAAGACCAGCAGGATCGCGATAAACAGCTTTTTTCTGTCTAAGTGGGCGAGGGCAGCGGTAAGAGGGGGACCGAAGAGCATGACTGTAAAGGCGAACAGCGTGACCAGCTGGCCGGCTGCGGCAATTGAAACGCCGAGGTCACGGGCCAGGGCGGGCAGTAGGCCGATGATCAGAAACTCAGTGGTTACGATCAAAAAAGCCGAGATGGCCAGGATGATAATGCTGAGTGAAGAGCCTGCCGCAGGCATAACCTGGGGGCTGGATGAATCGATAGCACTCATAACGACGCTCTTGGTTGGGGAGGGCGCTATGGTATTGATTCTTTAGCGGTCTATTTGTGGCGTTTTTTCTAACAATTACTGATTTTAATTCACTTATCTGATGGTGTCGGCAATGTGTGGCCACTGGGGGATAAACACTTGGCTAAGACCTCTAACAGCGCGTTGACCTTGGGCAGTGTTTCGCGCTTTTTCAGCCAGACCAAGTTCATCGGCAGGCCATCACTAGATAGCTGCGGCAGCACTTCAACCAAGGCTCCGCTATCTAAATGCGTTTGCACCAGCCACGTGGGCAATTGCGCAATGCCATAGCCTGCCAGCACAGCCAGTACTTCACCCTCGCCATCTCCCACGGCGATGCGTGCCGGCATGATTAGTCGCTTCTTGTCGCCGGGCTGTGGGCCTTCTCGATACCACGGGCTAACCAGGCCATTACTGAGGCCGTAGAGCACGCAGTCATGCTCTTCAAGCGCGGCTTCAGTGGTCGGCATGCCACGCCTGGACAGGTATTCGGGGGCGGCGCAGTAGATCAACCGCTCAGCACCCAGGTAGCGGTGGCCCAAGGTCGTCGGCCACACGTCTGAACCGCCGATGCGCACCAGCAGGTCGATGCCCTGATCAGCCGGTTCAACAAAGCTGTCGGTAAAGGAAATATGCGGCGTCAACAGCGGATATTGCTTCACGAAGTGCAGGATCACCGGCAGCACGTGCAAGCGCCCATAGGATGCCGGCAGGTCGATCCGAATCCTTCCGCGCGGTTCGAGGAACTCGGCATGCAGCGCCAGCTCCGATTCTTCAAGGTCTGAGAGCACGCGGGTGCAGGTTCGGTAGAAGGCTGTACCCGCGTCAGTCAGCGCCAATCGGCGCGTGGTGCGCTCAAACAGGCGTATATCGAGGCGACTTTCCAGCCGTGCAATGCCTTTACTCACCGCCGAGCTGGTCAGGCTCAGACGCTCTGCCGCCGCAGTAAAGCTGCCCAGTTCTGCGACGCAGACGAAAACATCGATGCCTTTCAAACGCTCAGAGGAGAACACGTGGCGGCCTTATATCGCAGTGGAATGCTGAGAAGGTTAACTCAGCTGATCAGTGAAGACTGCTGGCAGCTTTCTGACATGACCGGTCAGCTTGCTCCGTCAAGCCAGCGTCGTTGCTGTCCCTGCGCCGGGCATCCGAGCTGCGCACGGAGCCTGTGGAGCCGGCGGCAGTTAACCGTTCGCTGTTGGCGGATCAAGCAGCAGTGCTAGCTTTAAGCGTTTGGGTAGTTTACTGACCACCAACTGATGGGAGCGCGTTAGCAGGGCTTGCAGTTCGCTATCGCTCAGCTTATCCAGCGGGCGCGGGCCAGATAAGGAGCCGGGCGGATGCCGGGGCGGTCGCAATAGCCAAGGAAGAGGTCATCATCCACCTTAAAGGCCAGGCCGTCATGGCTGCCCAAGTGAAACAAGGCGAACATCTTGCTCTCAGCCACTGAGAATACCCGCACGCCGCCCCATTTGATGTCCTCACGGACACCCGGCAGGTTCAGGCAAAAAGCAGCAACGTGTTCGGGCGTCATGGCAGATCACTCGCGGTAGAAAACCTGCACCAGATGGTAGCCAAACTGGCTTTTCACCGGTCCGTGCACTTCACGCACCGGCTTTTTGAAAATGACTTGATCAATAGCACGCACCATTTGTCCGGGACGTACTTCACCCAGATCGCCGCCTTTCTTGCCGGAGGGGCAGGTTGAGTACTTGCGTGCCAGCACATCGAAGGCTTCACCAGCGGCGATGCGTTTTTTCAGCGCAGCGGCTTCTGCTTCGGTTTTCACCAAAATGTGGCGGGCCATTGCCTTAGCCATGACAGGCTCCTCGGAATTCAATCAACCTATTGTGCCAGTATTCTCAACCGCTTAGCGCCTGAACCAGGCACGCTCCGATTTTCTCAGGAGCGATGTGAAATCTTGGCCTAACGTAATACATCCAACTCACGGGATAGCTCGTTATGGACCTCAACGCCATGCTCAAAATCCTGTCCAGCCAGGACGGGTCCGACCTTTATCTTTCCACCGGAGCGCCGCCCTGCGCCAAGTTCAATGGCGTGCTCAAGGCACTCAGTGCTGAACCGCTAAAGGCTGGCGAGGTGGCGGCGATTGCCGATTCGGTGATGGATAGCGCGCAGCGTGAGGAGTTCGAGCGTGAGCTGGAAATGAACCTGGCGATCTCGATTGCCAGTGTTGGGCGCTTTCGCATCAATATTTTCAAACAACGCAACGAAGTGTCGATCGTGGCGCGCAATATCAAGATGGATATCCCCAAGTTTGAAGACCTCAAACTGCCGGAGGTGCTGCTCAAGACGGTGATGGAAAAACGCGGGCTGGTGCTGTTCGTCGGTGGCACGGGCTCGGGCAAGTCGACCTCGCTGGCGGCGCTGATCGACTACCGCAACCGCAACAGCGGCGGCCATATCATCACCATCGAGGACCCGGTGGAGTACGTGCACAAGCACAAGAAGTCGATCATCAACCAGCGTGAAGTCGGCGTGGATACGCGCAGCTTTCACGCGGCGCTGAAGAACACCTTGCGCCAGGCGCCAGACGTAATACTGATCGGTGAGATCCGCGACCGCGAAACCATGGAGCATGCCCTGGCCTTTGCTGACACCGGCCACCTGGCAATCTCCACGCTGCACGCGAACAACGCCAACCAGGCGCTGGACCGTATCATCAACTTTTTCCCGGAAGACCGACGTCCGCAGCTACTCAACGACCTGGGCAACAACCTCAAGGCGTTCGTTTCCCAGCGTCTGGTCAAAACCATCGACGGCAAGCGCCGGGCGGCGGTGGAAGTGCTGCTCGGCACTCCGACCATTCGTGACCTGATCAAGCGCAACGAGTTTTCCGAGATCAAGGAGATCATGGAAAAGTCGAAAAACCTCGGCATGCAAACCTTCGATCAGGCGCTGATCGACCTGGTCAACGATGGCTCGATTGATGAAGAAGAAGCGGTGAAAAACGCCGATTCGGCGAACAACGTGCGCCTCAAGCTCAAGCTCTACCGCGACAACCCAGGTACCTCAGCGCCTGCCGCTGCGCCCGCGCCAGTGGCCGCCGCACCGACTCCTGCTGCGCCTGCGGCACCCGCAGCGTCGGCGGGTGAATGGGGGCTGGAGTTGAAACTGGAGGATATCGAAGAGGAGCAGCTGCCTGAGGACCCTGGGCGCAAAGGCATTTAAACACCGGTGACGACACGGATGTCCGCTGTTAGCGCGCGGGTTGGTAGGCGTCCTGAATACGTTGGATCATGCCTTCGGCGCGTAGCGCGTCGACCGCTTTGCGTAGATTCTCCTGCAAGTCTGCGTCGCACGCTTTGGAGCAGGCTAGGTACAGATCGGTACTGGCCATCACGGGGCTCATCTGCAATCGATTGTCGCTTTTCGGCCACAGGTACAACCCTTCCGGCACCCAGGTAAACCAGGCATCGACGCGGCCCAGTTCGAGCATGCGTGCGGGGTTATCGCCAAGCTTGAGGCTGACAATCTGCTTATCGGTAAACCCTTCGCGCTTGAGTATTTCCATCTGTGCGGTGCCCAGACCGACGGCGATACGCTTATAACGCTGACGCGCTTCGGCAAAGTCGGCCACTGGCGTGTCGAGGCTGAAGAAGGCGCGCTCAAGCGGTGAGATCGGGGCGATCCAGGTGTACAGCGCTTCCCGTTCCGGCGTGCGCGAGAGCGGGATAATCAGCAGGTTGTTGCCACGGCTGACCCGCTGCTGGGCCCGAGCCCAGGGGGTTACATGGATATGGCTGAGATACCCCGCGCGGGCAATGGCGGCCAATGCCACATCGCCCACCATGCCGTAACCACCCTGAAAGCTGACAAAGGTCAGCGGTGGCGCGTCCGGCATATGCAGCTCCAGCGGTTCCTGTGCTGTTGCGCTTAGGCTCAGCGAGGTTAGCAGTACAGCGAGACAGATCCAGCGCAAAACCACGGCAGCACTCCAGCAACGACTGACTTGGAGTATAAGCACCGTGCGCTTGGATCGGCTGGAGTTTTTGGTACTTTAGTCCCGTAGTTCTGCCAGATCGCGGTACAACTCCAGCGCCTGTGGGTTGGCCAGGGCGTCGGTATTCTTCACCGGTTTGCCGTGTACCACGTTGCGCACCGCCAGTTCGACGATCTTGCCGCTGATGGTGCGCGGAATATCCGCCACGGCGATGACCTTGGCTGGCACATGGCGCTGTGTGGTGTTGGCGCGGATCATCTGGCGAATCTGTGCTTGCAGCGCATCGTCAAGCTCAACGCCTTCGCGCAGGCGCACAAACAACACCACGCGCACGTCATCTTCCCATTCCTGGCCTATAGCGATGGACTCCAGCACTTCTTCGACCTTTTCCACCTGGCGGTAGATTTCGGCGGTGCCGATGCGTACACCGCCGGGGTTGAGTACGGCATCCGAACGGCCATGTATCACCAGACCGCCGTGCTCGGTTATCTCAGCGTAGTCGCCGTGGGCCCAGACTCCGGCGAAGGTATCGAAATAGGCCGCCTGGAACTTACTGCCATCTTCATCCTTCCAGAAGCCAATCGGCATTGACGGGAAATGCTGGGCGCAGACCAGCTCGCCTTTTTCGCCTGTCACCGGTTGGCCGGCGTCATTCCATACCTGCACGTCCATGCCTAAGCCTTTGCACTGCAGCTCGCCGCGCCACACCGGCAGCACCGGGTTGCCCAGGGCGAAGCAGGAGACAATATCGGTGCCGCCGGAGATCGACGATAAGCAGATATCGGCTTTGATCTCGCGGTAGACGTACTCGAAGCTCTCATGGGACAGCGGCGAGCCGGTCGATAGAATCGCTTTGAGCCGCTGCAGCTTGTGCGTGCTGCCCGGTTTGGCGCCGGCTTTTTCAAGCGCGGCGAGAAACTTCGCACTGGTGCCGAAGATACTAATGTTCTCCGCATCAATCAGGTCGATCAGGCGCTCGGCTCCCGGGTGGAAAGGCGAGCCGTCAAACAGCACCAGGGTTGCGCCCAAGGCCAGGCCAGAGACCAACCAGTTCCACATCATCCAGCCGCAGGTGCTGTAGTAGAACAGCGTGTCGTCGGCATGCAGATCGGTATGCAGGCCGAGTTCTTTGGCGTGTTGCAGCAAGGTGCCGCCAGTGCCATGCACGATGCACTTGGGCACGCCGGTGGTGCCGCTGGAATAGAGGATATACAGAGGATGATCGAACGGTACTGGGGTGAATTCGGGTTCGCCGCCGGCCTGGTAGAAGTCCTGCCACAACGCAACTTTGGCCGCAGTGTGGAAGTCGGCGGCTTTGGCCTGGGGATTGGAGTAGGGCACCACAATCAGCTGTTCAAGCGAGGGCAGACGTTCGAGGATTTCATTGAGCTTGGCGCTCAGGTCGAGAGTCTTACCTGCGTAGCGGTAGCCGGCGGCGGCGATCAGCACCTTGGGTTCGATCTGGCCGAAGCGATCGATTACGCCCTGGGTGCCAAAATCCGGCGAGCAGCTCGACCAGGTGGCGCCCAGGCTGCTGGCGGCCAGCATGCCGACCAGGGTTTGCCAAGTATTAGGCATAAAGGCCGCAACCCGGTCGCCGATGCTAACGCCGGCATCGCGCAGGCTTTTCTGCAGCCCGGCGACATGAGCGGCCAGTTCTGCGTAGCTCAGTTGTTCGCGCGAGCCGTCCTCGCCAATGGCGATAAGAGCAGGGTGATTATCACGGCGGCGCAGCAGGTGTTCGGCAAAGTTCAGCGTCGCGCCGGGAAACCAATGGGCGCTGGGCATGGCGCTGCCTTCTTGCAACACGGCTTCGGGCTGCGCGCTAAAGCGGATGTCGAAGAAGTCCACTACCGCCTGCCAGAAGGCTTCACGCTGCGCCACGCTCCAGGTGTGCAGGGCCGGATAGTCGGCCAGTTGCATGCTGTGGCGCTGATTGACGAAGCGGCGGAAGCTGTCCATTCGCGTCGAGGCGATACGTTCGGCAGAAGGCGTCCACAGTGGCTGTTGCATCGTGCTTCCTCATCATTCTTGTTATGCCGACACTGTTAGCCGGCTTGGTGCGGCAAGCCTACTGACTGGCGGCGGGCTTGCGTCGAACTGTTGGGGGCCGGTTTTGTTCGGTTTCAGCAGTAGCTGTAGTCGCTTTGCACCGCCGTCAGGCAACGGGCAGTGAGTCTGAGGGTTGTGCTTTACAGTGCGTAAACAAAACCTTACGCACTGCCTGCAACTAAGCGCTGGCCAGTTTGGCCCGCGCCACCCGAGAACCGTTTGGCTTGTCCAGCACCGCGCAAATACGCTGGCCGGCTGCGATTAACCTGTCCATATCGATACCCGTTTCGATGCCTAGGCCATTGAGCAAATACAGCACATCCTCGGTGGCGACGTTGCCAGTCGCGCCCTTGGCATACGGGCAGCCGCCCAGTCCTGCGACCGAGCTGTCGAACACGCTGATGCCTTCCAGCAGGCTGGCATAAATATTCGCCAACGCCTGGCCGTAGGTGTCGTGGAAGTGTCCGGCCAGCAGGTTGCGTGGCACCTCGCGGCCAACCACGTTGAACAGGTGGCGGGTTGCCCCAGCTGTGCCGGCACCGATGGTGTCGCCCAACGACACCTCATAGCAGCCCATGGCATATAGCTCACGGGCCACGCTGGCGACTTGCTCAGGCGGCACAGAACCGTCATACGGGCAGCCCAGTACGCAGGAAACATATCCGCGCACGCGGATGCCATGCTGCTTGGCGGCGTCCATCACCGGTACAAAACGTTCCAGGCTCTCGCTGATCGAGCAGTTGATATTCTTCTGTGAGAAGGCTTCTGAAGCCGCGGCAAATACCGCAATTTCCTTGACGTCCGCTTCCAGCGCGCCTTCAAAACCTTTCAGATTGGGGGCCAGGGCCGCGTAGACGATGCCTGGCAGTTGCTGAATTTGCGCAAACACCTCGGCGCTGCCTGTCATCTGCGGCACCCACTTGGGCGAGACAAAGCTACCGACCTCGATATAACCGAGGCCAGCGGCCGACAGGTCATCGACCAGGCGCACCTTGTCGGCCACGCTGATCGGTTGTTTCTCATTCTGCAAACCGTCGCGGGGGCCGACTTCGACCAGGCGAACTTGTTTGGGTAGGTTCATCGTTGCCTCGTTGTTCGTCTCGATGGGTATCACGCTCAACGTCGTAGGAGGCGCTTTAGCGGCGAGCTTGGCTAAACGCACTCCTACAAAAGGTTATGCGCTGATTTCTTCCAGCTCCACCAGCACTGCACCTTCGCTGACCATCTCGCCCTCGCTGCAATACAGCGCCTTGACGGTTCCGGTATGCGGCGCGCGGATGCTGTGTTCCATCTTCATCGCTTCCAGCACCACCAGCGCAGTGTCGGCTTCGACTTGCTGGCCGGCTTCGACCAGCACGCGCACGATACTGCCGTTCATGGGGGCCGTCAGGCCGCCGTGATGCTGATGGCCGGCTTCAACTTCAGCAATCGGGTCGACGCGTTGAATGCTGCGCAGCTCGCCGGCATAGTGCAGATAGAGGCTGTCGCCGCGGCGAATTGCCAGATGTTGCTGACGCAGACCATCGCGTTCAACCGACAGGCTTTCCCCCTGCAGTTCTACGGTAGAAGCCGTCGCATGGCGCAGGCGAATTACCTGGCGTTCGCTCTGGCAGTTCAGATGTAGATCGGTTTCCGCTGGCAGGCCCAGGCGCAGGCCGTTATTGCAGGCCCAGGGCGAGTAATAGTCGTCGTGGCGCTGCAGCGGCGCTTCACTTTGCACAAAGGCTTCGGCGGCCAGTTGCCAGAACTCGGCCGGCAATTCAGTTACTGGAGGCAGAAGCTGCGCTTCGTGACGCGGAATAAAACCGGTATCCAGCTCCGCATTGGCAAAGGCCGGTTGGGCTAGCACGCGGGTGAGAAAGGCTAGATTGGTTCTGACTCCGCCGACGCAGGTTTCTTTAAGCATGGCCAGCAGGCGCAGGCGCGCCTCCTCGCGGTTTTCGCCCCAGGCGATCAGTTTGCCGAGCATCGGGTCATAGAAGGGCGAGACTTCATCGCCTTCGCTGACGCCGCTGTCTACCCGGCGACCTGGGCCGGCATTGGCTTCGCGGTACAGCGCCAGGGTGCCGGTGGCCGGCAGAAAGTCGTTGTCCGGATCTTCCGCATACAGGCGCACTTCAATGGCGTGACCAATCAGCGGCACTTGCTCCTGGGTGATCGGCAGCGCTTCGCCACGGGCGACGCGAATCTGCCAGGCCACTAGATCCAGACCGGTAATCAGCTCGGTGACTGGGTGCTCGACCTGCAGGCGGGTGTTCATCTCCATAAAGAAGAAGTCGCCGCGCTCATCCAGCAGAAATTCCACGGTGCCGGCACCGACATAACCGATGGCTTGCGCGGCTTTGACCGCAGCCTCGCCCATGGCGCGACGAAGTTCGGCTGACAGACCCGGAGCCGGCGCTTCTTCGACGACCTTCTGGTGACGGCGCTGGATCGAGCAATCGCGCTCATTCAGGTACAAGCAGTTGCCGTGCTGGTCGGCAAAGACCTGAATTTCCACATGGCGCGGCTTGAATACGTATTTTTCCACCAGCATGCGCGAGTCGCCGAACGAGGACTGCGCTTCGCGCTGGGCGCTGGCCAGGGCCTCGGCTAGTTCGCTTTCGCGCTCGACCACCTTCATGCCCTTGCCACCGCCACCGGCCGCCGCCTTGAGCAGCACCGGGTAGCCGATTGCGTTCGATGCTACGCGGAAGGTTTCCACATCCTGTGCTTCGCCGTGATAACCGGGCACCAGCGGCACGCCGGCGGCTTCCATCAGTGCCTTGGCGGCGGATTTGCTGCCCATGGCGTCGATGGCGCTGGCGGGCGGGCCGAGAAAGACCAGTCCAGCGGCTTCGATGGCGCGGGCAAAGCCGGCGTTTTCCGAAAGAAAGCCATAACCGGGGTGAATCGCCTGGGCACCGCTGGCTTTGGCCGCAGCGATCAGCGCGTCGATCCGCAGGTAGCTTTCCGCCGGCTTGGCACCGCCAAGATTCACCGCCAGATCGGCTTCGCGCACATGGCGGGCGTTGGCGTCGATGGCGCTGTGTACCGCCACGGTCTGGATACCCATGACTTTGGCCGTGCGCATCACCCGGCAAGCGATTTCGCCACGGTTGGCCACCAGCAGGGTATCGATAGGCTTGAGACTCATGCTTGTGGCTCCTGCCAGGCGGGTTTGCGCTTATCCAGGAATGCCCGTAGGCCTTCCTGACCTTCGGGGCTAACGCGGATACGGGCAATCGCGTTCTCGGTATAGCGGCGCAGCGCAGGGGTCAGCACGCCGCTGCCGACTTCGCGCAGCAAATCCTTGCTGGCGAGCATCGCTTGCGGGCTATTGAGCAGCAGCGTGTCGACCCACTCGGCCACGGCCGGCTCCAGGGCATCGGCGGCATAGGATTCGGCAAACAGCCCCAGCTCCTGGGCGCGCTGACCACTAAAGCGCTCAGCCGTCAGGGCATAACGGCGCGCAGCGCGTTCGCCGATGGCTTGGACAACAAACGGGCTGATCACCGCCGGCGCCAGGCCAATGCGCACTTCGGACAGGCACAGCTGGGCATCAACGGTGCCGATGGCCATGTCGCAGCAGCTGATCAAACCCAGCGCGCCGCCAAAGGCCGCGCCTTGTACCACGGCCAGGGTGGGGATCTTCAGCTGATAAAGGTTGTGCATCAGCTCGGCCAGCTCACGCGAATCAGCCAGGTTGGCGTTGTAGTCCAGGGTCGCGGCGTGCTGCATCCAGGCCAGGTCCGCGCCGGCGGAAAAGTGCTTGCCGCGGCCGCGCAGCAGCAGGAAGCGCAGGCTTTTGTCGGCCATCACCGTATCGAGGGCGAGAATCAGCTCGCGGATCATTTCGGCGTTAAAGGCGTTGTTCTTGTCCGCACGGTTCAGCCAGAGGGTGGCAAAGCCGCGTGGGTCTGTTTGCAGTTCGATGGTGTTGAAGTCGGTCATGGTCTGTCGCTCTAGAATCCGGGGCAGGGCGCTGCCTTACATGCGGAACACGCCAAAGGTGGTCGGCTCGATTGGCGCGTTAAGGCTGGCGGACAGCGCCAAGCCCAAGATGTCGCGGGTTTGCGCCGGGTCGATAACCCCGTCATCCCACAGGCGGGCGCTGGAGTAGTAAGGGTGGCCCTGGCGCTCATACTGTTCGAGGATCGGCTGCTTGAGCTTGGCTTCATCCTCGGCGGAGAAGCGCTGCCCGGCGCGGGCGGCCTGTTCGTGTTTGACCTGCACCAGTACGCCAGCGGCCTGTTCGGCGCCCATTACGCCGATGCGCGCATTCGGCCACATCCACAAAAAGCGTGGATCGTAGGCGCGGCCGCACATGCCGTAGTTACCCGCGCCGAAGCTGCCGCCGATGATCACGGTGAATTTTGGCACCTTGGCGCAGGCCACCGCGTTTACCAGCTTGGCGCCGTGTTTGGCGATGCCGCCGGCCTCGTACTTCTGCCCGACCATAAAGCCGGTGATGTTCTGCAGGAACAGCAGGGGAATGCCGCGCTGGCAGGCCAGCTCGATAAAGTGCGCGCCTTTTTGTGCGGATTCGGCGAACAGGATGCCGTTATTGGCGAGGATCGCCACCGGATAGCCGTGGATATGCGCAAAACCGCAAACCAAGGTTGCGCCAAACAACGCCTTGAATTCATCAAATACACTGCCATCGACGGTGCGGGCGATCACTTCACGCACATCGAACGGCTGCTTGGCGTCCGCCGGAATCACCCCGTACAGCTCTTCGCCGTTGTACAGCGGGTTGATCGGTGCACGGTTATTCAGCACGCCGAGTTTGCGCCAGTTCAAATTGCTGATGCTGCGCCGCGCCAGGGCCAGGGCGTGTTCGTCGTTGTCGGCGTAATGGTCGGCCACGCCGCTGGTTTTGCAGTGCACATCGGCACCGCCAAGGTCTTCTGCGCTGACCACTTCACCGGTGGCGGCTTTTACCAGCGGCGGGCCGGCGAGGAAGATGGTCGCCTGGTTGCGCACCATGATCGCTTCATCGGCCATGGCCGGCACATAGGCCCCGCCAGCGGTGCAGGAACCCATGACTACGGCGATCTGCGGTATACCCATGGCCGACATATTGGCCTGGTTGAAGAAGATCCGCCCGAAGTGCTCGCGATCCGGGAATACCTCATCCTGGCGCGGCAGGTTGGCGCCGCCGGAATCCACCAGATAGATGCACGGCAGGCGATTCTGCTGGGCGATGGTCTGCGCGCGCAGGTGCTTTTTCACCGTCAGTGGATAGTAGCTGCCGCCTTTTACCGTGGCGTCGTTGGCCACGATCATGCATTCGACACCCTCGACCCGGCCGATACCGGCCACCACCCCAGCCGCCGGCACTTCTTCGCCGTACACCTCATGGGCGGCCAGTTGACCGATTTCGAGGAAGGGAGAGCCGATATCCAGCAGGCGGTTGATTCGTTCACGTGGCAGCAACTTGCCGCGCGAGGTGTGACGCTCCTGAGCCTTGGCACCGCCGCCTTCATGGATGCGGGCGAGCAGGGCGCGCAGGTCGTTGACCTGGGTGAGCATCGCCGCGCTATTGGCGGCGAACTCCGGCGAACGGGTGTTGATCTGGGTGTGCAGAATGGCCATCTGGCGCGCTCCGTCAGGCTATTTGGTTTCGTTGAATAGTTCGCGGCCGATCAGCATGCGGCGGATTTCGCTGGTGCCGGCGCCGATCTCGTAGAGTTTGGCGTCGCGCAGCAAACGGCCGGCCGGGTATTCGTTGGTGTAGCCGTTACCACCGAGCAGCTGGATGGTGTCCAGCGCCATCTTGGTGGCCATTTCGGCGGTGTAGAGGATCACGGCGGCGGCGTCCTTGCGCGATTCCTCGCCGCGGTCGCAGGCCTTAGCGACGTTGTAGAGGTAGGACTTGGAGGCGTTCATGCCGGCGTACATGTCGGCCAGCTTGCCCTGCACCAGCTGGAACTCGCCGATCGATTGCTTGAACTGCTGGCGTTCGTGCACGTAGGGCAGTACCACATCCATGCAGGCGGTCATGATCCCGGTCGGCCCGCCCGAGAGCACGGTGCGCTCGTAGTCTAGGCCGCTCATCAGCACGCGTACGCCGCCGCCTTCGGCACCGAGGATGTTCTCTTCCGGTACTTCGCAATCCTCGAACACCAGCTCGCAGGTGTTCGAGCCGCGCATGCCCAGCTTGTCCAGCTTTTGGTGGCGGGAGAAGCCCTTGTAGTCGCGCTCGACGATAAACGCGGTCATGCCGCGCGAGCCGGCATTGATGTCGGTCTTGGCGTAGATCACGTAGGTGTGGGCATCGGGGCCGTTGGTGATCCACATCTTGTTGCCGTTGAGCACGTAGCAGTCGCCACGCTTTTCCGCGCGCAGCTTCATCGACACCACGTCGGAGCCGGCATTCGGCTCGCTCATGGCCAGGGCGCCGACGTGTTCGCCGGAGCACAGCTTGGGCAGGTACTTGGCCTTTTGCTCGTGGGTGCCGTTTTTGCGGATCTGATTGAGGCACAGGTTGGAGTGCGCGCCGTAGGACAGACCGACCGAGGCCGACGCGCGGCTGATCTCTTCCATCGCCACCACATGCGCCAGGTAACCCATGTTGGTGCCGCCGTATTCCTCTTCCACGGTCATGCCGAGCAGGCCCATGTCGCCGAACTTGCGCCACATGTCCATGGGGAACTCGTTGTCGCGGTCGATCTGTGCGGCACGCGGGGCCAGTTCGGCTTGTGAGAACTGATACACCGAGTCGCGCAGCATATCGATGGTCTCGCCGAGACCGAAGTTGAGGGATGGGTAGCTCATGGTTCCACCTGTAATTGTTCGAATTAAGTTCAGGAGATAACGGTTTGTTTTTTATCAGTTTCAGCTAAAGCCGCCAGGCAGCGTTCTTCGGCGGTATCCAGCTCAAGCTGCATCTGTTCGATGTCCAGCAGTTGCTGCTGCAGCTGGGCGCGGCGCTCGGCGATCTTGGCCATAAAGGTGTGCAGCTGCTTGTGATTGCCGTGCACCGGGTCGTATAGCTCGATCAGTTCCTTGCACTCGGCCAGCGAAAAGCCGATGCGTTTGCCGCGCAGGATCAGCTTGAGAGTCACTTTGTCCTTGGCGGTGTAGATGCGCTCCTGACCGCGACGCTCGGGACTGAGCATCTGCTGTTCTTCATAGAAACGAATGGCGCGGGTGGTGATATCCAACTCGCGGGCCAGTTCGGAAATGGAGTAGGTGGTGGCGGACATACGGCAGCGCTCTTGTTTACCTTTACGTTAACGTAAGCTTGCCGACGCCTGTAGTCAATCAGAGCGCATGCTGCGCGATCAGGTTGATCAAACCTGATGCGGATTTATGAGCTGAAAAGTGTTATCTGATAAAGGCTTACGGCGCTTATCTAGAAAGGTAGGGCGGTACGCGCTGTTGCAGCACATGCACCAGCGCGGGCTCCATATACGCGTAATGGTCGGGGGTATTCAGGTTGTAGATGGGCTTTTTACCAAGCTGGCGGCGAAACTTTTCCGCCAGTTTGCGCCGATGGCGACTTTCCATCACCAGGATCAACTCGGCCCACTCGAGCAGTTCGCGGCTGACGGGGTTGTCAGCATCGCGGTTAACCCCAGCCGAGGCGGTTTCTACCCCAGGCCAATTGGCGAAAACCTGTTCAGCGGTGGGGCTGAGCAGGCGGTTCTTGGCGCAGATAAACAGCACCCGTAGTGGCTTACGCGTGCTGGCCAATGGCATCAGGCCTGAGCCTTCTCGGCTTTTTTCTCCAAGGCGATGGCCTGCTGGGCAATTTCGATGATCTGTTCGCGCATCCAGCGATTGGCTGGGTCCTGGTCGGTGCTTTCGTGCCAGTACAGGTGGGTTTCCAGGGGCGTCATGTCCTTGATCGGCAACTCGACAAAATGCAGGTCATTGCGACGGGCAAAGCGCTCCGGCACGGTCATGGCCATGTCTGTGCTCTGCAGCACAGTGGTGGCCATCAGATAATGCTGCGAGCGCAGGGCAATCTTGCGCTGGATGCCCATGCGGCCCAGAGCCAGGTCAACGTGGCCCAAACCGCTGCGCCGGCTGGAAATATGGATATGGGTCAGGCCCATGTATTCGTCGAGGCTGATCTTGTCTTTGGCCAGCGGATGGCTACGGCGCAGGGCGCAGACGTAACGGTCTTCCATCAGCTTGACGTGGCGCACCTGCGGGTCCGTATTAAGCGGTGCGTCCACCGCAAAATCCAGGCGGCCAGCAGCCAGCTCCTTGGTGGTTTCGCGGCGCCGCGCGAGCATGCTTTCAATGTTTACGTTAGGTGCCATGCGGCGCAGGCGCTGGAACAGCGGCGGCAGAATGATGGCCTCGGTGAGGTCAGTCATGCTGATGCGGAAGGTTTTATTGGCCTGCGCTGGGTTGAAAATGCGGCTTTCCTGCACGGAGATACGCAACTGCTGCAGCGCGTTGCGCACTGGGCCGATGATGTTTTGAGCCATTGGCGTGGGCACCATACCCTGGGCGGTGCGTACAAACAGCGGGTCATTGAAGGTTTCCCGCAGGCGTGCCAGGGCGTTGGAAACGGCGGGTTGGGTAATACCGACGATCTGTCCGGCGCGGGTTAGATTGGCCTCGGTGTAGATGGCATCGAAGACGACAAAGAGGTTGAGGTCGACCTTGTTCAGATTCATTACACGCTCGCTCCGCAGGTTGTCGGTATCAGTGGATCATATATCGGTGATGAATGTTTATACACGGTGAGAATAGATTAGATAAATCCTAAGCCCTGTTCTAGCATCATTTCCACTTCACCGAATTCCCCAAAAATCAGCGTCAGAAGGTAGCCATCATGGATTTCGCCTACTCCCCCAAGGTTCAGCAGCTGCGTGAGCGCGTCACCGCGTTTATGGAGACCCATGTCTATCCAGCCGAAGCCGTGTTCGAGCAGCAGGTCAATGAAGGCGATCGCTGGCAGCCCACTGTGATCATGGAAGAGTTGAAAGCCAAGGCTAAAGCCGAAGGCCTGTGGAACCTGTTTCTGCCGGAGTCCGAGCTGGGCGCCGGGCTGACCAACACCGAATACGCGCCGCTGGCGGAAATCATGGGCAGCTCGTTGATCGGCGCCGAGCCGTTCAACTGCGCCGCGCCGGATACCGGCAACATGGAAGTGTTGGTGCGCTATGCCAATGAAGCGCAGAAAGAGCAGTGGCTCAAGCCGCTGCTGGACGGCACCATCCGTTCCGCCTTCGCCATGACCGAGCCCGGTGTAGCGTCCTCCGATGCCACCAATATGCAGGCCAGCGCTGTGCGCCAGGGTGATGAGTGGGTGATCAACGGCCGCAAATGGTGGACATCGGGCGCTTGCGACCCGCGCTGCAAAATCATGATCTTCATGGGCCTGACCAATCCGGATGGCCCGCGCCATGCACAGCACTCGATGATTCTGGTGCCGATGGACGCCCCCGGCGTGAAAGTGCTGCGTCCGCTGCCGGTGTTCGGTTACGACGATGCGCCACACGGCCATGCCGAAGTACTGTTCGAAAACGTCCGTGTACCTTACGAAAACGTGCTGTTGGGTGAGGGCCGTGGCTTTGAAATTGCCCAGGGTCGCCTTGGCCCAGGCCGTATTCACCACTGCATGCGCTCCATCGGCATGGCCGAGCGCGCACTGAAGTTGATGTGCGAGCGCTCCATCAGCCGCACCGCCTTCGGCAAACCGCTGGCGCGTCTGGGCGGCAACATTGATCACATCGCCGACTCGCGCATGGAAATCAACATGGCACGTCTGCTGACGCTGAACGCGGCGTACATGATGGACACCGTTGGTAACAAGATTGCCGCCAGTGAGATCGCCCAGATCAAGGTGGTCGCACCGAACGTGGCGCTGAAAGTGATTGACCGCGCCATCCAGATTCACGGCGGCGCAGGGGTTAGCAACGACTTCCCGCTGGCCTACTGGTACGCCATGCAGCGCACCCTGCGTCTGGCTGACGGCCCGGACGAAGTGCATCGCGCGGCGATCGGCAAGTTCGAGATCGGCAAGTACGTGTCCAAGGATGTGATGAAAGCCAGCCGCTAAGGCGCCGGGCACGTCACTGAAAACGCACAAGGCCCGCAATTGCGGGCCTTGTGCGTTGTGGGCAGTGCTGTTTTAGGCACGCGCTGTCGTTGTTTGCCAGTCTATGTGGGGAGGTCTTTAGTCGCGATTGATCGTGAACGTGTCGCGGCTAAAGCCCTTAGCAAAGAAAGCACAGGCTATTCGTATGATTTGCCCGGCGGGGCAAACTCATCATCTGGGTTGGCATGCTCTTGCAGCCATAGTAAACGCATATGCAGTTGCGCAGCGAAGGCACGAGCGGCCTGCTCCTGATGGAAGATCAAGCTGCGTCGCCCCATGCGCACTTGCCAACGCAGCTTGCCGCGCTGCGCCAGCGGCTCGATAACGATGCTCGGTGAGCTCAAACGATCAATGCTCCTGAAAGGGCTGTGTATGTCGGCAATCACCAACACAGACATGGCCTAAGCATTAGGCTCTCGCAGCAAACTTGGCAAGCACCAGAGCGGGCGATTTAGTTGCTGTATTGGTAGATGATTGGGGCAAAAATGCCCGTGTCGTGGCCATTCTTCAGGCACTGATTGAACTGCTCCAGGAACCAGCCCATCTTCAGTGTTTTGGCGATGCCCATGTGCTTGCTGTCACTCTTGAACGGCACCGGCAACGTTGTGAAGGCATCGGCCTGCAAGCCAGGCCAGCTCTGGGCGAGCCGGCTGATATCAACGCTGGAGCCGACCAGGATCGCATCAATGCGCCCGCGCTGCAGCATGCCCAGACCGCTGCGAGTGTCATTGAAGCCGACGATGGTCAGGGTGCCGTTAGCCACGGCTTCGTCATAGGCAGTGCCATAGCTGGTGCCGATAGTGGCGCCGATCAGCTTGTCTTTCAGGTCAGTGATGTTCTGGTAGGCAAACTCGCGGCCTTTCTGCACCACCAGCACGATATGTTCGGTGAAAATTGCTTCGGAAAAGTCGAACAGGGCCAGCCGCTCATCACTGATCGACAAACCAATTACGCCGCCTTCGCTGCGTTCAGCCATGGTATAGGCGCGTTTCCATGGCAGCAGCTGGATCTGGTAGGGCACCTGCATCTGGTTCAGGCAGTGTTTACTTATGTCCACGACAATGCCCTTGGCCTCACCATCCTCCTCAAAGTATTTGGGGAAGCCATCGTGTGCGCCAAACACGCGGAACACCTCGGCCTGGACGGTTTGTACGACCAGCAGTGCCAGTAGCAGGATCAACCGCAGAGGTGTAGCGAGCATGGCAGAACCTCAAGTAGAGGCGAGAAAGTTTGTTCAGCTTAGCCACTCGGCGTTGTTAATCACTGCCTAATGCAGCAATACCTGCAAACAACGCCGGGGCTGAGCCAGGCTTAATAAACCCAGACTTCAACTCGGCGGTTCTTGATCCGCCCGTCATCGCCGCTGTTGGCGGCCACTGGCAGCTCATCACCCAGGCCGATGATATCGCGGAAGATCACGCCACCTTTGTTCAGTTCACGGCGCACTGCCATGGCGCGCAGCTTCGACAACAGTTCAGCGCGGGCAGTGTCAGCCTTGGTATCGCCAAACCCAACCAGCACCACTTTATCGCGCAGCTTGTTCTGCTCGTTTAGGTAGGTCATCAGCCGGTTGAGATCACGCAGGGCTTTATTGTCGAGAGTGGCGCTGCCTTCCTGAAAACGGAAGTTTACCGACAGACGTTGCGCATGCTCGGCCAGCTCTTGGTAATTCGCCGGCATCTGCGGGTTTACGGGGATTTTTACCGCTTGAACGGTCTGCGCAATAAATCCGCTCTGTTCAACGATCGCCTGGCCGCGCGGACTATGAGCAAACTGCACCAGAGCGCGTCCCCAAGGGTTGCTCAACTCTGGCTGGTTATAGAAGAACAAGCGTCGCGACAGCGGGTAATCCTCGGTAGCGATCAGGGTCAGGCTTGGCAGCATGGGTTGCGAATCACCCGCGGCAATCGCCAGCGCTTTGGCCTGGCGGATATACGGCAGACCAATAAAGCCGATGCCATTAGGGTCCTGACTGACCGCATCGGAGAGTTTTTCACTCGACTCAAAGCGTTTGGCGCTGGCCGCCAAGGCTTTGCCGTTGGCGCTCAGCACCAGCTCCTTGAACGTGTCGAAGGTGCCGGACTTGTCATCCCGGGCGTACAGGGTGATGGCGCCAGCCGGAGCGCCGAGTTGCGACCAGTTGCTGATCTCGCCAGCGAATATCTGTGCCAGTTGTGCCGTGTTCAGCGCGCCCAGCGGGTTATTCGGGTGCAGGATAATAGCCAGGCCATCGAGGGCGATGATCTGCTCGGCGCTGGCGCTTTTCAGGTCTCCCAAGTTCAGCAGGCTAGTGGCTTCGCTGTCCTTGATCGGTCGGGACGAGGCCGCCAGTTCAGCACTGCCGTCGGCCAGTGAGGTAAACCCAGTGCCCGAACCATGGGCCGCTACCTCGATGCTCACACTGCGGCCATCGGTGGTTTTGCCGATGATTGTCTGCTCGTTTTCTGCATTGCCTGCTTCGATGCGGATTGCGCTCAGGCCTTGTTCCTCGAGCAGGCCTTTGACCAATGCCGGGCCCAACCGTGCACCAATGGTGTTTGAGCCCTGTATGCGCAATACGCTGCTGTTGTCGCTTGGGACTGGCAGGGCGGCAAATACTGACCAGGGCAGGGCGTAGCAGATGGAGCCGAGCAGCAAAAAGCTGACGGTGCGAATCCAGGTGTCACGTTCGAAGGCAGAGGAGGCGCGCAGCATGCGGCAAACACCTTATATGGGTGAGTGAAAGTGCCGCGACGATAAGACAAAAAAGTGACTGCAATATGACAGTCACTTACCTATGTGAAGGCTCTATTGCAGGCTTACTGAGCCAACTCAAGCCAGATGGGGGCATGGTCCGATGGCTTTTCCATGCCGCGAAGGTCGTAGTCGACGCCGGCGTCCTTGATCCGCGCCTGCAACGCCTGAGAGGCGAGAATCACGTCGATGCGCAGACCGCGCTTGGGTTCATCCTCAAAACCCCGGCTGCGGTAATCAAACCAACTGAAACGGTCATTCACTGTGGGGTTGAGGTGGCGGAAGCTGTCAACCAGGCCCCAGTTCTTTAGGGTGGCCAGCCACTCGCGCTCTACTGGCAGAAAGCTGCATTTGCCGGTTTTCAGCCAGCGCAGACGATTAGGCTCACCAATGCCGATGTCGCAGTCTTCCGGCGAAATATTGATATCACCCATCACCACCAGCGCTTGCTCGGGGCTGAACTGGCTCAGCAGCAGCTGTTGCAGGTCGGCATAGAAACGCTGTTTTGCCGGGAACTTGGTCGGATGGTCGCGGCTTTCACCTTGCGGGAAGTAGCCGTTCATCACCGTCACCGGGTTGCCCTGGGCATCGGCGAAGGTGCCGTAGATAAAGCGCCGCTGCGCGTCTTCGGCGTCGCCGGGAAAGCCCTTGTGCAAGCTCAGGGGTTCCTGGCGCGAGAGCAGGGCGACGCCGTAATGGCCTTTCTGGCCATGGTAATGCACGTGGTAGCCGAGCTCACGGATATCCGCCTCGGGGAACTGCTCGTCGGCAACTTTGGTTTCCTGCAGGCCGATCACATCCGGCTGGTGTTTCTCGATCAATGCTGCCAGTTGATGCGGGCGTGCACGCAGGCCATTGATATTGAAGGAGACGATCTTCATGGGCGGCAGTCCTGGCTGTGGCTCTGGAAAGCCCGCGATGCTAGCCGATTAGCGGCCCTGCCGGCCAGCCTGTGGCGGCGCAGGGTGCGCGGTGCTAACGTGGCTGCAGGCCCAGTAAATCAAGAACAACAGAGGTCAATTCGATGCCCAACAGTCTCGCCGAAGTACGTATGCTCGATAGTGGCTATGCCCGCGAAGCACGCTCGCTGCTGTATCACGCCTATCGTCACGACCCCACCTTTGCCTACCTGTTTGAAGCCGAGCGGCCAGGCTATGACCAGCGCGTACGCGCCACGGTACGTGAGCTGGTGCAGCAGCACTTTGCCGAAGACCTGCCGGCGATTGGCTTGCTTATCGACGATCGACTGATCGGCATGGCGTTGATCGCTCCGCCACAGCGGCGCATGGACATCACCGAAAGCTGGGGCTGGCGCATGCGCATGCTGCTGACCACCGGCTTCCGTTGCACCAAGCGCTATCTGGAATACCACGATGCAGTGATCGCCTGCCTGCCGCCGGGGCCCTACCACGTGTTGCCGCTGCTGGGCATTCATCCGGAATACCAGGGCAAAAACCTTGGTGAGCAACTGCTTGAAGCACTGCACAACTGGTGCGCCGAAGACGCCAGTTCCCAGGGTGTAGTACTGGATACGGGCAATGGACATTACCTGGAGTTCTATAAACGTCAGGGTTACGAAGAAATCGGCGAGGTGGCCATCGGCCCGATTATCGAGCACGTTTTCTTCCATCCAAGTCCGCAACTGGCAATCAAGGCCAGTGCTTGATAACGGCCTGCTTGGTGTGTCTGCAGACACACCAAGTCGCAACTATTTGCCCGCACTGGTGCTCTAAGTCGGCCCTGAGCTCGTGCTAGCATCGCCCTCATGCCTGTTCCTCTCCACCTTTTCACCGCGCTGTTTCTTCTGCTGCTGAGTGCTACGGCCCTGGCCGAAGCACAGTTGCGTGTGCGGGTTGAGCCGGCCAACAGCGCGCTGAAAAGCAATATCGAGGGCTACATCGGCAGCTTGGGTGAGCGTGATGCTGAAGCCTTGCAGCGCTTTCGTCGGGTCGCCGAAAACCAGGCAGAGAAAGCCGCCCAGGCGCTGGGCTTCTACCAGGCGCAGATCACGACTGAAGTCAGCGAGGGCGCAACACCGCGCCTGACCGTACGCATTCAGCCGGGTGAACCGGTGCGTTTGCGTGATGTGGTGGTGCGCGTCGAAGGCCCAGCGGCGCAACTGCGCGCCTTTCGTACGCCCAATGACCCGCAATTGCGTAGCGGGGCACAACTTAACCACGGTCAGTACGACGCCGCGAAGCGCGAAATTCAGAATCAGGCTTCGCGTTATGGCTTCTTCGCTGGGCGCTTTAGTCGTCAAAAACTCAAAATCGACCCCGAGGCTGGAGTGGCCGATATCGAACTGATTTATCTCAGCGGCCTGCGCTATCAACTGGGCGCGGTGAGTTTTGTCGGCGATGCGCCCTTCGATGAGCAATTGCTGCAGCGCATGGTGCCGTTCCCGGCGGATACGCCCTATGACTCGGCACTTATTGCCGAGTTGTATCAGGCGCTGCGCTCCAGTGGTTATTTCGAGTCGGTGCAGGTGGATGCCAACCCCGGTACTGCCAGTGGTGAACAGATCCCTGTGCAGGTTCAATTGCAGGCGCGCAAGCCACGCAGCATGGGCCTGGGCTTGGGTTTTTCCACCGACGTG
Source organism: Pseudomonas sp. WS 5011 (assembly GCF_012985775.1). NCBI lineage: Bacteria > Pseudomonadati > Pseudomonadota > Gammaproteobacteria > Pseudomonadales > Pseudomonadaceae > Pseudomonas > Pseudomonas sp. WS 5011. The sequence continues at coordinate 152,573 of NZ_JAAQXA010000009.1, forward strand.
GGGCCGCGTGGCCGGGCCAACTGGACGCGGCACTGGGCCAATCCGCAGGGGCACAGCTATGGCGCGGAGTTCGAACTGTCGGCGCCGCGGCAGAATGTTGGCCTGTGGTACGACGTGCCGCTCGATCCGCCGCTGACCGATAAATTGCGGGTAGCCGGCGGCTATCAGGCCGAAGACCTGGCCAATACCGACAGCAGCAGCCGTCTGCTGACCTTTGGCCCGGAATGGCACAGCAAGCTCGACAGCGGCTGGCAGCGCGTGCTGTCACTGAAGTGGCAGCACGAGGAGTACGACCTAGGCGATGACGCCGGTACCAGTACGCTGCTGATGCCGGGCCTGAGTTACTCCTACCTGCAGAGTGACAACCAGATCGACCCCAACCACGGCTACCGCCTGCAGTTTGATCTGTCCGGTGCGGCCAAGGGGCTGTTGTCCGATGCCAATGTGCTGCACGGCAATATCCAACTCAAAGGTCTGACCACCGTATTCAAGCGCCATCGACTGCTGGGGCGGGTGCAGGTGGGCGGCACTGAATCCGATGGGTTTGCCAAGGTGCCGCCATCCCTACGCTTCTTCGCGGGTGGTGACCAGAGCGTGCGCGGCTATGACTACCAGAGCCTGTCGCCGGAAAACCGCGCCGGCGACAAGATCGGTGGGCGCTACCTCTTTACCAGCAGCCTGGAATACCAATACAGCCTGACTGAGCGCTGGCGCTTGGCGAGCTTCTTCGATCAGGGCAATACCTTTGACTCGCTGCAGCTTCCGTCGCTGAAAAGTGCCGTGGGTCTGGGCGTGCGTTGGGTATCACCACTCGGACCGTTGCGCCTGGATCTGGCGCATCCATTGGATGACCAGGGCGGCGTGCGCCTGCATTTTTCCATGGGGCCGGAACTGTGAAGCGCTGGTTACGTTATGGGCTGTTCAGTCTGCTGGGCCTGCTGCTTGTGCTGGCCATCAGCCTGAGCTTGCTACTGGGCACCCAGGGCGGCAGCCGCTGGTTATTGGCGCAGGTGCCGGGCTTGCAGGTTGACGACCTCGATGGCCGCCTAGGCGGTAGTTGGAGCGCGACACAGCTGCGCTGGCAACAAGGCGAGAATAGCGTGCAGGTAATGGCGCCTAGCCTGGATTGGTCGCCTACCTGCCTGTTACGCCTGACGTTGTGTATCGAGCAACTGCGCAGCGGGCCGATCAACCTGGTTTTCCAGGATGATGAGCAGCCCAGCAGCGAGCCGTTCAGTCTGCCGGACCTGAGCCTGCCGCTGGCGTTGCAACTGGGGCAGGTGCAGATCGACAGCCTGCAGCTTAATGGCGTCGAACAGTTGCAAGGCTTGCAGTTGGCTGCGCGCTGGACTGCAAAGGGTATTCAGATTGACAGCCTCAGCCTGGCTACCGGCGATCTTCAGGTGGCGTTGCAGGGCCAGGTGCAAACCTCCGGCAACTGGCCGCTGCAACTGAACGGACAGCTACGACTGCCTGCGCCCGAGCAGCAGGCCTGGCCGGTGGCACTGCAGCTCAACGGTGAGCTGCGCGAGCGGGTGCAACTGACAGCCAGCAGCAGCGGCTATCTGACCGGCGAACTGAGCGGTTGGGTACAGCCTTTGGCTGAACACCTGCCGGCGCAACTGCGCTTTCAGGTCGCCAGCTTCAAAGCCAGCGCTGAGCTGCCCGACACCCTTAACCTTGAGCAGGTTGAGCTAAATGCCCAGGGCGATTTGCAGGCCGGCTATCAGATCATCGGCAGTGCCAGCCTGCCAGCAACTGAAGGGCCTATTGCTATGGCGCTGGCGGGGCTGCTCAAGGCTGACGGCGCGGCCATCAGCAACCTGAGCTTGACCGCCGAACCGGAGCAGCAGGTACAGCTCAGCGGCGAGCTGAACTGGCAGCAAGGTCTGAGCCTGGATAGCCGCTTCAACTGGCAGAGCTTCCCCTGGCAGCGCCTTTATTCGCTGGACGAGCCAGCGCCTGTGGCGTTGCGGGTGCTTAATGGCGAGCTGGCTTATCAGGATGGCAACTATCTCGGGCATTTCGCTGCCGAGCTGGATGGACCGGCCGGCGCGTTTAGCCTGCAAAGCCCGCTGAGTGGCGATCTACAGAAGCTGTATCTGCCAGAGCTGCGTATGCAGGCCGGCCAAGGCCGCGCCGAAGGCCAGGTCAGCTTGGGTTTTGCCGAGCAGCTGAGTTGGGATGTGCGCCTGCAGTTGAGTCAGCTTGATCCGGCTTACTGGCTGGCCGAGTTACCCGGCAGCCTGGCGGGCCCCTTGAACAGCTCAGGCGGCTTGATCAATCAGCAGCTTAACCTTAACGCCGACATCGACCTCACCGGCCGCCTGCGTGGTCAGCCGGCCAAGCTGCTGGCGAAGTTTGCCGGTGGCCTGGAGCAGGGCGAGCTGAGTGCCTTGGATATCCGCCTGGGTGATAACCGCATCAGCGGTCAGGCCGCCTTGCAGCAACAGCTGAGCGGCCGGTTATTACTAGCGATGCCGCGATTGGGGCAGCTTTGGCCAGGCTTGCAGGGTCACCTTAATGGTCAGCTGGACCTGGCTGGGAGTCTGCAAGCACCCCAGGGCCAGTTGCAGCTGCAAGGTCAGCGCCTGGCCTATGACGATCAACGTCTGCAACAGCTCAAGCTCGACGCCAGCCTGAACAGTGCCCAGCGTGGCCGAATCACCCTGGAGGCATTGGGTATTCAGCTGGGTGAAACCGAGTTGGGGCGCCTGGATGTCACTGCCGCTGGTGATCAGCAGCAACAAAGTCTTGAGCTGCAACTGCACGGTCCCTTGTTGCAAAGCCAGCTGGCCCTGGCCGGCAAGCTGGACAAGGGTAACTGGCGCGGCAGCCTGAGTAGTGGCGAGGTGCAAAGCGGTGGCCAGGATTGGCGCCTGCAACAGCCGGCCACGCTGGTGCGGCTGGCCAATGGGCAGCTCAGCCTGGGCGCGCATTGCTGGCGTTCTGGCGAGGCCAGTCTGTGCGGCACGGAGCAGCGCCTGCTGCCGCAGCCCAAGCTCAACTACCAGCTGAGCAACTTCCCCATGGAGAGCTTGGCGGCGCTGTGGCCGAAGGATTTCAGCTGGCAGGGTGAGCTCAATGGTCGGCTGCAGCTCGATATGCCGGCCAGCGGTCCGAATGGCAGCCTGGAACTGGATGCCGGCAGCGGCATCTGGCGCATTCGTGATCAGCAGCAGTGGCTGGAGTTTGCCTACGACAGCCTGCGCCTGAGTACACAGTTGCGCCCGCAGCGCATCGATAGCCTGCTGGAGCTGCGTGGCCCAACCATTGGCGAGCTGTCGCTGCAGGCTCAACTGGATCCACGTCCGGCGAGCAAGCCGTTGTCTGGCAGCTTCCGCCTCAATGGTCTGGACCTGGCGCTGGCGCGTCCGTTTGTTCCGATGGTCGAGCGTATCGCCGGGCAGCTGAATGGCGCGGGTACATTGTCGGGCGGGCTGTTGGCACCGCAGATCAACGGCAACCTGCGGGTGTTGAATGGCGAAATAAGCGGCGCTGAACTGCCGATGAACATCGAGCAGCTGCAACTGCAGGCGCAGATCGCAGGCGAGCGGTTGCTTCTCGAGGGCGATTGGCGCAGTGGCGAGCAAGGGCAGGGCAGCCTGAATGGCGAGCTGAATTGGGCGGCTGGATTGGTGGCGAATATGCAGCTGCGTGGAAGTCGTCTGCCGGTCACTGTTGAGCCCTATGCCGCGCTGGAGGTCGAACCGGATCTGCGTTTAAGCCTGCGTGATGAGCAGCTGTCGCTGGCCGGCAAGGTCCTGATCCCCAGCGGCAAGATTGAGGTGCGCGAGTTGCCGCCCTCAACGGTACAGGTGTCCAGTGACGCCCAGGTGGTAGGGCGCGACAGCCCGCAGCAGCAGGCGACGGCCATCGCCATGGATGTTGACGTTGAAGTGGGTCAACAGCGCCTCACCTTCAGCGGCTTTGGACTGGATGCCGAGCTGCTGGGCCGCGTACACATTGGCAATGACCTGGATACACGCGGTGAGCTGAGCCTGAACAAGGGCCGTTTCCGCGCCTACGGCCAGCGCCTGAATGTACGCCGCGCACGCCTGCTGTTCGCGGGGCCGATTGATCAGCCATTTCTTGATATCGAGGCCGTGCGCCAGGTCGATGGCGTGACGGCTGGTTTACGCCTCAGTGGCAATGCCGCGCAACCGACCAGTACGGTGTTTTCCGAACCGGCCATGAGTCAGGAGCAGGCGTTGTCTTACCTGGTTATGGGGCGGCCACTGGGGCAGGGTGGTGGTGACAATACGATGCTGGCACAAGCTGCGCTGGCCCTGGGGATGGCCGGCAGTGCACCGTTGGTCAATAACCTGGCGCAGGGCTTGGGTATCAGTGATTTTCAACTCGATACCCAGGGTTCTGGGGTAACCACCAGCGTGGTCGCCAGCGGCAATCTCTCGGAGCGGTTGAGCCTGCGCTACGGCGTGGGGGTGTTCGAACCGGCGAATACCATTGCGTTGCGCTATGAACTGAGCCGACGGCTCTACCTAGAGGCTGCCAGCGGGTTGGCGAGCTCTCTGGATTTGTTCTATCGGCGCGATTTCTAGGCCATGTTTCTGCGGGAGGACGCTGGATTAAGCCTGTTAATTCGCGTTTAAATTGCGCCCCTCGCTCAAAACGTCTGAGCGTTGAAATCTAAACAGTGAAAACCACTATCACAGTCTTCATATACTGACCGCCGCTGATACCGGGCAGTCGTTGTGCTGGCTGGTATAGCCCGATCCGCTGTTTGCAGGCGCGCCAACCCGATTCGCGTTCTGTTCATCAGTTTGGCCTACCCGGCAATCGGACAAGCGAAGGCTACCCACCTCGCGTTCACTACAAGAATAAGGAAATGAGCATGGAATTCGTCAACACCCTGGTCAATCAACTCAATGGCGTGGTCTGGGGCCCGCCCATGCTGGTGCTGATTCTCGGCACCGGTCTGTTCCTCATGTTGCGTCTGAAATTCATGCCGCTGAGCAAGATTGGCGCGGGCTTCAAACTGATGTGGCAAGGCCGTCAGAAAGGCGATGCCGAGAGCGGTGAAATCAGCCCGTTCCAGGCCCTGATGACCTGTCTGGCCGCCACTGTCGGTACCGGCAATATCGCCGGTGTAGCCACAGCGATTTTCCTCGGCGGTCCCGGTGCGTTGTTCTGGATGTGGTGTACCGCACTGGTCGGTATGGCTACCAAGTACTGCGAAGTGGTGCTTGCGGTGCATTACCGCGAGAAGGATGAGCGCGGCGAGCACGTCGGCGGCCCGATGTACGCCATCAAGAACGGCCTGGGTAAAAAATGGCTGTGGTTGGGCACTGCGTTCGCCATCTTCGGCGGCTTTGCCGGTTTTGGCATCGGCAATATGGTACAGGTCAACAGCATGGCTGCAGCCCTGCAGACCACCTTCAACATTCCGCTGTGGGTTACCGGTGTGGTGACCATGGTGATTGTCGGCATGGTGATCCTCGGCGGCATCAAGCGTATCGGTAAGGTCGCTGCGACCCTGGTACCCTTTATGTGCGTGGCCTACATCATCGCCGCCATGGTGGTGTTGGTGGTCAATGCATCGGAAATCCCCAAAGCCATTGAAATGATCTTCACCTACGCCTTTACCCCTATAGCTGCTACCGGTGGTTTTGCCGGTGCGGCGGTGATGGCGGCGATTCGCTTCGGTGTGGCGCGCGGTATTTTCTCCAACGAAGCAGGTCTGGGTACTGCAGGTATCGCTCAGGCGGCTGGCACCACCAACAGCCCGGTACGTTCGGGGATGATCGGCATGCTCGGGACCTTCATCGACACCATCATCATCTGCTCGATGACTGGCCTGGCGATCATCACCTCCGGCGTGTGGACCAGCGGTGCCAGCGGTGCAGCACTGTCGGCAGCAGCCTTCGAACAGGCGATGCCAGGCGTCGGCGGCTACATCCTGACGTTGGCTCTGGTGGTGTTTGCCTTTACCACCATCCTCGGCTGGAGCTACTTCGGTGAGAAGTGCTGGGAATACATGGTTGGCACCAAGTCGATCCTGCCGTTCCGCATTCTCTGGGTAGTGGCCGTGCCGTTCGGTGCGATTGCCCAGCTGGACTTCGCCTGGTTGGTGGCCGATACCCTCAACGGTCTGATGGCGATTCCTAACCTGTTGTCGCTGCTGTTGCTCAGTCCGATCGTGGTCAAGCTGACCAAGGATCATTTCGCAAAAAATTGATGTGTCGCCTGGGCGCGCAGGGTAGTCTGACTCAACGGTCAGCTCTGCTTGCCCTCTTTGCAGGGGCGCGTGCTTGCCATTTGGCCGGTTCGCGCCCTTACTTGTTCACCGCCCCTCAAATCCACTGATAAGGATCGTTTCCAATGGCACAAGTCACCCTCAAAGGTTCCCCGGTTGAAGTTACCGGTCAACTGCCGCAGGTTGGTCAGCAAGCGCCGGCGTTTAGCCTGGTTGCCGGCGACCTAAGCGACGTGAGCCTGGCCAGCCTGGCCGGCAAGCGCAAAGTCCTGAACATTTTCCCAAGTGTTGATACCCCAACCTGCGCCACCTCCGTGCGTACGTTCAACGCCGGTGCCAGCAAACTGGCCAACACCGTGGTGCTGTGCATTTCCACTGACCTGCCATTTGCTCAGGCGCGTTTCTGCGGTGCTGAAGGTCTGGAAAACGTGATCAACCTTTCGACCATGCGTGGTGCTGACTTCCTGCAGAACTACGGTGTGGCCATCGCCAGCGGTCCGCTGGTGGGTGTTGCTGCCCGCGCTGTGGTGGTGCTGGATGAAAACGACAAGGTGCTGCACAGCGAGCTGGTTGGCGAAATTGCTGACGAGCCGAACTACGCCGCTGCGATGGCTGCGCTTCAGTAACAGCTGTTTACGTTGTGCCAACGGCCTGCTTTGCAGGCCGTTTTTATTTCTGCCTGCCATCACTTACGGGCCATCGCCGCGCAGCGTTTACTACTGTTCCGGCAATTTTCTATTCGGATCAGACATTTAGTTACGTAAGGAAAAGGTAAATAGGCGGTAAAGAGGCTTTGCAGGGTGGCTGATAGTGAATATCGTTCACGCTCCCCAAGGAAGTGATTGTCGCCATGCCTGATACACAGCTCACCACCCGTCCTCGTAATCTGTCGCGCCAATGGCTGGTCGGCTCGCTTGCGCTGGTAGTTCTGGCCTTACTGTTGTGGTGGTTCTGGCCCAGCCCGCCGGAGGCGCCCGCACGGGGTGGGCCGTGGCGCGATGGTGGGCCGGTGCCCGTGCGTGTAGCCAACGTGACGCAAGGTGATTTCCCGGTTGAGCTCAAGTCCTTGGGTACCGTCACCGCCTATAACACGGTGAATGTGCGCGGCCGGGTCGAAGGTGAGCTAGTCAAGCTGCTGTTCAAGGACGGCCAACAGGTCAAAGCCGGCGACTTGCTAGCGGTTATCGACCCGCGCTCTTATGAAATCGCCTTGCAGCAGGCCCAGGGCGCCTTGCAGGAAAGCCAAGCGCAACTGCGCAATGCCGAGTTGGACCTGGCGCGTTACCGCGGTCTGTACGCCGAAGATTCGATTGCTAAACAGACCCTCGACACTCAGGAATCCCTGGTCAACCAGTACCGTGGCGGGATCAAGAGCCTGCAAGCGGATGTCGCCACCGCGCGGCTGAATCTGGAGTTCACCCAGATTCGCGCACCGATTACCGGTCGCCTGGGCATCCGTCAGGCCGACGTCGGTAACTTGGTTAGCAGTGGCGATGCATTGCCGCTGGTGGTGATTACCCAGACGCTGCCAATCTCCGTGATGTTTACCCTGCCCGAAGCCGAATTGCCGGCGGTGGTGCAGCAGCTGCGCGCAGGTGAAACCCTGGCTGTCGAGGCGTGGGACCGCAGCGAAAAACTCAAACTGGCCGAAGGCGAGCTGGAGAGCGTCGACAATCTGATCGATACCGCCACTGGCACGGTGAAGCTCAAAGCGCGTTTCGCCAACGCCGAAGAAATGCTCTTCCCCAACCAGTTCGTCAACGTGCGCCTGCGGGTGAAAACCCTGCAAAACGTCACCCTGATGCCGGCCGCCGCACTGCAGTTCGGCGCCAGTGGCACCTTCGCCTATGTGGTGGACGCTGAAGACAAGGTGCAGCTGACGCCCATCAGCATCGGCGCCAGTGACGGCCAGCTCAGCGTGGTCGAGCAGGGGCTCAAGGCCGGGGATCGTCTGGTGCTGGAAGGCACTGACCGTTTGCGCTCCGGCAACAAGGTTGAGGTGATTGGCGACACACCGGTCGCCGCCCAGCCCGCGGCGGCCACGCCTGAAGGCAAACGAGCACCGCGCGCCCAATGAACGCCTCTCGCCTGTTTATCCTGCGCCCGGTCGCCACCACGCTGATCATGCTGACGATCTTCCTGAGCGGCCTGATTGCCTATCGATTGCTGCCCGTCTCGGCGCTACCGGAAGTGGATTACCCGACCATTCGGGTGATGACCCTTTATCCCGGCGCCAGCCCAGACGTGATGACCAGTGCAGTCACAGCGCCGCTGGAGCGTCAGTTCGGGCAGATGGCCGGACTGAAACAGATGTCCTCGACCAGCTCCGGCGGCGCCTCGGTAATCACCCTGCGCTTCAACCTGGAAGTGAAGCTAGATGTCGCCGAACAGGAAGTGCAGGCCGCGATCAATGGCGCGAGCAACCTGCTCCCTGACGATTTACCAGCGCCGCCGGTGTACAACAAGGTCAACCCGGCCGACACACCGATACTGACCCTGGCCATCCGCTCGAACACCTTGCCGCTGCCGCAGGTGTTTGACTTGGTCGATACCCGCTTGGCGCAAAAGCTCGCGCAAACCAGCGGTGTTGGCTTGGTCAGCTTGGCCGGTGGACAACGTCCGGCCGTGCGATTGCGGGTTAACCCGGAAGCGCTGGCTTCCTATGGCTTGAACCTCAGCGATGTGCGTACGCTGATCACCGCCAGCAACGTCAATCAGCCCAAGGGCAACTTCGACGGCCCGACCCGGGTGTCGCAGCTGGATGCCAACGACCAGCTGAAATCCGTCGACGAATACCGCGAGTTGATCCTCGGGTACAAGGACGGCGCCACGCTGCGCCTTAAAGATGTCGCCGAGATTATCGACGGCGCGGAAAACCAGCGCCTGGCCGCCTGGGCCAACCGCAATGAGGCGGTGCTGGTCAACGTGCAACGCCAGCCCGGCGCCAACGTGATTGATGTGGTCGACCGCATCCAGACGCTTTTGCCCCATCTGACCCAGGGCCTGCCGGCCAGCGTGGAAGTCAGCGTACTGACCGATCGTACCGAAACCATCCGGGCGGCGGTCAAGGGTGTGCAGCATGAATTGCTGCTGGCCATTGCCCTGGTGGTGCTGGTGACCTTCCTGTTTTTGCGCAAGGTGTCGGCGACCATCATCCCGTCCATCGTCGTGCCGCTATCGTTGATCGGCACCTTTGGTGTGATGTACCTGGCCGGTTTCACCATCAACAACCTGACGCTGATGGCGCTGACCATCGCCACCGGCTTTGTGGTGGACGATGCCATCGTCATGCTGGAGAACATCGCACGCCATCTGGAAGAGGGCGAAACGCCGCTAAATGCGGCGCTCAAAGGCGCCAGGCAGATCGGCTTTACCCTGGTATCGCTGACCATTTCCTTGATTGCCGTGCTGATTCCGCTGCTGTTTATGGCCGATGTGGTGGGGCGCCTGTTCCGCGAATTTGCCATCACCCTGGCGGTAGCCATTCTGATTTCCCTGGTGGTGTCGCTGACCCTGACGCCGATGATGTGCGCGCGCCTGCTCAAGGCGGAAAAGCCCGAAGAAGAAGGGCGTTTCTACCGCGCCGCTGGAGCGGTAATCGACGGGATGATCGCCCGTTACGGCGTATGGCTGACCTGGGTGCTCAAGCATCAGCCGCTGACCTTGCTGGTTGCCATCGGCACGATGGCGCTGACCGTAGTGCTCTACCTCGTCGTGCCCAAGGGCTTTTTCCCGGTGCAGGACACCGGGGTGATCCAGGGTATTTCCGAGGCGCCGCAGTCGATTTCCTTCCGCGCCATGAGCGAGCGTCAGCAGCGCCTGGCCGAAGTGATATTGCAGGACCCGGCCGTGGCCAGCCTGTCGTCCTACATCGGCGTGGACGGTGACAACCCGACACTCAATAGCGGCCGTCTGCTGATCAACCTGACGCCACGGGCCGAGCGCGATGTCAGTGCCAGCCAGATTATCGAACGCCTAAGGCCAGAACTGGCGCGGATTCCTGGCATTGAGCTGTATCTGCAGCCGGTGCAGGACCTGTCCATCGAGGATCGGGTCAGTCGCACGCAGTTCCAGTTCAGCATGGAGTCGCCGGATATCAGCCTGCTGGAAGAGTGGGTGCCCAAGCTGGTCAGTGCGCTGCGCGAGCAGCCGGAATTGACTGACGTGGCCAGCGACCTGCAGAACCGTGGGCTGCAGGTGTTTCTGCAGATCGACCGCGATATGGCAGGGCGCCTTGGCGTGAGCATTGCCGATATCGACAACGCCCTGTACGACGCCTTTGGCCAGCGACAAATCTCCACTATTTACACCCAGTCCAGCCAGTACCGCGTGGTGCTGGAGAGTGAGAACGCCGGCAGCATTGGCCCGGCGGCGTTGCGGCAGATTCACGTCAAGGCCGCCGACGGCCAGCAGGTCGCGCTGTCGACTCTGGCCCAGGTCGAGGAACGCGCCGCCAGCCTGTTGATCAACCACATCGGCCAATTCCCGGCCGCGACCCTATCATTCAACCTGGCCAGCGGTGTATCGCTGGGCGAGGCGGTGGCAGTGATCGAGCGGGTCGAGCAGGAGATCGGTATTCCTCCGGCGGTGCAGACGCGCTTCCAGGGCGCGGCTGAAGCCTTCCGTGCGTCCTTGTCGAGCACCTTGCTGCTGATTCTCGCGGCCATCGTCACCATGTACATCGTGCTCGGCGTGCTCTACGAGAGCTACATCCACCCGATCACCATTCTCTCCACCTTGCCGTCTGCAGGGGTTGGCGCGCTGCTGGCGTTGCTGATCAGCGGCAACGAGCTGGGGCTGATTGCGATCATCGGCATCATCTTGCTGATTGGCATCGTCAAGAAGAACGCGATCATGATGATCGACTTCGCCCTCGACGCCGAACGCAACCAGGGCATGCAGCCGGAAGCGGCGATCTACCAGGCGGCGCTGCTGCGCTTTCGGCCGATCCTGATGACCACCTTGGCCGCGCTGTTTGGCGCGATACCGCTGATGCTGGCTACCGGCTCCGGCGCTGAACTGCGTCAACCGCTGGGCCTGGTGATGGTCGGCGGGTTGCTGCTCAGCCAGATCCTCACATTGTTCACTACGCCGGTGATTTACCTGTACTTCGATCGCCTGTCGCGGCGCATTAGCGGCCGAAGCGCAGCCGGGCTAGTGGTCAACCGATGAACCTCTCCGCGCCCTTTATCCGCCGGCCGGTGGCGACCTTGCTGCTGAGCCTGGCGATTCTGTTGCTCGGCGGCGTCAGCTTTGGTTTGCTGCCGGTCGCGCCGCTGCCGCAGATGGATTTCCCCACGATCACCGTGCAGGCGAGCCTGCCGGGGGCCAGCCCCCAGATCATGGCGTCGAGTGTGGCCACACCGTTGGAACGCTCACTCGGCACCATTGCTGGCATCAGCCAGATGAACAGCCGCAGCAGCCAGGGCAGTACGCGGATCATGATCCAGTTTGATCTGGATCGGGACATCAACGCCGCCGCCCGCGAAGTGCAAGCGGCCATCAATGCCTCACGCGAGTTGCTGCCCAGCGGCATGCGTAGCATGCCGACCTACGCCAAGATCAACCCGTCGCAAGCGCCGATCATGGTGCTGTCGCTGACCAGCGACGTGCTCAGCAAGGGCCAGCTGTATGACGTGGCTTCGACCATCCTGGCGCAGAAGCTCGCCCAGGTCACCGGTGTGGGTGAAGTGCAGATCGGCGGCAGCTCCTTGCCCGCCGTGCGCGTGGCGTTGGAGCCACGCTTGCTCGATCAGTACGGCATCGCCCTGGATGACGTGCGCCAGAGCATCAGCGCGGCCAACGCCAAGCGGCCGAAAGGCGCGGTGGAAGATGCCGAGCGGCACTGGCAAGTGCAGGCCAGCGATCAGCTGGAGAAAGCCGCCGATTACCTGCCGCTGATCATTCGCTACCAGGACGGCGCAGCCGTGCGACTGGGCGATGTCGCGAGCGTCACCGATGGTGTCGAGGACCGCTACAACAGCGGCTTCTTCAACGATGAGCAGGCAGTGCTGCTGGTCATCAACCGGCAGACCGGGGCCAATATCATTGAAACCATTGCTGGCATTCGCGAGCAGTTGCCGGCCTTGCGCGCGGTGATCCCCGCCAGTATCGAGTTGGAAGTGGCGATGGACCGCTCGCCAGTGATTCGCGCCACCCTGCATGAGGCCGAGCAAACCCTGCTGATCGCCGTGGTGTTGGTGATACTGGTGGTGTTCGCCTTCCTCGGCCGTTGGCGCGCGGCGCTGATTCCGGCCCTGGCCGTGCCGGTGTCGCTGGTCGGCACGTTTGCGGTGATGTACCTGCTGGATTTCTCCCTGAACAACCTGTCGCTGATGGCGCTGATCATTGCCACCGGCCTGGTGGTGGACGATGCCATCGTCGTCTTGGAAAACATTTCGCGGCATATCGAGGCCGGCGAAACGCCGATGGCGGCGGCGTTCAAGGGCGCGCGCGAGGTGGGCTTCACCTTGCTGGCGATGAATCTGTCGCTGGTCGCGGTGTTTATCTCGATCCTGTTCATGGGCGGTATCGTCGAGCGGTTGTTCCGCGAGTTTTCCATCACCCTGGCCGTGGCCATCGTGATCTCGCTGCTGGTGTCGCTGACGCTGACGCCGATGCTCTGTGCGCGCTGGCTCAAGGCCGACACCGTTGAACGCCCGCCCAGCATCATGCAACGCTGGGGCGCGGCCGTGCAGACACGTGTGCTGGCGTTTTATGCACGGGGGCTGGACTGGGCTCTCAAGCATTCGCTGCTGATGTTGTTCAGCCTGCTGGCCACTATCGCGCTGAATATCTTCCTGTTTATCAGCGTGCCGAAAACCTTTATGCCGCAGCAGGACACCGGCCAATTGATCGGCTTTATTCGCGGCGATGACGGTCTGTCATTCCAGGTCATGCAGCCGAAAATGGAGATTTATCGCCGTGCCGTGCTGGCCGATCCAGCAGTAGAAAGCGTGGCCGGGTTTATTGGCGGCAGTGGCGGCATCAACAACGCCTTTATGATCGTGCGCTTGAAGCCAGTTACTGAGCGCAAGGTCGACGCCCAGGCGGTAATCAACCGCCTGCGCCAGTCAGTGCCGACAGTGCCGGGCGGGCGGATGTTCCTGATGCCGGATCAGGACCTGCAGATCGGCGGGCGAGAAGGGCGCAGCTCGGAAAACGAGTACATGCTGCTGTCAGGCGACCTCGATGCCCTGCGCACTTGGTTGCCCCCCGTACGTGAAGCGTTGCGAGCCTTGCCAGAGCTGACCGATATCGATGCCAAAGAGGCCGAAGGCACTCAGCAGATTCGTCTAGTGGTTGACCGCGATGTGGCCAAACGCCTGGGCGTGGATATGAACATGATTACCGCTGTGCTGAATAACGCCTTTAGCCAGCGCCAGGTGTCGACCATTTACGACAGCCTCAATCAATACAGCGTGGTCATGGAGATCAATCCGAAGTTCGCTGAGTACCCGGAAACCCTCGACCAGATCCAGCTGATTACCAGCGAGGGCGCGCGGGTGCCCTTGTCCAGCTTTGCCCGTTGGGAGCGCAGCCTGGAAGAAGACCGGGTAAGCCACCAAGGGCAGTTTGCCGTGGAAAATATCGGTTTTTCCCTGGCCGAAGGGGTCAGCTTGGATCAAGCCAGTCAGGCCATTGATCGGGCCATTGCGCGCATTGCGTTACCCACGGAAGTTCAAGGCATGCTGGGTGGTACCGGTGGTGCTTTCCAGCAGACGCAACAGAATCAGCCATGGATGATCCTGATGGCCCTGGTCGTGGTGTATATCGTCCTCGGCGTACTGTACGAGAGCTATATCCATCCGCTGACCATTCTCTCCACCTTGCCATCGGCCGGCGTCGGCGCATTGCTTGCGTTGGAATTGATGAGCATCGAGTTCAGCCTGATTTCATTGTTGGGGTTGTTCCTGCTGATCGGTATCGTCAAAAAGAACGCGATTCTGATGATCGACCTGGCCCTGCAGCTTGAACGTCAGCAGCATATGAGCCCGTACGAGTCGATCCGCCAGGCATGCCTGCTGCGTTTCCGACCGATCATGATGACCACCCTGGCGGCGATTCTCGGCGCATTGCCGCTGATGCTGAGCAGCGCCGAAGGCTCGGAAATGCGCCAGCCGCTGGGCATCACCATTGTCGGTGGGCTGGTATTGAGCCAGTTGCTGACCCTCTACACCACACCGGTGATCTACCTGTATTTCGACCGCCTGCGCCACCGGGTCAACCGCTGGCGCGGAGTGCGCACTGACGCTGCCCTGGAAACCCCGCTATGAAAGCCCTCGCTGCCTATCGTTTACCCACCTTGCTGGCGTTGAGTCTGGCCCTGAGCGCCTGTGCCATCGGCCCGGATTATCAGCGCCCGCAGTTGCAAACCCCGGCGCAGTTCAAACAGATTGAAGGCTGGACCCAGGCCAAGCCCGGTGATGTGCTGGAGCGCGGCAGCTGGTGGCAGTTGTATGGCGACAGCGAGCTGAATGCTCTGGTCGAGCGGCTGAATGTTTCCAACCAGAACCTAGCCGCCAGCGAGGCGCAGTACCGCCAGGCCCGTGCGTTGGTGCGCGGTGCGCGCGCGGCGTTCTACCCGAGCCTGTCGAGCAGCGCCGGTGCTACCCGTAGCAGCCAGGGCAACGGTTCCAACACCAGTAGCGTCAGCACTACAAGCAGCACGGGGGGGATCAGCAAGAGTTATGAACTTGGCCTGAATGCCGCCTGGGAGCTGGATATCTGGGGCAAGTTGCGCCGCTCGCTGGAGTCCAGCCGCGCCAGCTATGAGGCCAGCGCTGCCGACCTGGCGGCACTGAAGCTCAGCTTGCAGGCCGAGCTGGTGCAGAACTACCTGCAACTGCGCGTGCTGGATGATCAACAACGCCTACTCGATGCCACTGTGGCGGCCTATGAACGCTCGCTGAAACTCACGGAAAACCAGTACAACGCTGGCATCGTGCCGAAGTCCGATGTCAGCCAGGCGCTGACCCAGTTGAAAAGCACCCAGGCTCAGGCCATCGACCTGAAATGGCAGCGTGCGCAGCTGGAGCATGCGATTTCCGTACTGATCGGCGTGCCGCCGAGCGAGCTGAGTATTGCCGTACGCGAGCAGTTGCCCGCGTTGCCAGCAATCCCCGTGGCTTTGCCGTCGCAACTGCTGGAACGCCGTCCCGATGTCGCGGCTGCGGAACGCCGGGTGATCGCCGCTAACGCCGAGATTGGCGTCGCCGAAGCCGCCTGGTATCCAGATCTGACCATTTCCGCCAGCGGTGGCTACCGTGGCAGCAGCTTTGCCGACTGGATCGATCTGCCCAACCGTTTCTGGTCGCTCGGCCCGCAGTTGGCGCTGACCCTGTTCGATGGCGGCGCGCGCAGCGCCGAGCTGGATCGCAGCGAAGCGGCCTACGACCAGACCGTGGCGCAATACCGCCAATCGGTGCTCGACAGCTTCCGCGAGGTGGAGGATTACCTGGTGCAACTGCGTGTGCTGCAGCAGGAAGCCGTGATCCAGCAGGAAGCGCTGGATGCCGCACGCGAATCCCTACGCCTGATCGAAAACCAGTACCGCGCCGGTACAGTGGACTTCAACAGCGTGGTCAGTGTGCAGGCCACTGCGCTGAACAATGAACGCACCACCCTCAGCTTGCTGGGCAATCGTCTGACCGCCAGCGTGCAGCTGATCGCGGCCCTTGGGGGTGGTTGGCAGCAACAGCTGTTGTTGGAAGAGCAACCAGCTAGTGCTAGCGCGTCTGCTCCTGGCACAGTTGATACAACCGCTCCTTGAGGGCTGTACCCGCTGGCCCCAGGTTGGGCCGTGCATAGAGCGTCAGGTGCATACCTTCTACTGCTGGCAGGCTGTCGATCCGTTGATGATCCGCTTGCAGTACCCGTTTCGGCAGCAAGCTGATACCCAGCCCAGCAGCGACTGCGGCGCAGACGCTGGCCAGGCTGCTGCTGGAATAGCTGATGCGCCAAGCCCGAGCTTGTACCTCCAGGGTCTGAATCATTTCCTGGCGATACAGCCCTCCGGGAGCAAATACCACCAGCGGCACAGGATTGCGCTGCAGCGCCGGATGCTGCCGGCTGTCGAGCCAACAGAGTGGTTCCGGCCAGGCCGCCAGGCAATCGCTGCCGGGGTTCATCTGCTTGCTCAGTAGTACATCAAATTGGCCCTCACGGTACTGCCGCAGTAGCTCGGGGCTGAGCCCGCTGCTGACTTCCAAGCGCACGCTGGTTTGCCGGCCGGCAAAGTCGGCGAGTAGCGGCATCAAGCGTTCGGCGGCGAAGTCTTCGGGCACGCCTAAACGCAGCACGCCTTCACTTTGTCGGTTACGCAGCACATCTTCAGCCTCATCATGTAACGCGAGAATGCGTCGGGCATAGCTGCACAGTTGTTCGCCTTCTGCAGTCATCAACACCTGCCGCACACTGCGGTCGAACAGGCGATAGCCAAGGCTGTCCTCTAGGCGGCGGATCTGCTGGCTAACAGTTGACTGGGTAAGGTGCAGCCGCTCGGCCGCACGGGTGAAGTTGGCGCAGTCGGCCACGGCGACAAAACTGCGCAAAAGCAGGAGATCAAGCATTCGGGTATTCCTGAATCAACTGATTGGCATGCTTATATTTAATTTCAGCATACCTGTGCCGCTCAGGATAATCCTCGCCACGATTCCTCCGCTGGTGAGTACGCCGTGTGTAATGACCGCAACTTTCTTGAGCAGGCCATCGCCTTGGCTGCTGCCAACCTGGCGCAGGGCGGTCGGCCGTTTGGTGCGGTATTGGTCCGTGATGGCACGCTGATCAGCGCCGCCAGCAATCAGATGCACCTGAGCCACGACCCAACTGCGCATGCAGAACTGCAGTGCATCCGCCAGGCCAGTCAGGTGCTGGCCAGCAACCGCTTGGCCGGGTGTGTGATCTATGCCAGCGGGCAACCATGCCCCATGTGCCTGAGCGCGATGCACCTGTGCGGCATCAGCCGGGTGGTGTTTGCCGCCGCCAACGCAGACGCTGAGCCTTTTGGTTTATCTACAACAGACGCGTATCAGCAACTGTGTTTGCCACTGGCCGAACAACGCATCTGCATTGAACACATGGCGCACCATGCCGTGCCAGCGCTCTATCAACGCTGGCATGCGCAACATGTTTAGCTGGTCTCAGCGGCATGTCAGTCCCGGTTGGCGCACCGGCGCCTGGCTGTGCGTTGTGGTGTTCGTGGCGCTCAACCTGCGCCCGAGTTTGACGTCCATCAGCCCTTTGCTGAATGACATTCGCGGCGCCGTCGGCCTGGGGTTCCAAATGGCGGGGATGCTCACCACGTTGCCAGTGGTGTGCATGGGGGTGTTGGCATTGTTCAGTGCCCAGGTAGAGACACGTCTGGGTGAGGGCAGGGGCATCGCGCTCGGCTTGTTGTGCATTCTGCTGGCCTGCGCGCTGCGCGGGATGGTTCACAGCAGCCTGGTGCTGCTGCTTACGGCGTTAATCAGTGGGGTGGGTATAGCGCTTATTCAGGTATTGATGCCTGGTTTGATTAAGCGCCGATTTGTAGGGCGCGTGGCACTGGCCATGGGCATTTACTCCGCTGCGTTAATGAGTGGCGGAGGGCTTGCAGCCTGGTTTAGCCCGCAACTCAGCAACCATTTTGGCCATTGGCAGATCGGTCTGGAGGTATGGGCACTGCCGGCGCTCATCGGCTTGCTGTTATGGGTAAGAACGCCCTGGCGTGCCGCTCAGCTATTACCGGCAGAGCACCGTTTGAGCCGTTTTGTACGCAACAAGCGAGCATGGACCTTGGCGGTGTATTTCGGCTTATGCAATTGCGGCTACATGCCCGTGGTGGCCTGGCTCCCGGCGTACTACCAGCACTTGGGCTGGAGCAGCCAGAACAGTGGGCTGTTACTGGCGTGGATGACGCTGTTTCAGGTGATAGCCGCCTTGGGCATGCCCGCGCTAGCCCAGCACATGCGCGAGCGCCGTGGTTTGCTGAGTATCAGCTTGATGGCGCAGTTATTGGGCTTTGCCGGGTTGTTACTGGCGCCGCAACAGCTGCCCGGTCTTTGGATCGCTTTTATCGGCTTTGGCCTGGGGGCCTGCTTTGCCCTCTGCCTGCTCCTCAGCCTGGATCATGTGCAGGAGCCGATTGCCGCTGGCCAATTGGCGGCTTTTGTATAGGGGGTTGGCTTCCTGATTAACGCATTAGCGCCCGCCGCCGGTGGCTGGCTGCGGGCATACACTGGTGGCTTTTCCGCAACCTGGCTGCTGATGCTCATCTGCATCATTGTGATGCTGGTACTGACACAGCGCTTGAGTCCTAGCAGTTACTGGCGGATTTCCAGCAACCGCCAGCAGCCTGGTGACGCGGCAAGGTGAGAGTAAGCGTCAGCCGCAGGGTCAATTGTGGCTGTTGCGGTTGACCGTTTGGGCGGCCTTCATCACGTCAGCCCCGATAACCCCTTCGAACTGTTTCCACACCGGCTGCATGGCTTGGCGCCAGGCATCGCGTTGTTCATCGTTAAGGGCGATAACTTGCGTGCCGGTGGCTGCGGCGATGCGGTCGCGGTCGGCCTGGTTAGCGGCTTCAGCCTGGCGGTTCACCTCGTAGGTCACCTCGTCGATGATGCCTTCAAGCTCCATGCGGATCTGGTGCGGAATGCCGTACCAGAAACGTGGGTTGCTCACCAGCATGTAGTCGAGTACGCCATGGTTGGTCTCGGTTATAAACGGCTGCACCGTGTGCAGTTGCTTGCTGTAAATATTTGACCATGGGTTTTCCGCCCCCTGCACTTTGCCGCTTTTCAGCGCGTCGAAGACTTCGGCAAATGGCATAACCAGCGGCGTGGCGCCGAGCTGGTTGAACTGCGCCTCAAGCACCGATGAAGGCTGGATACGGAACTTCAAACCGGCTGCGTCACCCGGTACCAGCAGCGCTTTGGTTGCCGAAAGTTGCTTCATGCCGTTGTGCCAATAGGCCAGGCCGACAATGTTGTGGTCTTCCATAGAGCGCAGCAACTGGCGGCCTTTCGCGCGCTTCTGGAAGCGGTTGACGGCGTTCAGGTCATCGAACAGGAAAGGCAGGTCGAACACCTGCAATTGCTTGGTGTATTTCTCGAACTTGGCCAGCGACGGCGCCAGCAGTTGCACCTCGTTTTTAGCCAATGCGTCGAGCTCGTTGGCATCGCCGTACAGGCTGGAGTTGGGGTAGACCTCAACTTTTACCTTGTCGCCCAGGCGCTCCTCGGCCAGTTTCTTGAACAGCAATGCGCCTTGGCCTTTAGGGGTGTTGTCTGCCACCACATGGGCAAACTTGATCACGATTGGCCCCTTGTCGGTTGCCGCGTGAAGCGTGGTGGACGCCAGCAGCAGGCTGCCAGCGGCGAGGGCGCAGATCGACTTCAACATAGCGGATGGTCCTGTTGTTCTTATGTTGTGGTGCTGACGGCGAGCCAGGATGGGGCTTAGCAGGCTGGCATTCGTGTCAGATTAATTCGGCGACACATTCAGTTGTTGTGCGCAGAGCACCGGCTATATCGCAATGCGTATGCCAGAGTAGCAGCAGGGCTGCAGGGCTGGTTCAGCCACAAAACATGCGTGATCAAACGCACAGTGAGTGGCGATGGCTCGCCATTTTCGGGCAAAAATCGGCAAAAATCCGCTTATAAGAGGGCAGGTGGCGTTTTACCGCCACCTGCAAAAGATTTGCGCTAAAGGATCAGCGGCGCACTGCACGCCAGGCAGCTAGCAGGCTCAGCGCCAAGAGCAAGGCAACACTGAGCAATGTCCAGTACGTAAACGACAGGCCGAGAATGCTGTAGTCGTTCTCCCCGCACACACCTGCACTCATAAACACGCTGGGCAACCAATCATGCAGCGGCAGGTAAAAGGCATAGAAGGGGAAGGGCGAGCAGCTGGAGCTTTCCAGCACGCCAGTTTCGATCAGCACCAAGTGCGTGTTGTCATACACCGCCATGCCCGCCGCAGCCAGCAGCAACGGCCATAACGGCAAGGTCAGCCAGCGCAGGCCAAGGGCTTCAGCAACCAGAATCAGCAAGCTGAGAGCGCCCCCACAAAGCAGCCACAGGCGAATCTGAATGCACAAGGTGCACGGCTCCCAGCCGGCCAGGTGCTGCAGCAGCAAAGCGCCGCCGAGCATGGCAAAGCAGGCGAGGGCAATCAGGGCGAGTAAGGGCTTGAGTGAGGGTTTGCGGGACATCTGAATCTCCGGAAGGGGGCGTTCGCATTTACTGACGCAGACACTGGGCCGAGGCATCAGATACTCGGCGCGAATTTAAGTTGCAGGCCGGTGTGAACGATCCAGATACAGGGCCAGCAGCGCAAGGATGATTGCCAGCGAATAGGCAAACAAGCCTAGGTTGATGCTCAGGATCATTTTTTCCGAACCATCCGACAACACCATCGAGCCGCCGTAGCTGCCACGCAAGGCATAGGCCAGGAGAAACCCGCCGGTGACGAAGAAAGTCATCAGGCTGCTCAGCCGTATGTTGGCTTTAAACCACACCAGCCAGAACGAGAACGCACCAATCGCGCAATTGGTCGCCAATTGCCAGACCTCATGCAAACGCGCATGTGCCTCCCAGTTGGGGTTAAACACGTGCGAGTCGTTCAACTCGAAAATCGGCACAACCACGGCATAAAACACGATGCCGAGGGTTACTAATAATTTGCCAAGCATGGCTAACACTCCCTGCAGAACCGGATTGGATCGCCGCGAGCATAACGGCGCATCCGACATTGAACAAAAGCCCTTAGATTTGAAAGTCAGAATTGCATCGCGAGCACCCCGTCGGCTGCCTAAGGTGTGTCGCACACCCCACTCAAGGAGTTGTTGCGATGACCTTACCCACTGATACCGCCCCCATTGCGTTACGCGTTCACGGCATAGCTCATGCCGAGGCCATGCATATTTGGCAAGGCGGGCTGGATGCCAACGGCCAGTTACCGGTGCAGCGCCCGGCTGAGGGCCTGGCTAATCCTTGCCGGCATTGTCTGAGCCTGATCACACCCGGTGCAACCAAGCTGGTGTTGGCTCACCGGCCCTTTGCCGCTCTGCAGCCCTATGCCGAAACCGGGCCGATCTTTCTGCATCAGCAACCCTGTGAACGGTATGAGCAGGCGACATTGCCTGCCTGGTTTGCGTTTCTGGAACCGGCGATTGTTCGTGGCTATGACAGCGACGACTGGATTCGCTACGACACCGGTCAGGTGGTGCCCGGCAAATCATTAACAGCAGTTTGTCAGCAGATTCTCAGCGATCCCCACGTGGCCTACGTGCATATCCGCTCCAAGTTCAACTGCTTCCAGTGTCGGGTTGAGCGGGCAAGCGAGGGTTAAGTCAAACAGGGAACTGTTCGGCGTTGGCTGCCACTTAGCGTTTGAGCAAAGTGGAATCCAGCTGATTGAAACATTGCACGATGCGCTCATGGCTGACATCGGCAAATTCCTTTTGCGTCAGGCTCACCAATACGCTGGTTTTTACTCGGCCAGAGCGCAGTTGGCGCTGCATAAAAGCCAGCATGTCGGCGTCGCTGGCATCAGGTTTTTGGCGGGTCTCTTCCACGAATAGGCACTCAATAGGGGGGAAGTAAATGCGATCTATCAAGGCGCCAATAGGACGCCGATGGCTGTTACTTTATCAGCTGTTTTGCGGCATTGACTCTATAGTCACGGCGACATATACCCGGACTACTATAAAGGTCATACCCAAATCCTATTGGCTCGTTCGCAGTCCAGCTACCAAGCTGAGTCCACCCCGTTAGGTGAAAAACAACAGGAGAGAGACATGTCAAATGATGCGAAATGCCCATTCTCGGGTGCTACCGGAACCAACACTGTGGCGGGTGGCGCCCCAAAGAATGCCGACTGGTGGCCTAACCAACTCAGCCTGAAAATTCTTCATCAGCATTCCTCCAAGTCCGACCCCATGGGCGAAGGCTTCAATTACGCCGAGGAATTTAAGACGCTTGATCTGCATGCCGTTATTAAAGACCTCACTGCGTTGATGACCGATTCGCAAGACTGGTGGCCAGCCGACTGGGGGCATTACGGTGGTCTGATGATCCGTATGGCCTGGCACGCAGCCGGCACCTACCGCATCCACGATGGCCGTGGCGGTGCGAGCACCGGCAATCAGCGCTTTGCGCCGCTCAACAGTTGGCCGGATAACGGCAATCTGGACAAAGCCCGTCGCCTGCTGTGGCCAATCAAGCAGAAGTACGGCCGCAAACTGTCCTGGGCTGACCTGTTCGTTCTGGCTGGTAATGTTGCGCTGGAATCCATGGGCTTCAAAACCTTCGGCTTTGCCGGCGGCCGTCCGGACATCTGGGAGCCGGAAGAAGACACCTACTGGGGTTCGGAAACCGAGTGGCTGGCCACCAGCGACAAACCGCACAGCCGCTACACCGGTAATCGCGAGCTGGAAAACCCGTTGGCCGCCGTGCAGATGGGCTTGATCTACGTTAACCCGGAAGGTCCAGACGGTAATCCTGACCCACTGGCATCGGGCCGCGATGTGCGCGAAACCTTCGCCCGCATGGCGATGAACGACGAAGAAACCGTGGCGCTGGTAGCCGGCGGTCACACCTTCGGTAAAGCCCACGGCGCCGGTGATCCTTCCCTGGTTGGCCCTGAGCCGGAAGCCGCGCCGCTGGAAGAGCAAGGCTTGGGCTGGATCAACAAACTCGGCACTGGCAAAGGCGTACACACCACCACCAGTGGTATCGAAGGGGCTTGGAAACCGAACCCCACTACTTGGGATAACGGTTATTTCGACATGCTCTTCGGTTACGAGTGGGAACTGACCAAGAGCCCGGCCGGTGCCCATCAGTGGACACCGAAAAACGTCAAACCCGAGCACTTGATCCCGGATGCACACGACCCGGCGAAGAAACACCCGCCGATGATGACCACTGCGGATATGTCGCTGCGCATGGACCCGGCTTACGAGAAAATTTCTCGCCGTTTCCACCAGAACCCGCAGGAATTCGCTGATGCCTTTGCCCGCGCCTGGTTCAAACTGACCCACCGCGACATGGGCCCGCGTGCTCGTTACCTCGGCCCGCTGGTGCCGCAGGAAGAACTGATCTGGCAAGACCCGGTTCCGGCGGTCAATCATGCGCTGGTTGACGCGCAGGACATCGCTGGCCTCAAAGCCAAAGTCCTGGCGTCCGGCCTGTCGATTGCTCAGCTGGTCAATACGGCCTGGGCGTCAGCATCCACCTACCGTGGCAGCGACAAGCGTGGTGGTGCCAACGGCGCGCGCATTCGTCTTGCTCCGCAGAAGGACTGGGAAGTTAACCAGCCGGCCGAATTGGCCAAGGTGCTGGCAGCGTTGGAAACCATCCAAAAGGACTTCAACGCCTCGGCTGCTGGCGGTAAGAAAGTCTCCCTGGCAGATCTGATCGTTCTGGCCGGTTCTGCTGCGGTGGAAGCTGCTGCCAAGAAGGCCGGTGTAGATGCCGTGGTGCCGTTTGCCCCAGGCCGTACTGACGCCACGCAGGATCAGACCGATGTCGAGTCCTTCGCGGTACTGGAGCCCAAGGCCGATGGTTTCCGTAACTACGCCCGCAAGGGTTACGAAAACGTTGCGGCCGAGTTGCTGGTCGACAAGGCGCAGCTGCTGGAACTGACGTCACCGGAGATGACCGTGCTGATTGGCGGTCTGCGCGCGCTCAATGCCAATGCCGGCAAAGCCCAGCATGGCGTGTTCACCAAGCGTCCGGAAACCTTGAGCAATGACTTCTTCGTCAACCTGCTCGACATGGGCACCAAGTGGCAGAAGTCTGCCAGCGAAGGTGTGCTGGAAGGCCGCGACCGTAAGACCGGCGACCTGAAATGGACCGCCACCCAGGTTGACCTGGTGTTCGGCTCCAATTCCCAGCTGCGTGCTCAGGCTGAGGTGTATGCCACCAGCGATGCACCCGCGAAGTTTGTGCAGGACTTCGTGGCTGCCTGGACCAAGGTGATGAACCTGGATCGTTTCGATCTCAAGTGACCCGCCTTGAGGTCTGAACGACCTCCCATGAAACCACTTCGCCCCGCCATGGTCATTCCTGGCGGGGCGAAGTTTTTATACGCGCCTGATTAAGTTTGAGTTCAGCCAGCGACGTTAACGTAGCGTCACTTTCTAAATGTTATTGGAGTCACCGTATGTCGAACCTCGCCTTCCTACCGTTCAAGCAGGTCCCGGCCGCCGTCGCACTCTGCACTGCACTGTTTGCTAACGGTGCGATGGCCAGCCAGCCGCAAATCTATGGCTTGCACGAGAAGGTTTCTTTGCAGGAACTGGACCTGGAACTGCCCGCCAAGCTCGATACGGGCGCCGAAACGGCTTCGCTCAGTGCCAAGAATATCGAGGTGTTCAAGCGTGATGGCGGCGAGTGGGTGCGCTTTCAGCTTGGCCTGGAAGACGCTCCGCACGCACAGGTCATTGAAAAGCCACTGGCGCGCATGAGCTATATCAAACGCCGTGCCGATGACCGTCAGCCGGGTGACAAGCAGCTCTACACCGAGCGCCCGGTGGTTGAGATGGACATCTGCGTGGGCGATGAACTGAAGAACATTGAGGTCAACCTGACCGACCGCAGTGCCTTTGAATACCCACTGCTGATCGGCTCGACTGCCCTCAAAGAATTCAACGCCGCCGTCAGCCCCAGCGTGCGCTACTCGGCAGGGCAGCCGAGTTGTGTGCAGGCTAGTTGAGCGTAAGAACACAAAAGACTTGGCCCAGACAAGGGAGTGGGTTGGACCCACAGTCGCTGGCGAGGAGGGCAGCTTTAGGCCGATTCTGTTGAAAAAGTAGCTTCAGCGGCAGCCTGCCGATCAAGTATGCCTGCTGTCGAAGTGGCTGCAAGCCACTTCAAGTTGCCTTTCGGCGTTTCACTGAGCTTCCTTGCTCAGGTCTGAGGGTTAATTCGAGGGTTTCTGCTCGCCGCAGGCGCACCTATCCCATGATCGGTGGCCCGTGAGGCAGCAGCTTGGCCATACGTCTCAGATTTTGCACAGTAGCGGCCAAGGTGAATTCGTCAGTCGCCCCCGTCAGACCACGCAGCCGTAAACGGTCGAGTTTCATGATCCGCTTGAGGTGGGCGAACAGCATCTCCACCTTCTTCCGTTCGCAACGAGAGATGAGGTATTCCGGTGTCTTGGCGATGCGTCGCGCCACGTCACGGGCCGCTTCATGGATGCTCCGAGCGATCTTGCGGAATGCGGTATTGGGGCAGCACTTCGCTTTCAGCGGACAGGTGGCGCAGTCGATTTGGCTGGAGCGGTAGATGATGGTGTTGGCCTTGGTCACCCGTGATCTTTTCTGGGTGAAGGCACGCCATTCACTGCGCAGCGGTTTGCCGGCTGGGCAGCGATATTCATTGGCCTCTGGATTCCAGCGGAAGTCGTTACTGGAGAGGCTGTCGTCCTTGCACTCGGTCTTGTCCCACACCGGCACATGCGGCTCGATGCCCTTTTTTTCGACCATCCAGGCCAGCATCGGGGCGGTGCCATAAGCGGTATCGCCGATAAGGCGTTCCGGTGTGAGATCAAACTGCGCTTCGACACGCTCGACCATCGTCCTAGTCGAGTCGACTTCGACGGTACGATGCGCCGGAGTCGCTTCCACATCCATTATCACGCCGTGCTCAGTATCGATCAGGTAATTCGTGGAGTAGGCAAAGAAGGCCGGGCCGCCTGGCGCAGCAGTCCAACGGGACAGCGGATCGGTGAGCGAGATTTTCTTGGGAAGAGCTTCAGCCAGTGCCTCTTCATCAAGGGCTTCGAGGTACTCGCGCACAGCGCGGTTGCTGAGCGCTGGATCACGCCAATCGACTTCATCTCCCGCCACCCCACGTTGCCGGCTGGCATCCGCCTTGATGATGCTGGCGTCCACAGCGAAGCCTTCGCCTTTGACCAGGCCAGCTGCCATGCAGCGGCGCAGCACTTCATTGAACAACCAGCGGAACAGGCCGCTGTCACGGAAACGGCCGTGGCGATTCTTCGAGAAGGTCGAGTGATTGGGTACTTCGTCTTCCAGGCCCAGCCGGCAGAACCAGCGATAGGCCAGATTTAAATGCACCTCTTCGCACAGCCGTCGCTCGGAACGGATGCCGTAGCAGTAGCCAACGACCAGCATGCGCACCATCAACTCCGGGTCGATCGAGGGGCGTCCGATGGGGCTGTAGAAGTCGGCCAGGTGTGCACGCAGATCACTGAGATCCAGGCACTGGTCGATGCTGCGCAGGAGATGTTGGGCCGGGACGTGATCTTCCAGATTGAACGAGTAGAACAGGCGCTGCTGTCCTCCCGGTAACTGTCCCATCATGCTGTTCGCCCCCACGCTCGCTGACAAAGCAATTTTGCCAACGGCATGGGGAGGTCGCTACTTTTTCAACAGAATCGGCCAATAGCGGTCATTCGCCAGGGGCTGCGTCCGACCCGAATCGAACAGTTGCGAAAGGCAAAAACCGGTAAGTAGCAGTCATTGATCGTCTACAAAACAAGGAACTTTTGAATATGACGAAGCCTAGTGCCCAGATGCTATGGCACCCAACAGGGCTATGATGAAGAGTGTCCAGTCGTTGAGTATATGAGCGCCTGTGGAGACCCAGATGTTCTTAGTCATGATGTAGGGCAGCAGCAGGATCAGCCGCGCGCTGCCGATCACGACGAACGCCTGCACCATATTCCAATCATAGGTCGGCAGGTGTGCGGCGCCGAAAAGCATTGCCACCAAGAGCCAAGCACCAACGATCGCTCGCTTGCGTGACCAATGCAGATGCGTGATCAAGAACGCCATTAGTGCTAAGAATGGCAAGATCGTGAAAAGTTCTTCCCCCAATAGCTGTGGCAGCGTCTTGAGGAAAAAGAGTAGGAGCTCAACTGGTGTTTGCGTTGCCATAGCGGCGAAAGCTGGGTTCGAGTGCGTACTCAGGGATTGGCTGACCGCCAGGCCTATGACCATGGTGACCACGATGTTGAGCAGCGCGAACAGTATCATCCACTTGATGTCGCGCACCGTGACCTTACGGAACAGCTCTTTCCAATAATGCGGAGTCACCCACGACAGCACCGCGAGCGGGATAGCGAAGAACAAAGTTGCGGGAATAAATTGCCCAACATTCCCTGCGAACATTGGCAATGGTGCTATCAGTACTAGGAATCCGGCCAGCACCCCCAACATCAGCAGCAGCCATTGCGCACCTGAAAAGCCTACGGGTTTGCCGTTGTAGTAGGGAAAGTCGTTGGTAAGGTACTGCAGCCCGAGGAAGTGCTCATCTGCCCCTGATTTTTCTGCTGTTGCCTGCTTAGAGTTAGGCATTGGTGGCCCCCTCCGACATGACGCCCCAGAGGCATGAGAAAACCATGCTGCAGTTTATTGCGTTGCATGAGATGTGTACGGTCAGATGCTCCAATGCCTGCATCGCCTTCTATAGTCCTTTGCCATGAAGTTCTGAGTCAGCCGGGATAATGAACATTCAAATTCCAAATCGGGTACTCCAGCTATGGATCTCTACGCATGATCTAAATAGAAGTGAGCTAAAGATTCAGGCATATGGTAGCAATAGATGACTTCGGCACTGGCTACTTCAGTTTGCAGCATCTGCAGCAGCTACCGTGGGCTGCCCTGAAGATCGACAAGTCTTCGTGAGCAGAATAAGTGATGGGCAGGCCATCACTCCGCAGAACCGTTCTTCCTGGCCCTGGTGCTGATCGAGTGTGCCGACTTGGTGTTCGCGGTGGACAGCGTGCCGGCGATCTTCGCCATTACCCAGGATCCTTTTATCGTCTACACCTCGAACATCTTTGCCATACTTGGTCTGCGTGCTTTGTACTTCGCCTTGGCGGCGATGATTCACCGCTTCGCTTACCTCAAGTACGCACTGGCGTTAGTGCTGGTTTTTATCGGCGGTAAGATCTTCCTGGTTGGCATCATCGGCAAAATCCCGGCTGTGATTTCCTTGAGCGTGACTCTGGGCCTATTGCTGGGCGGTGTGCTGCTTTCACTTTGGAAAACCCGTGGTCAGCCCCCAGCTAGCCCGCAGGTCTGAATCTATATGGGTGGCGGCTGTCAGTCGGCGGCCACCGATCTAATTCAACTGCCGGGCAGTTTACAGACCCTAGCTGACCGCTCTTGGCTGAAAACAATCCTCCCCAAATAAAAAAGCCCCATGGCAAGGAGCAACTGCCATGGGGCGGGAAGGGGTTGGCTTGGCCAACCTGGGGGAGAGTCGTTGAGCAAGTCAGGCGTTAGGCTGCCACCCGCCGCCGAGGGCCTTGTAGATGGCGACAATGCCGCGATACAGCTCAACTTCCGCTTGGGCCTGGGCGTCTTCGGCGCTCAGGCGTTCGCGTTCGGCGTCGAGCAATACCAGAAAATCCACTTCACCTTCGCGGTAGCGCACGCGGGCTTGTTCGGCAGCGGCGCGGCTGGCGTCGGATTGGCGTAGCAGGGCGAGCAGGCGTTGTTGACGTTTGCCGTAGTCGCTAAAGGCGTTAGCCGATTCCTCCAGAGCCAGTAGCACCTGTTGTTCATAGTTGGCCAGCGCGCCATCGGCTTCTGCTTCGGCGCCGCGTAGACGGGCACGCACGCTGCCTAGGTCGAAGGCGGCCCAGCTGATGGTCGGTGCCACGCCCCAGGCCTGGGCGGCGGAAGCGCCCAGCTGCGAACCACGCCCGGCGGTAAAGCCGAGGAAACCGGACAGGCTGACCCGCGGGAACAGGTCGGCGGTGGCCACGCCGACATTGGCGGTGGAGGCTGCCAGTGTGCGTTCGGCGGCGCGGATATCCGGACGGCGGCGCAGCAGCTCGGCCGGATCGCCAATCGGCAACGCTTTGGCGATCACCGGCAGCGGCTTTGCCGACAGATCAATAGTCAGTTGCTCCGGCCGCTGGCCGAGCAGGGTGGCGATGCGGTTGCGCGCCCGTGCCTCCTCGGCCTGCAGTTGCGGCAGGCTGGCTTCGGTGGCAGCCAGGCGGGCGTCACTGCGCAGCACATCCAGTTCGCTGCCGATACCGGCGTCGCGCAGTTGTTCGGTGAGGGCGCGTGACTGGCTCTGATTCTTCAGGTTGGCGCGGGCGATGCGTTCGCGCAGTTGCGCGCCGCGCAGGCTGCCGTAGGCATCCACCAGTTCGGCGATCAGGCTGACCTGCAGTTGCTGGTAATCCGCTTCGGCCACGTCCAGCTCGGCATCGCTGGCTTCCAGTTGGCGCTGGATGCGGCCAAACAGATCCAGTTCCCAGAGCATGTCCAGACCCAGGTCATAACGCTCGCCGCGCACGCGCTGCTCGGTGACGCCGGGTTGCTGGGCTTTGCCGAATTCACCACTGGCGCGGCTGGTGACGGTCGGCAACTGATCGTTGCCAATATCATCACGAATGGCCTGGGCCGCCCGCAGGCGGGCAAAGGCCACGCGCAGCTGGCGGTTTTCCTCGAGCGATTGTTGCACCAGTTGGTTGAGGATCGGGTCATCGAACTGCTGCCACCAGCTGACTTCGAAACGCGAACGGTCGAAGCTGCTGCTTTGCGCGCTGCTCAGCTGGGCATCTGCGGTTTGCGGGGGCTGGTAGTCCGGGCCGACAGCGCAGGCTGTCAGCACCAGGGTTAACAGGCTGAGGGCCAGCGGCTTGGCGTTAAGGGACTTCATGCCTGCACCTCCTGCAAACGCGCGGCCTTCTGTGCTTCGCGTTTCTCCACGAAACCGCGAATCAACACATAAAACACCGGGGTCAGCAGCAGGCCGAAGAAGGTCACGCCGAGCATGCCGCTAAATACCGCCACGCCCATGGCATGACGCATTTCTGCGCCGGCGCCGGAAGACAGCACCAACGGCACCACACCCATGATGAAGGCGAAGCTGGTCATCAGAATCGGCCGCAGACGCAGGCGACAGGCTTCCAGCACCGCGCTGAAGCGATCCATGCCTTCTTCCTGTTTTTCCTTGGCAAACTCGACGATCAGGATGGCGTTCTTACAGGCCAATCCCACCAGTACGATCAAGCCGATCTGGGTGAAGATGTTGTTGTCGCCTCCCGCCAGGATCACCCCGGTGATAGCCGACAGCAGGGTCATCGGCACGATCAGGATCACCGCCAGTGGCAGGCTCCAGCTCTCGTACTGGGCCGCCAGTACCAGGAAGGCCAGCAGCACGCAGAGCGGGAAGACGAAGATTGCGCTGTTACCGGCCAGAATCTGCTGGTAGGTCAGGTCGGTCCATTCGAAGCTCATGCCGTTGGGCAGTTCTTCCTTGAGCAGTTTGGCCATCGCCGCTTCGGCCTGACCGGAGCTGTAGCCAGGGGCTGCCGCGCCGTTGATTTCGGCGGTGAGGAAGCCGTTGTAATGCATCACCCGATCCGGCCCGGAACTGGCGCTGACTTTAAGGAACGCTGACAGCGGCACCATTTCCCCGCGGTTGTTGCGCACCTTGAGCTGGCCAATCTGCTCCGGTTCCAGGCGGAACTGTTGCTCGGCCTGCACGTTGACCTGGTAGGTACGGCCAAAGCGGTTGAAGTCGTTGGCGTACAACGAGCCCAGGTAGATCTGCATGGTGTCGAAGATGTCGCTGATCGCCACGCCGTGGGTCTTGGCCTTTTCGCGGTCAATGGCGGCATCGATCTGCGGCACATTCACCTGGTAGCTGGTGAACACCGACATCGGATCCAGCTCCGGCAGCGTGCGGGCCTTGGCGATAACGTTCTGGGTTTGCACGTACAGCTCGTCATAGCCCAAATTGCCACGGTCCTGCACCTGCAGGCGGAAGCCGCCGATAGTACCCAGGCCCTGCACCGGTGGTGGTGGGAAGATGGCGATATAGGCGTCCTGGATCTCGCTGAACTGGGCGTTCAGCTCGGCCGCAATGGCGGTGGCGCTCATCGACGGATCACTGCGCTCATCGAACGGTTTCAGCGGGGTAAAGACGATGCCGCTGTTCGGGCTGTTGGTGAAGCCGTTGATTGACAGGCCAGGGAAAGCCACGGTGTTTTCCACACCGGGGTGCTTGCCGGCGATTTCCGACATTTTCTTGATCACGTCTTCGGTGCGGTCCAGGGTCGCGGCATCCGGCAGTTGGGCGAAGGCGACCAGGTATTGTTTGTCCTGCGCCGGTACGAAACCGCTCGGCGTGCTGGCAAAGCCCAGGTAGGTCAGCCCCATCAAGCCGGCGTAGACGAACAGAGCAATACCGCTGCCGCGCAAGACGCGTTTTACAGTACCGACATAGCCATGGCTGGCGCTGTCAAACAGGCGGTTGAATGGGTTGAACAACCAGCCGCCAAACAGTTTGTCGAGCACCTTGGAGAAACGGTCCTTCGGCGCGTCGTGGCTTTTCAGCAGCACGGCCGCCAGGGCAGGGGACAGAGTCAGTGAGTTGAAGGCCGAGATCACCGTGGAGATGGCGATGGTCAGCGCGAACTGCTGGTAGAACTGTCCGGTAAGCCCGGAAATAAACGCCGTGGGAATAAACACCGCGCACAACACCAGGGCCGTGGCCACGATCGGCCCGGTGACTTCCTTCATTGCTTGCTTGGTGGCCTCTACCGGGGTTTTGCCCAGGCCGATATTCCGTTCAACGTTTTCCACCACCACGATGGCGTCGTCCACCACGATACCGATGGCCAGCACCAGGCCGAACAGCGACAGCGCGTTGAGCGAGAAACCGAACATATGCATCACGGCGAAGGTGCCGATCAACGACACCGGCACGGCGGCCAGCGGGATGATCGAAGCGCGCCAGGTTTGCAGGAACAGGATCACTACCAGCACCACCAGGATGATGGCCTCGAGCAGGGTATGCACCACCGCTTCAATGGAGCCACGCACGAAGATGGTCGGGTCATAGACAATTTCGTAGTCCACGCCCTGCGGGAAGCTCTGTTTTAACTCGGCCATGCGGGCGCGCACCGCATCAGAAATCTCGATGGCGTTGGAGCCAGGACGCTGGAACACCGGGATGGCAACCGCCGGCTTGTTGTTGAGCAAGGAGCGCAGGGCGTACTGACTGGAGCCCAGTTCAATGCGTGCGATGTCTTTCAAACGAGTGATTTCACCGTTTTCACCGGCGCGAATGATGATGTTCTCGAACTCTTCCTCGCTGACCAGACGGCCTTGGGTGTTGATCGACAGCTGGAAGCTGTTGCCAGCGTCAGAGGGTGGCGCACCGAGCGAGCCGGCAGCGACCTGGCGGTTCTGCTCGCGAATGGCATTGACCACGTCACTGGCGGCCAGGCCCCGTGACGCGACCTTGTTCGGATCGAGCCACACGCGCAGCGAGTAGTTGCCCAGGCCGAACAGCTGTACATCACCCACGCCATCCAGCCGTGCCAGCTCGTCCTTGACGTTGAGCGCGGCGTAGTTGGACAGATACAGCATGTCGTAGCGGTCGTCCGGCGAGGTCAGGTGCACAACCATGGTCAGGTCGGGCGAGGCCTTGTCGACGGTCACGCCAAGGCGCTGCACTTCAGTGGGCAGGGTCGGCATGGTGCGCGTCACGCGGTTCTGCACCTGCACCTGGGCTTTGTCCAGATCAGTACCGAGGGCGAAGGTCAGGGTCAGAGTCATCTTGCCGTCGGCCGTGCCCTGGGAGGACATATAGAGCATGCCTTCCACCCCGGTGATCGCCTGTTCCAGCGGTGAGGCAACGGTTTCACCTATCACCTTGGGGTTGGCGCCGGGGAAGGTGGCGCGCACCACCACGGTGGGCGGCACGACTTCCGGGTATTCGCTGATCGGCAACTGGAATAGCGAGATGGCCCCGCCAATCAGGATCAACAGTGATAGCACAGTGGCGAAGATCGGCCGCTGAATAAAGAATTGCGAGAAGTTCATCAGAAAGTCCTCGGACGCCGGTGCGCCAGGCCCTATCGGCCACGCGCGCCCTACGAATCAGGTTGTCGGGTAGGGGCGCAATGCGCCCCAGGCGTCATTTCAGCCGCGAGGCTTGCCGTTGTGGGTGTCCTGTTTGGCGACCCGTGGCGCATCGCGCTCATCGACTGACTGACGCAAGCGCAGCAGTTGGGCGAGGGTGGCCTCGTCGGCCATCGGCACGCTCTGCGGATCGACCGTGGAACCGGGGAAGGCACGTTGCAGGCCGTTGACCACGATCTTCTCGCCCTTGGCCAAGCCCTGGCGCACGATGCGCAGGCCTTCCAGCTTCGGCCCCAGCTCAATGGCGCGGTATTGCACGGCATTGTCCTTGTCGAGCACCAGGACGAACTTCTTGCCCAGGTCGGTGCCGACCGCTTCATCCTTGATCAGCGCGGCAGCGTACTGACCGCTGCCAACCAGCTTCAGGCGTGCGTACAGGCCTGGCGTAAAGCGGCCATCACGGTTATCAAACACCGCGCGGCCACGGATGGTGCCGGTCTGCGGGTTAACCTGGTTGTCGAGGAAATCCAGCTCACCCAGGTGCGGGTGGCCGTCTTCGCTGGACAGGCCCAGGTAGACCGGGCTGGCATCGCGGGTTTGGCCGCCAGCCTGGCGCGCCAGCTCAACATATTTGAGGAATACGCGCTCATCTGCATCGAAATAGGCGTACACCTTGTCAGTGCTGACCAGGGTGGTCAGCAGGCTTTGCCCGGCATTGACCAGGTTGCCTTCGGTGATTTCCGCACGGCTGACGCGGCCATCAATCGGCGCGGTAACCCGGGTAAAACTGAGGTTGAGGCGAGCGTTATCCAGTTCCGCCTGGATACCGGCCACAGCCGCTTTGGCTTCGGCGGCGGCGCTGGCGCGGGCATCAGCCAGTTCGGCAGAGATGGCGTTACTTTGGCGCAGGCGTTCGCCGCGATTGGCTTCACTTTGCGTGCGCGCCTGGCTGGCACGGGCCTGTTGCAGCTGAGCTTCGAAGCGTTTGACTTCGGCCTGGAACGGCCGTGGATCGATCTGGAACAACAGATCGCCTTTCTTCACCAGGCTGCCTTCGGCAAAGGCAACGTGATCAACAAAACCGGACACCCGTGGGCGGATCTCGACCGACTCAGGTGCTTCCAGGCGCCCAGTGAATTCATCCCATTCGTTGATCGGTTGTTCGATGACTTCTGCCACGCTGACTTTTGCAGCAGGCATCTGCTGTGCAGTTTCCGGCGCTTTTCCGCATGCACTCAAAACCAGCACTGCGGCAAGGGCCAAGGGGAAATGCCAGCGATTGTTATTGGACTGTTCCATGTGTGTATCCGCCCGAGGGTGTTGTGATGGGGCGGAGTCTGCTGCGCGCTCTGGCGTGGAACGAATCGAATGCCGCGAAGGTGACTATCATCGTGAATGATGATGAATGGGCTTCTATCAATTTCAACTATGTGAACAAAGTGCCCTGAATGCGCTTTTGCTGCAGTGCTGGGTTTACTCCAGGCTGTCCGGATCACCGCAGAACATCTGGATGCGCGAACGCAGCCAACGTTCCGCCGGGTCGTTGTCCTGGGCGCCACGCCAGGCCATATGCAGCTCGAAAGTCTGCGTCGGCAGTGGCAGTTCTTCGGCGCGTACCCCGCCTGCAGAGGTCAGGGCGGCTGCGGTGTAATCCGGCACGGTGGCCAGAATATCGGTGCCGGCGAGCAGGGTACCCAGGCCGTTGAACTGGGGCAGGGCGAGTACTACGCGACGCTTGCGCCCCAGTTTTTCCAGTTCGGTATCGATAAAACCACCCAGATCGCCCGCAAAGGACACCAGCGCGTGCGGCCTGGCGCAGAAATCATCCAGGCTCAGTGCACCCGGTGCGGTATCGGCACGTAGCAGTTTCGGTTTACTACGGCGCAGTACTTTGCGCTTGGCATTGGCCGGCAACTCTTCGGTGTAGGCAACGCCCACGGAAATCTCCCCGGAGGCAAGCAAGGCCGGCATCAGCAGGTAGTTGGTGCGGCGAATCACCAGCACCACGCCGGGGGCTTCAGCGCGCAGGCGCTTGATCAGCGGCGGTAAGAGGCCAAACTCAACGTCATCCGACAAACCGATGCGAAACACTGCGGTGCTGGTGGCTGGGTGGAAATCAGCCGCACGGCTGACCGCCGTGGAAATCGAATCCAGCGCCGGCGAGAGCAGGGCGGCAATCTCCATGGCGCGGGCGGTGGGCTCCATGCTGCGCCCCGTGCGCACGAACAGCGGGTCATCGAACAGGCTGCGCAGACGGGCGAGGGCAGCACTGATGGCCGGCTGGCCGAGAAACAGTTTTTCCGCCGCACGGGTGACGCTGCGTTCATGCATCAGCGTTTCAAAGACGATCAGTAGATTGAGATCGACGCGGCGAAGATCGTTACGGTTCATCCGGTGTCCATTCTGGAGTGGCTGCGTTTTTGCGCCCGAATCAGGCTAATGCCGAATGCTGTCGCCAGGCAATATGCACGGCGAAATGATGTGTGCGTGACTCATCATCATCGACAAGCATGGTGAATATCAGCCCTGAGCGGTGGAATTGCTGGCAAAGCCCGGATAAAGTCCGTGGCCATAAGAGGTCGCCACGGCTGTATCGCGCAGAAATGCTGAACAGCTGCCACGACCTGAATGGGTCAACCGAAGAGGTTTGCGATGTCCCGCATAGTGCGTTTCCACGAATTTGGTGAGGCCGATGTCCTCAAGATCGAAGAGCGTCAAGCACCGGCGCCCGCCGCAGGTGAAGTGCTGGTCGGTGTTGAAGCCTTAGGTGTCAGCTGGTACGACGTGCTCTGGCGGCAGAATCTGGCCAATACCCCAACGCAATTGCCGGCAGGCCTGGGCCACGAACTGGCCGGCGTGGTGCTGGCCGTCGGCGATGGCGTGACTGATTTGGCTGTCGGTGATCGAGTAGCAAGCTTCCCGGGGCACAGCGCCAACCGTTATCCCAGTTACGCCGAGCACGTGGTATTGCCACGCAGTTCCTTAGCGCGTTACCCGGATAATCTGACCGCGCAGCAAGCTGCCGTACACTATCTACCATCGATGGTCGGCTGGTTCGGTTTCATTGAACTGGCGCGTTTGCAGCCCGGCGAAACCGTGCTGGTAACGGCCGCAAGCCGCTGCTGGGGCCCGTACATCGTGCAGATGGGCAAAGCTCTGGGCGCCACGGTCATTGCGGCGACAGCCTTTGCCGAGGACAGCGACTTTCTCAAGCAGCTGGGCGCAGATCACATCATCCTCACCGAGGAGCAAGATTTGGTCAGCCGCGTCAGCAAACTGACCGATGGCCGCGGCGTCAACGTGGTGATGGATGCACTTGGCGGCCCGCAGATGTGCCTGCTGGGCGACGCCATCGCGCCGCGCGGTCGACTGATTCTGTTCGATCTGCAAGGCGGCAATGAAACGCCATTCCCAGCCTGTGCGGCGTTCCAGAAGAACATTCAATTCTTCGTGCATTGCATCGGTAACTTCACCGGCAAGGAAGAGCTGAATATCCCGCAGGATGCAGTGGCCGTGGCCAAGGCTGTGCAAGGCATCAATCAGCTGACAGCAGATGGTTTGCTCAAGCCATTGATCGACAAGGTTTACAGTTTCGATAACGTGGTCGAAGCGCATCGTTATATGGAAACTTGCCCAAGCCGTGGTCGTGTATTGCTGGATCTCGGCGCGCGTTAAACATAACTCACATTGTACGAAGCCCGGATTAGGGCGAGAGCGGTGAATCCTAGGCGGTTGTCGAGATTAGCTAAAGGCGCGCATGAAGTAAGTAATTGAAAAATATAAGTAATATTTCTAGGCGCTCTCATCATAGCGTTGAATTTTGAAATTTCCGCATATTTAACTAAATTACTGAATACTTCCGCATTTTTTGTTATGGGTGTTGCCATGCAAAAAATAAGCATAAGCCCGGGCGCTTTAGTTCTTGCAGGGAATAAAAGATTAGAAATTATTGCATCGACCTCTCCAAGCAAGATCGAGGCTAGAGATGTCATCTCTGGCGAAACAGTTTTTATTTCGCCAGGAGAAATAGAGTTTGAACTAAAAACGCCTCTTCATTCAGGTAGTGAAACGTTCCAGGCAGAAGCAGAGCTCGCCATAAGGGATTCAGATATAAAGTTGGCAACTGATCGTTTCAACGTATTAGCCCCTTTAAAAACCAAGCAGTTTCTCTCTAAGCAAGACGTAGAGCAATGTAGTTTAGCGCTTGGGCTTAGTGCCTCTCAGATTCGAAGGCTTTTCGCGCAGCTAGACATGAAAAAAGGGCCGGAGAGCTTAATTCTAAAAAGACGCGGAAGAACGAAAGGCGTCAAAATAATCGGGGCGGATGTAGAAGATATCATCCAACAGGTCATTGATGAATACTATGCGGGGCCTGGCGCGACCGTAGAGCGTGTTATACAGAAAGTAAAAGAACAGTGTTTGACTCTTTCCCTAAAAGCGCCGAGCTCAGCTACGATAGCAAATCGGGTAAGAGAGCGTAAGCCCCGCGAATTGCTTGCAAAAAAATCCGGAAAAAAAGCGGCTCGCCAAGCTTATGCTGTCCGTGGAGAAAAAGTACAGCCTGAAGCTCCTCTTCAATTAATCCAGATAGATCACGCACTAGTTGATTGCATTATTGTTGATGATCAGCGAATACCTCTAATGCGTCCATGGATAACAATTGCCATCGATGTGTATACGCGAGTGGTGCTTGGTTTTTACTTATCACTGGGCGGCCGCGAAAACTGAGTGCAACACCTGACCTTTCCGGTACGGTGCTGCCCCTATGTCCTATTCCGAACTCAGCGTTGAAGAGCGCGCGATCATTCAGCTCAGTCAAGCTCAAGGCTTCAC